>NZ_JBFTZE010000008.1:286375-308117 GCF_056406935.1 Pseudomonas sp. P1_A1 | reverse complement strand
TTCTACAGCAGCCTCTGTTGCTGTCAAGCGGTTATTTTCAGAAGTTTTCAAAGTTTCCCGTAAGAAACATCAGCAACTTCAACCACTTGCGCTTCCGATCTCTCGTTAGCGGGAGGCGAATTCTACAGCGTTAGTCGCTGCTGTCAACACCTCTTTTTCTCCGCTTTCGACCGAGAAGATCGAATCGTTAATAAGGCGACAACATCCTGCCTTACTAACTCCTTCTGGCTTCGATGAACTGAAGCGTAATCGCTGTCGAAAACTGCGTAACTCGTTGTTTACCAAGGAGTTTTCCGTTTCGACTGCGCCGGAAGTGGGGCGAATTATAGACGTCCAGAATCTGCCGTCAACCCCTGATTACGCTTTTCTATCAGGATGTTCAAAATCCCTGCTTATATATAGACGCAATCGCGACGAATGCGCAGTATATTGCCCAACACATAACGCACTACTCTCGTTTCTCACCTCGGACGATGCCACGCAATGAATGATCACCCCCGCAGCCTTGCCTCGACCCTGTTCTCGGTAGGCCTGCTCTTGATAGCCATGGCATCGATCCAGTCCGGAGCCTCCCTGGCCAAAAGCATCTTCCCGGTTATTGGCGCTCAAGGGACCACCACCCTGCGGCTGATCTTCGCCAGCGTGATCATGCTGCTGCTATTACGCCCATGGCGAGCGAAGCTCACCGTAAAGTCCCTGCGCACGGTAATTGTCTATGGGATGGCGCTGGGCGGCATGAACTTCCTCTTCTATATGTCCTTGAACACTGTCCCTCTGGGTATCGCGGTAGCCCTGGAGTTCACCGGCCCATTAGCGGTTGCTATTTATGCCTCACGTCGGGCGATCGACTTTCTGTGGATCGCTCTGGCAGCAGTAGGTTTACTGCTGTTGATTCCGACTGGCGCCACGAGTGCAGGCATTGATCTGGTTGGCGCAGGTTATGCCCTTGGCGCCGGTGTCTGCTGGGCGTTGTACATTCTGTTCGGCCAGAAGGCCGGTGCCGACAATGGCGTGCAGACCGCCGCATTGGGCGTGATGATTGCTGCACTGTTCGTAGCCCCCATCGGTATCGTCCATGCTGGTGCTGCGCTGCTGACACCCTCGCTGATTCCCGTGGCCATCGGGGTCGCGATTCTGTCCACTGCCCTGCCCTACACCCTGGAGATGGTCGCCCTCACACGGATGCCGGCCCGGACCTTCGGCACATTGATGAGTATCGAACCCGCGTTCGGTGCACTGTCCGGCCTGTTGTTCCTCCATGAATACCTTTCCCTGTCACAGTGGATGGCAATCCTGTGCATCATCCTGGCGTCCGTCGGCGCAACCATGACCATGGGGAGCACCGCCAAGCCCGCAGTTGCGGCGGATTGATACGAGATTTGACGAAGGTCTGGTATTTGCCGCTCAATTAGGCCATGTTTAGGTCACGTAACTCAGTGTCAGACATGGATTTTTTCAGATAGGGATATCAGAACGCTTCAAGCAAAAGCGAATGCAGGCAGACCCGGGCACGAAGATCCGGGGCCTCTATAAGGACAGCAATGAAACGAATTTTGATACTGATCGCCGTGCTTGCAGTTGCGGGCTGCGCGGCGACCTCGCAAACCCAGATCAAACACGGCAAGAAAGGACTGCATATCAACTGTTCGGGACTGTCGTCCTCCTGGGACAAGTGCTACGCCAGCGCTGCCAATTCGTGCGCGCCCAAGGGTTACAAGGTGATCGCCAAGTCAGGGGATGCGGTCGAAGAACCCGGAGATTATCCGTTTGGCCTTAACCCCGCCGGCTATACCAGCCGCAGTATGATCGTCATCTGCAAATAACCTTCCACGCCTATCGGGTTTGCTTAGCTCGGTAGGCGCTTTGCCCGGGATGCTGCTAACGTTCGTCAGTCACTGACCGTTCAGCAAAGGGCGACATCCATGACCACCGCTATCAATAACAAGAAAATCGTATTGGTCGTCGGCGCAGGCGATGCCACCGGCGGCGCCATCGCCAAGCGTTTTGCCCGGGAAGGTTACGTCGCCTGCGTCACGCGTCGCAGCGCAGACAAACTTCAGCCTCTGGTAGATGCCATCACGATCAGCGGCGGCGAGGCTCATGGCTTTGCCTGCGATGCGCGCAAAGAAGAGGACGTGATTGCGCTCGTCGAGCAGATCGAAACCGAGATCGGCCCCATCGAAGCGTTTGTCTTCAATATCGGCGCCAATGTGCCGTGCAGTATTCTCGAAGAAACCGCCCGCAAGTATTTCAAGATCTGGGAAATGGCCTGTTTCTCGGGGTTTCTCAATGCTCGCGAAGTGGCCAAACGCATGGTCACCCGCCAACGGGGCACGATTCTGTTCACCGGGGCCACCGCCGGTTTGCGCGGTGCCGCAGGTTTTGCAGCTTTCGCTGGCGCCAAGCACGGGATACGCGCCCTGGCCCAAAGCATGGCCCGCGAGCTGGGGCCGATGAACATCCACGTCGCCCATGTGGTGGTCGATGGTGCCATCGACACCGACTTTATCCGCGACAGTTTTCCGGAAAAATACGCGACCAAGGATCAGGACGGCATCCTCAACCCCGAGCACATCGCCGAAAACTATTGGCACTTACACAGCCAGCCACGGGACGCCTGGACGTTCGAGCTGGATCTGCGCCCCTGGAACGAACGCTGGTAAGCCCTCCCCTACGACAAAAAGAAGAGCACATCGACCATGAGCAAAACCGTGGAGTTCTTTTTTGACCTCGGCAGCCCCGCCACCTACCTGGCCTACACCCAGCTGCCGAAAATCTGCGCGCAGACCGATAGTCAGCTGATCTACAGACCTATGCTGCTGGGCGGCGTCTTCAAAGCCACTGGTAACGCCTCCCCGGTAACCATTCCAGCCAAGGGTCGCTACATGTTTCAGGACCTGGATCGCTATGCCAGACGCTATGGTGTGCCGCTGAAGTTCAACCCGCACTTCCCCATCAATACCCTGATGTTGATGCGCGCAGTCACGGGTATTCAATTGCGCCATCCGGAACGCTTTCAGGCGTTTATCGATTGCCTGTTTCACGCCCTGTGGGTGGAAGGGCGCAGCCTCGATGATCCCGCGACCGTTGCCGCCGTGCTGACGCAAAACGGTTTCGACCCGAATGAGGTGCTGGCGCTGACCGCCGATGAGAACGTCAAAGCCGCCCTCAAGCAGAACACCGAGGAAGCGGTGCAACGCGGTGTATTTGGCGCGCCGAGCATGTTTGTCGGGAATCAGCTGTTCTTCGGCCAGGATCGACTGGACTTCGTCCTTGAAGCCCTGCGTGCGCAATAACCAGGCATGAGCCAGGCGCTGGAAACAGCGCCTGAGTTCAAGCCCATCAAATAGCCGCGGTCCGGGTGTTCAACCACTCAAGGGCCGCGCCATCGAGCAACGGGCTCAAGCGCTCGCGCACTTCGGCGTGGTAACCGTTGAACCACTGCTTTTCATCTTCGGTCAGCAGCGACGGTTCCAGGCAGCGGGTGTCGATCGGGCACAGGGTCAGGGTTTCGAACTTCAGGAATTCACCGAACTCGCTCTTGCCCGCCTCGCGGTTCAACACCAGGTTCTCGATCCGCACGCCCCAGCGGCCCGGACGGTAGGTGCCCGGTTCGATGGAAGTGATCATCCCTGGCTGCATTGCAGTTTGCGGCGCGGCTGCCGCCTGATAGGCGATGACTTGCGGGCCTTCGTGAACGTTGAGGAAGTAGCCGACGCCGTGGCCGGTGCCGTGACCGTAGTCGACGCTTTCGGCCCAGATCGGTGCGCGGGCAATGGCGTCCAGCAACGGCGACAGAATGCCCCGTGGGAACTGTGCGCGGGAGAGTGCAATCACGCCTTTGAGTACGCGGGTGCAATCGCGCTTCTGCTCGTCAGTCGGCGTCCCCACCGGCACCATCCGCGTAATGTCGGTGGTGCCGCCCAGGTACTGGCCACCGGAGTCGATCAGCAACAGGCCGTCACCCTCGATGACTGCGTGTTCTTCTTCGGTGGCATGGTAATGCGGCATCGCACCGTTGGCGTTAAACGCGGCAATGGTGTTGAAACTCAGCGACACATAATCCGGGCGCCGGGTACGGGCCGCGGTCAGGTGTTCGTCGATGGTCAGTTCGGTGATGCGTTCACGCCCCCATGCCGCCTCCAACCAGGCGAAGAATTCGCACAGCGCCGCGCCATCCTGCTCCATGGCCCGACGGATGTGCTCTGCATCGGCCAGGCTTTTCTGCGACTTGGCCAGAGTGGTCGGGTTCAGGCCTTCGACCAGTTTCACATCACTGTTCAAGTTATCCAGCAGACCCGCCGTGACCCGCGCCGGATCGACTTGCAGGCTCGCGCCGCCTGGTATGGCGCGCAAGGCGGCGGCCACTTCGCTGTAATCGCGCAGGGTCACGCCGTCCTGTTCAAGGATGGCACGCAGCTCGGCGCTGACTTTGCTCAGGGCGACGAACAAGGTGGCCTGTTGCTGGCTAATGAGCGCGAAGGACACAAACACCGGGTTGAACGACACATCGCCACCGCGCAAGTTGAACAGCCAGGCGATGTCATCGAGGGTGGCGATGAAATGCCAGTCGGCACCGCGCTCTTTCAACACGTCACGCAGCTGGGCGAGTTTTTCGCCACGGCTGACGGTCGCCTGAGGCGGCAAGTGTTGATAAATCGGCTCGTTCGGCAAGCTCGGGCGATCACTCCAGACTTCGCTCAGCAAATCGATGTCTGTGCGCAGACGTGCGCCGCGTTCTTCGAGTTTGCTGCTCAGGGTACGCGCCGACGCCACGGCCATCACCGCGCCATCGACTGCGACGACACCGCCTTCAGGCGTTTGCTCGGCCAGCCAATCGAGCGGGCCGGGTTGACCCGGTTGCAGCTTGACCAGCTCGATACCGCTGCCCTTGAGTTCCTTGCTCGCTTGTTCCCAATAGCGGCTGTCGGCCCAGACGCCGGCGAAATCCGGCGTGACGATCAGCGTGCCGACCGAGCCATGGAAACCCGACAGCCACTGCCGCCCCTGCCAATAGCCCGGCAGGTATTCCGACAGGTGCGGGTCGGCCGACGGCACCAACAGAGCATGAATGCCCTCCCGGCTCATCAGCTCGCGGGTTTGCGCCAGGCGCCGGGGTACCAATCCATTGATCGAAGGCTGCGTACTCATCATGTCTCCTGCTAACCACTTCATCATTATTGGTGCCGATCAGAGTCGGCGCTTAAGGACCTGTCGCCCAGAATGCCGGAGCACTGGCGGCGGCCGTTTTGATCAGGTGCGCAGCCTGGTCGATATCCTGCTCGGTGGTGAAACGCCCCAGGCTCAGGCGGATGGTGCGACTGGCCGAGCGCGCGTCATGCCCCAGCGCCAGCAGCACATGGGATGGCGCATTACTGGCGGAGTTGCAGGCCGACGTCGCGGAAAACGCGATCGAGGTGCTCAACGCCGCGGAATTGAACTCGCCTTCGTTGAAGGTCAGGCTCAGGGTATGGGGAATGCGTTGGGTCGGACTGCCATTGACGCGAATACCGGGAATGCTCAGCAGTTGATCGAGCAAGCGTTCACGCAGGCGCACGATGGTGGCTTTTTCTTCATCGAACGAAGCGGCCGCCAGCGCGAAGGCGACGCCCATGGCTGCGATCTGGTGCGTCGCCAGAGTACCGGAACGCAACCCGCCCTCATGGCCGCCGCCGTGGATCTGCGCCTGCAGGCGCTGTTGCGCGCGAGGCCCGACATACAGTGCGCCGATGCCTTTGGGGCCGTAGACCTTGTGCGCCGAGAACGACATCAAATCCACCGGCCACCGGGCCAGGTCGATCGCCACTTTGCCCGCGCCCTGAGCCGCGTCGACGTGGAACAGCGCATCGCGATCACGCACCACCTGGCCGATGGCCGGGATGTCGCTGACGGTGCCCAGTTCGTTGTTGACCAGCATCAGCGACACCAGAAAGGTGTCTTCGCGCATCGCCTCGCTGACTGCTTGCGGAGTTATCAGGCCTTCGGCATCGGGCACCAGATACGTCACGGCAACGCCGGCATCCTGCAATTGTTTGGCAGTGTCGAGAATCGCCTTGTGTTCGATCTGGCTGGTGATGATATGTCCGCCGGACACACCGCGGGCCTGGGTAACGCCCTTGAGTGCCAGGTTGTTGGATTCGGTGGCTCCGGAGGTCCAGACGATCTGCTCGGCCTGGGCGCCCACCAGTTCGGCGACCTGGCGCCGTGCGTGCTCGACCGTTTGCAGGGCCTGTTGACCGAAAGCGTGGGAGCTGGATGCCGGGTTGCCGAAGTTTCCGCTAAAACCCAGACACTCGACCATCACCTTGATGACCCGCTCATCCACCGGCGTGGTGGCGGCGTAGTCGAAATACAACGGACGTTTATTCATAGAAGACTCGCAGAGCGTGTTCCGGGATCAGGAAGCTCGTCACTGGAAATATCAAAGCGCCGCCTTATGAGCGGCGCCGAATTTTCAGAACGATAGCAATACCTGATCGGAGGCCGTTAAAGAAGAACAACTTCATTTAAAAGTGCGTAGGAACGCTCCTGAAGTCGAGCTTAACAGGCATCAGGCAACCGGTTGAAGCAATGCGTCAGCTAAAACTTTCAAGCAACAACGGATACATGGAAGCCACCAGCAACAAGGCCATGCCCCAGTTGAACAGGCGTAGCCAGCGGCGATCGCGCAGCACATTGCGCAACAGCGTGCCACAACCAGCCCACACACCAACGCTCGGCAGGTTGATCAGGGCGAAGACCGCGGCAATCACAATCACATTGGTGAAATAGCCCTGCATCGGCGTGTAGGTGCTGATGGCACCGATGGCCATGATCCAGGCCTTGGGGTTGACCCATTGAAACGCCGCCGCGCCCAAATAACTGATCGGCTTGCCCTCGCCCTGCTCACCCTCGGCGACCGGCCCGGAATGCGCAATCTTCCAGGCCAGGAACAGCAAATACGCCGCGCCGACATAACGCAGCACGGTGTAAAGCAACGGATAGGTTTGAAACACCGTGCCCAGGCCGAAACCAACGGCCACCACCAACACGAAGAAGCCGCAGGTAATGCCCAGCATGTGAGGGATGGTGCGGCTAAAGCCGAAATTCACGCCCGAGGCCAGCAACATGGTGTTGTTCGGGCCGGGGGTGATCGAGGTGACAAGGGCAAACAGGGCAAAGCCCAGCAGCAGGTCGAGCGAGAGCATGGGGGGCAGTCCATCAGGGTCAGTCAGGTGTTGACCCTATCGCACGCCTTGAGGGAAACCCATGGACAGTTGCGTGAAAGTTCGAGCAGTACAGTTGTCGCTCAGCTTGGGCGAGCGTGCAGCTGTACCGCGCGTTCGGCGTTCATCTCGCCTTGCTTGTCAAAACTGATCGATTTGGTCGGCTGGCCGAGCAATTCGGCTTTCTTCGCGTGGTACTCCTCGAAGGACAAGCCCCGACGATTCAAGGCTTCCAGCGCCAGTTCCCGGGTTTCTTCGGCGGTGTAGGGGCGCAGTTCCGGTGAGACATGACTGGCACATCCGGCGAGAACGGAAACGGCGAGCAGCAAGAAAGTGGCAAGTAGAGGTTTCATTTCGGGCGTCCGGCTATCTGGGTTCGGGGCAATGAACACAGGCTACCCGCGCGCCCTGAAGGGCAGAAATCAATGCTCTCGATAGTGGGTATCGGGATGAAAGGATCGCAACCTTCGGCAGCTCCTATGGCAAGCCGCATATACCCAAACAATCTATAAATATCAATTTACGGTATTTTGCGGAATAACACCGAGCCTTTATAAACAACCCCCATTGCGTCAGCACTGTTGCTCACGCAACTGTTTGCCTGGCAACAGTCGATCAACAAACCGCCCGTCAAATCGCACAGCGCCTGCCCACCGACGCGCTGAAATCCGCGGAACACGGGGGCTTCGAAGGATTGGTATAGCTCTTGCTCAACGCTGGTGACTACTCACTGCTCGCTGAGCAACTGTTTAAAAAGGAACTGTTCATGTCGCGTCCATTGAAAGTCGTTGCCCTCTCCGGCGGTACCTGGCGTCCGTCCCGCACGCTGGTGCTGACCCAGGCGCTGCTGGCCGAACTGGCCGGCCAGTTGCCGATCGAGAGCAAGTTGATCGAACTGGGCGATATCGCCCGACCGCTGGGCGCCGCGCTGTCGCGTCAGGAACTGAGCGCCGACATCGAAGCCGAACTGCAAGCCATCGAAAGCGCCGACCTGCTGATCGTCGCCGCACCGGTCTATCGCGGTTCGTACCCGGGCCTGCTCAAGCACCTGTTCGACCTGATCGACCTCAACGCGTTGATCGACACCCCGGTGCTGTTGGCCGCCACCGGTGGCAGTGAACGTCACGCACTGGTGCTCGATCATCAGTTGCGGCCGCTGTTCAGTTTCTTCCAGGCCCTGACCTTGCCGATTGGCGTGTACGCCACCGAAGCCGACTTCTCCAATTACCAAATAACCAGTGAGCCCTTGAAGGCCCGCATTCGTCTTGCTGCAGAACGTGCGGCGCCGTTGTTCGGCGTGCACCCCAAAAATCTGCTGAAAATCGCTTAAGGATTTCTTCATGGATGTCTTCTGGTTTCTGCCGACCCACGGCGATGGCCATTATCTGGGCACTACTCAGGGTGCGCGCCCGGTGACCCTCAACTATTTGAAACAAGTGGCCCAAGCCGCCGACAGCCTGGGTTATCACGGCGTGCTGATTCCCACCGGACGTTCCTGCGAGGACTCGTGGGTGATCGCTTCGGCCCTGGTGCCGCTGACCGAACGCTTGCGGTATCTGGTGGCGATCCGTCCGGGGATTATTTCGCCGACGGTCTCGGCGCGGATGGCCGCGACCCTGGATCGACTGTCCAACGGTCGCTTGCTGATTAACGTGGTGACCGGCGGCGACCCGGATGAGAACCGTGGTGACGGCAGCTTCCTCGATCACAGCGAACGCTACGAAGTCACCGACGAATTCCTGCAGATCTGGCGCCGCGTGCTGCAAGGCGAAGCGGTGGATTTCGCAGGCAAACACCTGCGGGTGCAGAACGCCAAGGCGCTGTATCCACCGGTGCAGAAACCTTATCCGCCGCTGTATTTCGGGGGGTCGTCCGATGCGGCTCATGACCTGGCTGCCGAGCAGGTCGACGTTTACCTGACGTGGGGCGAACCACCCGCTGCCGTGGCTGAAAAACTTGCCGATGTTCGTGAGCGCGCGGCGCGCAACGGTCGTACGGTGAAGTTCGGGATTCGCTTGCATGTGATCGTCCGCGAAACCGCCGAGGAGGCCTGGAAAGCCGCCGACAAACTCATCGAACACATCAGCGACGAGACCATCGCGGCGGCGCAGAAGTCGTTCTCGCGCTTCGACTCCGAAGGCCAGCGACGCATGGCCGCGTTGCATGACGGCCGTCGTGACAACCTGGAAATCTCCCCCAACCTCTGGGCCGGTGTCGGTCTGGTTCGTGGCGGTGCCGGGACTGCGCTGGTGGGCGACCCGCAGCAGGTGGCGGCGCGGATCAAGGAGTACGCGGACCTGGGGATCGAGAGTTTCATCTTCTCCGGCTACCCGCATCTTGAAGAGGCCTATCGCTTTGCCGAACTGGTGTTCCCGCTGCTGCCCGAGCCGTATGCCAGCCTGGCCGGACGTGGCGTCACCAACCTCACTGGGCCGTTTGGCGAAATGATTGCCAATGATGTGCTGCCGGCTCACGCCAAAGCCTGATGATGACCCCGGCCCTACGGTTCGCTTGAAAGAAGGAACTGCGCGTGACTGCCAAGCCGCTAAGCGCCCTGTCGTCCCCCTTGCAGACCGCCCGCCAACTGGCCGGCGAATTTGCCCTGACCGCTGTCGAGCGCGATGAACGCGGCGGTACGCCGAAAGCCGAACGTGACGCCCTGCGCCACAGCGGCCTGCTCGCATTAAGCATTCCCACCCAGTACGGCGGCCTCGGCGCCAGCTGGAGTGAAACCCTGACCATCGTGCGCGAGTTCGCCAAGGTCGACAGTTCGATCGCGCATGTCTTCGGCTTCCATCACCTGATGCTCGCCACCGTCCGCTTGTTCGCCCGGCCCGAACAATGGCAGCCATGGTTTGAACAGACCGCGCGCAAACACTGGTTCTGGGGCAACGCCCTCAATCCGCTGGACAYCCGCACCGTGGTGAAAAACCTCGCAGGCTGGCGCGAGTTTTCCGGCAAGAAAAGCTTCTGCTCCGGCGCCAGCGATTCGGAAATGCTGATCGCCTCGGCCGTCGATGAAAGTGCCGGCGGCAAGTTGTTGATCGCCGCGATTCCCAGCGGGCGCAGCGGCATCACGTTGCACAATGACTGGAACAACATGGGCCAGCGCCAGACCGACAGCGGCAGCGCAACGTTTGAACGGGTGCGGGTCGAAGAATCGGAATTGCTGCTCGACCCCGGCCCGCTGAGCACGCCGTTCGCCTGCCTGCGTCCGTTGATCGCCCAGCTTACGTTCACCCACATGTTCCTCGGCATTGCCGAAGGTGCCTTTGAAGAAGCGCGGCAGTACACCCTCACCGAGACCCGTCCGTGGCACAAATCCAGCGCTCCGGATGTGCGCCAGGATCCTTACGTACTCGGCCATTACGGCGAGTTCTGGGTGGCCCTGGAAGGTGTTCGCTTGCTGGTGGAACGGGCCGCCGAGTTGCTGGACAAGGCCTGGGCCAAGGGGCCGAATCTGAGCGCCGAGGAGCGCGGACATCTGGCCACCGCGATCGCCACCGCCAAGGTCGCCGCCACGCGCAATGGCCTGGAGTTGTGCAGCCGATTGTTCGAAGTGACCGGCGCCCGCTCGACTCACGCCTCGCTGCGACTCGACCGTCACTGGCGCAACCTGCGCACGCAAACCCTGCACGACCCGGTGGATTACAAACTCCATGAACTGGGCGATTGGGCGCTGAACCAGTCCCTGCCGATCCCGACCTTCTATTCATAGTTTTCCATTCAGGGAGCCTGCCCCATGCAACTGCTGACCTTACCGCCCTCGCCCGCGCTGGCCACTTCTATCCGCGCCACGGCGCAGGTGTTCGAAGACCCGAAATCCCAGGCTTTGCTCGCGCACTTGCAGCAGGTCGCGCCGAGTGAAGCCAGCGTGCTGATCATCGGTGAAACCGGCACCGGTAAAGAGCTGGTGGCGCGGCATATCCACAATCTCAGTGCTCGCCGCAACCGGCCGTTTGTGGCGGTGAACTGCGGCGCCTTTTCTGAATCGCTGGTGGAGGCTGAATTGTTCGGCCATGAGAAAGGCGCCTTCACCGGGGCACTGAGCGCCAAGGCCGGCTGGTTCGAAGAGGCCGATGGCGGCACTTTGTTCCTCGACGAAATCGGCGATCTGCCGATGGCTATCCAGGTGAAATTGCTGCGGGTGCTGCAGGAGCGCGAAGTGGTGCGACTGGGATCGCGCAAGAGCATTCCCATCAATGTGCGAGTGCTGGCGGCGACCAATGTGCAACTGGAGAAAGCCATCAATGCCGGGCACTTTCGCGAAGACCTGTATTACCGTCTCGACGTGGTCAGCCTGGAACTGAGCCCGTTGCGCGAGCGCCCCGGCGACATCCTGCCGCTGACCCGGCATTTCATCGAAGCCTACAGCCAGCGCCTGGGTTACGGCAGCATCACCATCAGCAAAGAGGCCGAACACAAACTGCGCAGCTACAGCTGGCCGGGCAACATCCGCGAACTGGAAAACGTCATTCATCACACCCTGCTGATCTGCCGCAACGGCGTGATCGAGCGCGATGACTTGCGACTGTCGAACATGCGCATCGAGCGTCAGGACGACCATCACACCTCCGCTGACGACTCACCGGAAGCCTTGCTCGATCGAGCCTTTCAAAAGCTCTTCGAGGAACAGGCCGGTGCACTGCACGAGAAAGTCGAAGATGCGTTGTTGCGGGCCGCCTACCGCTTCAGCCACTACAACCAGGTGCACACCGCTGCCTTGCTGGGGTTGAGCCGCAACGTGACGCGCACGCGGCTGATCAAGATCGGCGAACTGGCGGTGAACAAGCGCCGCCCCACGGAAAACCTGCAGGGCGAGCGCTTGATGCAGTTGTCGATTTAGCCGATCAGTGTGCAGCGCAGCGCACTGTCGTGGCTCAGGGCCGCGGCGACTGCTCGTCGGGCACTCGGTTGCGGTGAAGAGGCTGACCTATAGTTGTTCGACCGGAAAACGGCGAAGGAACACCCTAACTCCACAACAATAAAGGGAGAACCGTCATGAGCGTTAAACCCATTCCAGAGGGTTATCACAGCATCACCCCTTATCTGGGCATTCAGAAAGCTGCCGAAGCCATCGACTTCTACAAGAAAGCCTTTGGCGCCACCGAAGTCATGCGCCTGGCCATGCCCGATGGCGGCATCGGGCATGCCGAACTGCGTATCGGCGACTGCCCGATCATGCTGGGCACACCCTGCGCCCAAGGCCCTTTGAGCAACCCGGACAAATCGCCGTCCGTGGGCCTGCATTTGTATGTGAACGATGTGGACAAGTCCTATAAGCAGGCCATCGATGCCGGTGCCACGGTGGTGTCCGAGGTCAAGGATCAGTTTTATGGCGACCGCTCGGGGACCTTGAAGGATCCTTATGGGCATCTGTGGTTTCTGGCCACGCGCAAGGAGGATCTGACGCAGGAACAGATCGAACAGCGGGCGAAGGAGATGTTCAAGCAGGGTTGATAGCTTCGGTACGTGATCAGCCCCCATCGCGAGCAGGCTCGCGATGGGGCCATCACATTCAACATCAATATTGGCTGCTCCCCCACAGCGCAAAAACACGAAACATTTACTTTCATATCCCCTTTCGGGATTTCCGATGCTCATACGTCTTATTTAGATGCAGCCGGTCGCGTAGGCAAAAGCCACGACCGGGCCTTTCATGGACCTCAACGCTGGGAAGCCCGCAGCAGAGGTCCTCTCATCGAAACAAGACCTTTAATCATGTCKAAGAAATCCCGTTCAAAACTCTGGTTTCTGGTCCATAGCTGGCTGGCCCTGCCCATCTGGTTCTTTGTATTGATCGTCTGCGTGACCGGTACGCTGGCGGTGGTCAGTCAGGAAATCGTCTGGCTGGCCAACCCGCAAATGCGCGCCAGCCCGCCTTCGGACGACGCGCCACTGCTCAGCTATGACCAGATCATCGCCGCCATCAAAAAGGCCGAGCCCCAAACGCTGGTCGAAAGTATCAACCGTCCCGACGAGTCGCATTTCGCCCTGGACGTGAAGGTCAGTTACCCGGACGGACGCTCGGTGACGGTCTTTGTGAACCCCTACAGCGGAGTGATTCAGGGCACCGCTCCACCCTTCAACTTCCAGGCCTTTACTCGCGCGCTGCATGGCTGGTGGCTGGTGCCGTTCACCAACGGCTACAGCTGGGGCTGGTATCTGGTGTCGTTCCTCGGCTTGCCGATGCTGGCGTCGCTGGTGACGGGGCTTGTGGTCTACAAACGGTTCTGGAAAGGCTTCTTGCGACCGACCCTGCGCATTCGTCATGGCGCGCGGATTTTCTGGGGCGACTTTCACCGGCTCAGCGGCATCTGGTCAATCTGGTTCATTGCGGTGATTTCCGTCACCAGCACCTGGTTCATGATTGAGGCGATCCTGTTCGATAACCATATTTCGATTTCCACCGCACCGGTCGCACCCGTCGTCCCGCGTGAGAGTGTGCCGCTCACCGTCGATGGTTCACCGGCGCCGATGATCAGCCTGGAAAGCGCGATCCGCGAGGCCAAGGAACGCATTCCCGGCCTGGAAGACAGCTCTGTCAGCCTGCCCGCCAATGCCTATAGCCACCTTTTGGTGAGCGGGCGCAGTGGGTACCCGTTGATCTACCAGAGCGCCGAGGTCAACCCTTACACCGGTGACATTTCCACCACGCGCCTGCTGTCGGATCGTTCGGGTCTGGAGCTGGTGACCGAATCCATGCGTCCGCTGCACACCGGCGACTTCGGCGGTATCTGGATCAAGCTGATCTGGTTCTTCTTCGGCCTGATCCTGAGCATGATGGTCCTCAGCGGCCTGTTGATCTGGACCAAACGCACCGCTCTGGCCACGGCCAATGCCCTCAAGCGCAACAACAAGCATCCACGGGCTGCGCTGACCGGCCAGCCGGCCCCGGCCATGTGCCGCGAAGCCCCGGAGGGCAGCCGATGAGCCAGGTCGCAGCAGAAAAACCGCGCTCGCCGCTAAGCCGCTTCTGGCACACATGGCGCTTCCACATCAACGTGCTGCTGTTGCTGGTGCCCCTGGGGTTCATGCCCAAATACTTCGCCGACGCGGCGCTGTTTCGCGGAGACACCGGCCTGGGTGAACGTGAAGTCGGTGAAGTTCAAGTCGGCCCCTGGAGCCTGCGCCTGGCTGAATTGCGCAACGCAGCCCCGGTATCCGATGGCCCGGCCGGCTACTTGAAGTCCTTCAATGCTGCGCTCTGCGACAGCTGTCGCGATCAGGTCAAGGCGACTTACCTGCGCATTGGCAAACCGCGCAGCCTGCGCACCGCCGGAGTGATTTTCTTCGGCACGCCCTACCACATGGGCGCCGCGCTGCCGGTCCCCGAAAAGACCAAAAACGACGCTGAGCTGTGGATCACCATGGAGGGCTGGGACGGCGCCATGCATCAAGCCTCCATTCCCCTGAGCCAGGCGTCCCCGGCCACCGTCGCATGGCTGAACAGACAAGGAGGCAAACCATGATCAGCGCCTTTCGCCCCATTTTACTGGTGCTCTGCACCGTCTTCAGCGTCAGCGCCCTGGCCCACAACCCGATGTGCGAATGCAAAGCCATTGACGCCGAACAGATCCGTTGCACCGGTGGTTTTTCTGACGGCAGCGGCGCCCCGGGCGTGACCCTGGATGTGATCGGCTACGACGAAACCATTCTGCTGCCGGGCAAGCTCGGTGCCGATTCGACCCTGACGTTCAAGAAGCCCGGCGCTGAATTCTACGTGCTGTTCGACGCCGGTCCCGGCCACGTGGTCGAGATCGACCAAACCGACATCGAGGCGCCCTGAGCATGAGCATGACCACGCCAACCACCCAAGTGGTGCGCCCGGCCGGAGCCGGCCATGAAACCCTCTATGTGTTGCTGTTGTGCCTGATGATTCTGGCGGTGGCCGGCTCGGTGGTCGCCTGGCGCGGCGAATCCCGGGAGGTGAGCAGCGTCGGCAGCCACCAACTGGATGCCCGTCGCGACCTGAGCGCATCCGAGCAAGGTATTTACGCAGACCTGCGGGTCACGCTGGATGAAATCCATCTGTTGCGTGAGGAGCAGCAAGCGCTGCCCACACCCGCCACCCTCGCCGATGAAGGTTTCGCGCCGTTTGCCCGGGACGCCAGTTCGATCAGTCGAGGCGGTCATGCCTGGCAATTGCTGGACGCCAAGGCGTACTTCGGCCAGAGCCAGACCCCCACCGTGGCCGGCTCGTTCCTGATGCGTTTGACCGCTGACGACGATGCGCCAGACGTCTGGCTCAATCGCGGCAAAGCCCTCACTGCCCCGACTGATCTGACTGACGCCGCGCTCGAAAGCGCCGGCTGGCAGCAGATCGTCGCGCAATTCGATGCCGGGGTCACCCGCCAGCATCGGCACTGAACCCTCGCCCTCACCCGAGAGAAGACCGCTTTCCCATGCCTAGTTCATCTCAACGTCGTTTTTTGCGCCCGCTGCTGTTCGGCCTGCTTGCCTGTTTGCTGACGCCTCTGGCCAGCGCCGACCAAGCCAAGCGCCTGCGCATTGGCATCACCCTGCACCCTTATTACAGCTACGTGGCCAACATCGTCGGCGACAAGGCCGAAGTGGTGCCGTTGATCCCGGCCGGTTTCAACCCGCACGCCTATGAGCCCCGCGCCGAGGACATCAAACGCATCAGCGGGCTCGACGTGATCGTGCTCAACGGTGTGGGCCATGACGACTTCGCCGACCGCATGATCGCCGCCAGCGAAACCCCGAATATCAAAGTAATCGAAGCCAACGAAAACGTGCCGCTGCTGGCCGCCACCGGTGTCGCCGCTCGCGGTGCCGGTAAAGTGGTGAACCCGCACACGTTCTTGTCGATCAGCGCTTCGATTGCCCAGGTCAACAACATTGCCCGAGAGTTGGGCAAGCTCGACCCGGCCAACGCCAAAACCTACACCCAGAATGCCCGCGCCTATGGCAAGCGCCTGCGGCAGATGCGCGCCGATGCCCTGGCCAAACTGACCCAGGCGCCGAACGCCGAGCTGCGCGTGGCCACGGTCCATGCCGCCTACGACTATCTGCTGCGCGAGTTCGGCCTGGAAGTCACCGCCGTGGTCGAGCCGGCACATGGCATCGAACCCAGCCCCAGCCAGTTGAAAAAGACCATCGATCAACTGCGGGAACTGGACGTGAAAGTGATCTTCTCGGAGATGGATTTCCCGTCCACCTACGTCGAGACCATCCAGCGCGAATCCGGGGTGAAGCTGTATCCGCTGTCGCACATTTCCTATGGCGAATACACCGCCGACAAATACGAAAAAGAAATGACCGGCAACCTCAATACTGTGGTTCGGGCGATTCAGGAGTCAGGCGCATGACCGCTCAAGAAACCCTGACCGTACAAAGCGCCGGCCCGACCCTGGACTTCGCTGAAGTCAGCCTGACCCTCGGTCGCACGACGATCCTCGACAACGTAACTTTTCAGGTCCGATCCGGCAGCGTGCATGCCCTGGTCGGCCCCAACGGTGGCGGCAAGAGTTCGCTGATCAAGACCCTGCTCGGGCAGATGCCGCATTCGGGTCGCTTGAGCCTGCAGTGGCCCGGCGAACCCGGGACCATCGGCTACGTGCCGCAAGCGCTGGAGTTTGATCGCGGTTTGCCGATGACCGTCGACGACTTCATGGCGGCCATGTGTCAGCGACGCCCGGCGTTTCTCGGCTTGAGCAAGCATTACGCAACGGCCATTGGCGAGGCACTGCAACGGGTCGGCATGCAGGACAAACGCAAACGGCGCATGGGCGCGCTGTCCGGCGGCGAGCGCCAGCGGGTTTTGTTGGCGCAAGGGCTGATTCCGGCGCCACAGTTGCTGGTGCTCGATGAACCGATGTCGGCGCTCGATGAGGCCGGTATCCAAGTGTTCGAACGGCTGCTGGGCGATTGGCGCCAGAGCGGCATCACCGTGCTGTGGATCGAGCATGATCTGGAAGCGGTCGGGCGTCTGGCGGACCGGGTCACCGGGCTCAATCGCCGGGTGCTGTTCGATGCCACACCGAAACAGGCGCTGACCCCGGAACGACTGCTGACCTTGTTCTCGACCCATCCCCGGAGCGCTGCCTGATGAGTTACGAAGCCTTTCGTTTGATGGTCCAGGGTTGGGCCTCGCAAGGTTACCTGCCGGAAGCGCTGGCCTATGGATTTGTGGTCAACGCCCTGCTCGCCGGATTGCTGATCGGCCCGGTGCTGGGCGGTTTGGGCACGCTGGTGGTGGTCAAGCGCTTCGCATTTTTCTCCGAAGCGGTGGGTCACGCGGCGTTGACTGGCGTGGCCATCGGCATTCTGCTCGGTGAACCTTACACCGGGCCTTATGGCAGCCTGTTCGGTTACTGCCTGCTGTTCGGGATTTTGCTGAACTACCTGCGCAACCGCACGGGTCTGGCGCCGGATACATTGATCGGCGTGTTTCTGTCGGTGTCATTGGCACTGGGCGCGAGCCTGCTGTTGATCCTGGCGGGCAAGATCAATGTGCACATTCTGGAAAACGTGCTGTTCGGCTCGGTACTGACGGTCAACAGCAACGACCTGCTGGTATTGGCCATCGTCGGTTCGCTGGTCATGGCACTGGCCCTGCCGCTGTACAACCGCATCATGCTCGCCAGTTTCAACCCGCAACTGGCGGCGGTACGCGGTGTGGCGGTGAAAACCCTGGACTACCTGTTCGTGATCCTGGTGACCCTGATCACCGTGGCAGCGGTGAAAGTCATCGGCGCGATTCTGGTCGGCGCCCTGCTGGTGATTCCAGCGGCGGCCGCGCGGTTGCTCAGCCAGTCGCTGAAGGGTTTTTTCTGGTGTTCGGTGCTGATTGCCACGGTGAGCACCTTGTGCGGAATTCTCGCACCGATTGTCTTTGACCTGCCTGTCCCGTCCGGTGCCGCGATCATTCTGGTGGCGGGTATCGCCTTCGCCCTGGCCGCGATCGCTCGCGGCATCGTCCCAAGTCTGAAAGGGAACCTCGGATAAATGTGTTTTTCTCTGCGTCAACTGACCCTGGCATTGACCTTCACATTGCCCCTGTGCGGTCTGGCCAATACTGGCTTTGCGGCGGACAGCGCCAAACCACTGCACGTGCTGGCGTCCTTGCCGATCACCTATGGTCTGGGCGAAGTGTTGCTCAAAGGCACCGAAGTCAAACTGGAACGGGCCGCGCCGGACAATCTGCCCGGCAGCCGGCAGACCGCCTATTTCACTGGCCGTGGTGCTCCGGCACTGGCCAAACTGGCGACCGGCGCCGATGCAGTGATTGGTCTGCGTTCGCTGTGGGCGGATGATCCGCTGTACCCGATATCCCGGCGCAGCAATATTCGTATCGTCGAAGTCGACGCCGCCCGCCCGGTGGACGGCGCCCTTCCCGGCATCGCCGTGCAGCCCGGCAGCAAGGTCGACGGTTTGAACAGCCAGCCGTGGCTTTCCAGCAACAACATGGGGCGCATGGCGGACGTGATGGCGGCGGACCTGGTGCGCCTGGCGCCGGCGGCCAAACCGACCATCGAGGCCAATCTGGCAGCGCTCAAGCAGCGCCTGCTCAAGCTCAGTGCCGACAGCGAAGCGCGGCTGGCCAGTGCCGATAACCTGAGCGTGATGAGCCTGAGCGATCATTTCGGCTACCTGATCGGCGGCCTCAACCTGGAGCTGATCGGCCTCGATCCACGGCCGGATGCCGAGTGGACGCCTGAAGCGCTCAAGCAGTTAAGTGCGACGCTCAAGGACCATGACGTGGCGGTGGTGTTGCATCATCGACAGCCGTCGGAGGCGGTGAAAGCGGCGATCTCGCAGGCAGGCAGTCGGTTGGCGGTGTTGAGTGTCGATGCGGCGGATCCGGTGGCCGAGCTGGAAGGGAATGTGGATTTGGTGATCACCGGGTTGAGCGGTAAACCTGCCACCTAAGATCAAAAGATCGCAGCTTCGGCAGCGCCTACAGAATTTGTGTCCAGCCGATGTTTCGCGGTTGTACGCGATTCCCATGTAGGAGCTGCCGAAGGCTGCGATCTTTTGATGTTCAAAAAACAAAGAAGCCCGCTGACCTTACCGGTTCAGCGGGCTTCTTCTTGCGTAATGACTCAGTGAGCCACGGCCGCCTGCTCTTCCATTTTCTGGCGCAGGCTCATTGGACGCATGTCAGTCCAGACCTCTTCGATGTAGGCCAGGCATTCCTTTTTCAGGCCGCTCTTGCCCACGGTGCGCCAGCCTTGTGGCACGGCTTTGTAGTCGGGCCAGATCGAGTATTGCTCTTCGTGGTTGACCACGACCTGAAAGAGGATGTCCTCGCGGTCGAATACTGACGTCATGCTGTCTCTCCATCGCTATAGGGTGGGCTGCACGCCGTGCGCAACCGTTATGTAAAAAGAACGTTCGAGGCGCCGGAAAATTTAGAGGCTGGCGGTGGCTGCGGCCATGGCCCTGCCGAAAATGTCGGCCACCCGATCGATTTCGGCGGCGGTGATCACCAACGGCGGCAGGAAACGCACGACACCGCCGTGACGCCCACCCAGCTCGAGGATTAACCCACGCTTGAGGCATTCGCGCTGCACCAGCGGCGCCAGACGACCGAATACCGGTGGATGGCCTTGAGCGTCCGGCGCACCAGTCGGGTCGACCAGTTCGACACCCAGCATCAAGCCACGCCCGCGAATGTCCCCCAGCTGCGGGAAGTTCCGCTGCAGGATGTGCAAGTGTTCGCTAAGGCGTTCACCCATGGCAGCGGCGTGCTCGCAAACCTTGTGTTCGGTCAGGTAGCGCATCACCGCAGAGCCTGCGGCCATGGCCATCTGATTACCGCGGAAGGTTCCGGCATGGGCGCCCGGCAGCCAGGTGTCGAGCCAGTCGCGATAGACCACCACCGCCAGTGGCAGGCTGCCGCCGATGGCCTTGGACATTACCACCACGTCCGGAATGATCCCGGCGTGCTCGAAGGCGAACATCTTGCCGGTGCGGGCAAAGCCGCTCTGGATTTCATCGACGATCAGCGCCACGCCGGCCTGCTCGGTGATGCGCCGCAAACCGCGCAGCCAGTCGAGATCGGCCGGAATCACCCCGCCCTCGCCCTGCACCACTTCGACGATCACCGCTGCCGGCAATTGCACGCCGGCCTCTGGATCGTTCAGCAGGTTTTCCAGGTAATTCAGGTTGACCTGCACGCCCTGCGCGCCACCGAGCCCGAACGGGCAACGGTAATCGTAGGGATACGGCATGAACTGCACGCCATTGCCGAGCAAGGCACCCAACGGCTTTTTCGGCCCCAGACTGCCCATCAGGCTCAGCGCGCCCTGACTCATGCCGTGGTAACCGCCCTGGAACGACAAGACGGTGCTGCGCCCGGTGGCGGTGCGCACCAGTTTCAGCGCGGCTTCCACGGCATCGGTGCCGGTGGGGCCACAGAACTGAATCTTCACTTCAGCGGCCAATGCCGGCGGTAGCAGACCGAACAGGTCCTGGACAAACCGGTCCTTGACCGGCGTGGTCAGGTCGAGGGTGTGCAGCGGCAGTTCATCGCTCAGCACTTGCTGGATCGCTTCGATCACCACCGGATGGTTGTGCCCCAGGGCCAGGGTTCCGGCACCGGCCAGGCAATCGATGAAACAGCGGCCTTCGACGTCTTCGACATAAATGCCCCTGGCACGCTTGAGTGCCAGGGGTATGCGTCGCGGGTAGCTGCGGGCGTTCGATTCCTGCTGGCTCTGACGGGTCAGCAGCGGTGATTCGTTGAACTGATAAAGCGTCTCGGCAGGCGTCGGGACAATCCGGGCCGGCTGATCTTCGATAAGGCTGGTAGCGACTGACATCTCTCGACCCCTGTTGATAGTGACCAAAACTGCACACCGGGCAGGTGCGCATTCCGCTCACGGGGCGCACTTGCAGGTTTTCCTGTTCTGGAAACGCATCAAGAGCTCGAGGATTTAGACCCTCGATCAGCTTTCTATGAAGGTGGCGGCAGCGCCTTGTGCATGGGAATGGCGTGGAGCCCCGCCACCGTGAAGGCTTCGGCGCAAGCCCGGTAACCCAGGCGGTGGTAAAACGCTTCGCCGGTGCGCGTGCTGTTGAGACGTGCCTGGGGCAAACCCTGAGTGATCAACCACGTCTCCAGATCATGCACCAGCGCTTGTCCGGCGCCGCGTCGAAACCATTCCGGTTGCACGTAACAAAACGCAACCTTGCCGCTGATCGCCGCCATGGCGACGCCGACCGGTTTGTCTTGCAACAGAGCGATGTTCAGGTACAACCGCGGGTCGTTCAGCCAGGGCTGCACGTGTTCGATGGTTTTGTTGTGGGTCCAGGTGGCGACCGTTCGAGGATCATTGCGGTGGTCGAGCGCGCAGCCGACGCGAATGGAGCGCTCGACGATCCGGCTGATGATGCCGGCGTCGGCAGACGTTGCCTTGCAGATGTGTATCGATGCAGTCATGGCGCTGTTACCTCAATCCATTGAGTCAAAGCTGCCGGGGACGATAACGCCGTGTGGGCCGGGTGGCCAACGGAGAGACGTTACATTTGGTGTGCGATGTAGGAGCTGCCGAAGGCTGCGAGCTGCG
>NZ_JBFTZE010000008.1:0-286326 GCF_056406935.1 Pseudomonas sp. P1_A1 | reverse complement strand
CAAAAGATCGCAGCCTTCGGCAGCTCCTACAGGGGTTTTGGGGTGTCTGTTAGATGGGTTGCAGAGGCATCGTCAATTCAACCCGCAAGCCATCCGACCGGCTGTCGAAATGCAGGGTACAGCCGCAGCGCTGGACGATGGCCTGGACAATCGCCAGGCCGAGGCCGCAACCGGTGCTCTGGCCGTTGCGCCAGAAGCGTTGGGTCAGGTGTTGCAAGTCGTCTTCGGCAATTCCCGGGCCGTGGTCGCGAACCAAAAAGTGCACACGATTGCCATTGGTTTCCAGGCTCAGCTCCACCGCCCTATCGCCCGGCGTGTGGCGCAGGGCGTTGTCGAGCAAGTTGCGCAATGCAGCAATCGACAGCACTGCGGGCATTTGCAGCGGCGCATCGGAGAATCTGACCGGCACCTGAAACTTGATCCGCTGACGATCGCCGCTGGCCGCATCCTGAATCGCCAGTTTCGCCACCTGCTCAGCGCTGCACTGCACGCCATCATCGAACGACAAGCTGCCCTCGACACGCGCCAGCAGCAGCAATTGTTCAAGGGTACGGTGCAGGCGGTCGGCGCCCTCTTCGGCCCGGGCCAGGGACTGATCCCGCGCGGCACCGTCGGTCATGCGCGCCACTTGCAGATGGGTTTTGATCGCTGTCAGCGGGCTACGCAATTCGTGCGCAGCATCACCGGTCAGGCGCCGCTCGCGCTCGATGGTCTTGCCGATGCGCTGGAACAGCTGATTCTGGGTTTCCAGCAGCGGTTGCAATTCGCTGGGCAACGGCTGGATCTGCAATGGCTCCAGAGAATCGGCGCTACGCCGCATCAACGCATCGCGCATACGATTGAGCGGTGCCAGCCCCTGACCGATGCCGAGCCACAACAGGCACAGGCAGCCAAGCAGCGCCACGCCGACCGGCACCGAAGCCGCCAGCAGAATGGACATGTTCAGCGCTTCACGCTCGATCTGCCGGTCGGCGGTGGTGATGCGCACATCGCCCCGCGCCAGGGTGAAACTGCGCCATGGCGCGCCGTCGATAATCTGATCGTGGAAGCCCATTTTCTCGGCTTCCAGCGCTTGCTCGGGGTTGCTGTGGCTGCGGGCCAGAATCTCGCCGCGCAACGAGCTGACCTGACAGGCCATGCCGCCGGGGATATTCAGTTGTTCAGCGCTGAAATGGGTGCCCTCGCCCTTGCTCGGCAATGCCGGCAGTTGCTCCAGTAACCCGGCGACCATCCGCGCCGAGGCAACCAGCCGCTGGTCGAGGGAAAACATCATCTGGTTGCGCAGATCACTTAGCATCCAGGCGGCAGCCAGGGCCCAGATCAGCGCAAACGCGGCGCCGAGGGTCAGGCTCAGACGCAAACGCAGGCTCATCACTTCGATTCTTCTCCGCCATCGGCCGGCCCCAGGCGATAGCCCAGGCCACGCACCGTCTCGACAATGCCATTGCCGAGTTTACGCCGCAGGTGATGGATATGGACGTTAAGGGCGTTGCTTTCCAGCTCATCGTTGAAACCGTAGACGCTGTCTTTCAGTTGCTCGGTTGAGAGTACGCGACCACGGTTGTGCAGCAAGGCTTGCAACAGCGATTGCTCGCGACGGGAAAGGTCCACCGGTTGGCCGCCCAGCATGGTTTCGCGGCTGCTCGGATCGTAGGTCAAACGACCGTGCTCGATCAGGTTAACGCTGCGCCCCGCCACTCGCCGCAGCAACGTGTGCAGGCGCGCTGCCAGTTCGCGCAGGTCAAAAGGCTTGAGCAAGTAATCGTCGGCCCCGGCCTGCAAACCGTCAACGCGATCGGTGACCGAATCCCGCGCCGTGAGAATCAACACCGGAATCTCCAGGCCACTGTGACGCAACTGCTGCAACAGCTTCAGGCCATCCTCATCGGGAAGGCCAAGGTCGAGCACCATGACATCGAACTCAGCCACCTTGAGCATCGCCCGGGCAGCCGACGCGGTGGCGACGTGCTCGACGGTCAGGCCTTGCGCGGACAGGCCGGCAACAATACCGCTGGCGATCAGCTCATCGTCTTCGCAAACCAGTACATGCATGGGAGCCCCCAGGACAAAAAAGCGAGTGAAGCAGCTGAGGATTAAGCCGCAATTATGGCAAGGCCCACTGCCGACGAGAAGCATTGCTGCCGTTCAGCCGTCGCACCAGCGTATCAGAGGGGTATTTGATAATCGCCTGATCATTTCAGTGCATCAGCTTAGTTGGCAGCACACAGCCCGGTTTCAAACCGAAACAACCTCCTTCTAAAAAATCATACCGAATAGCATTACATCGCGATAATCTGAACCCGGCACAAACTACAACCAACCACCCATTTAAAAACACAACCCAAACAAAACCCAACTTGACTGAAAGGAATCAGACCATGCCAAAACTCAACAACTTTGTTGCCGTCGACTGGCGCTCCGGAAAAGATAAAATCTATTTCTTCTTCAAAGACACCAATCAATATTCACGATTTGATATTGGCTCGAACACGGTTGAAGAGGGTTATCCTGCCAACATTACATCCGGTAATTGGGGAGCCGTTCATGCTCAACTCAAAAACCTGCGTTTCGGATTCACAGCTCCTGCACTGGGAGGTTCCTGGGGCGGAGGCGATGATATTCTGTGGCTATTCTATTACGGCGGCGATACGCCGATGGTCTGCAAGTATGATCAGGACCTTGACAAGCCAGTCGGAAACTATCGCCTTGAAAACTCCCTATGGCATTCCCTACTTCCTTACTTTGACAAAATAGTTGCTGGCACGTGGTGGGATACTTTTGCACCAAAGAATGTATTTCGATTCCTGATGAATGATGGACACTACATCACCTTTAACTACACCACAAAAACAACCACACGACTGCCGATAACGCCCGACTCCTGGCCAGGACTTTCACAACATAAAGATCGAATTATAGCGGCGGTACAAAACGACGCCCCCCTTATCGACACCTACTACTACATTTTTCTCACGAACAACGAATACATCAGGTACAACCTCAAGGACAACAAGGCAGAGACCGGCCCTGTGAAAATTAATGACAGCAATTGGCCCGGACTTTTGCGGGGCTGAGGCTCAAGGCCAGGCGCTACCAATCATTGGCTAAAGTTACCGATGATGCGCATCGCTTACGCAGAAACACGGCATTACCCAATATGAGCGACTTCGTAGACGGCCGGCGGCGGTTAATCATCGGTTAATCGCCGCCACCCATTGTGCTCCTCACTTGCACAGGGATAAGGCTTACCCATGCGTCGACTGTTTCTATTTTTCGTTCTCTTGATCTCGGGTGTAGCCCAGGCAGGGACCAATCCGTTCGAAGCCAAACCTGAATTTCTGCCGGTGGAAAAGGCATTCGTCTTCACCTCCGAACGCCTCGATTCAGGTGAAACACAGCTCTATTGGCAGATTACCGACGGTTATTACCTCTATCAGAAGCGTCTGAAATTCGATGGCTTGCTTGGGGAGCAGCATCCTGTGTTACCCGAAGGTGAAACGCACAGTGACGGGTTCTTCGGAGAACAGCCGGTATATCGTCAGGGTCTGGAACTGAAGATTCCGGCCGGTGCCACCGGTCAGATCAGGGTAGGTTTCCAGGGTTGTGCCGATGCCGGCTTGTGTTATCCACCGCAGACTCAGGTCGTGGACCTGGGCGGCAATGTTGCCACTGCTGTGGTCAACGAAGCACCGGATCAAGCCCTGGCCAGTGACCTGCAACAACGTGCGCTGGGCTGGAGCTTGTTGGTGTTCTTTGGTCTGGGCCTGTTGCTGGCCTTCACCCCTTGCTCGTTGCCGATGCTGCCGATTCTGGCGGGGTTGATCGTTGGCAGTGGTGCCACGCCCAAACGCGGTTTTGCCCTCGCCGGCAGTTATGTGATCAGCATGGCGCTGGTGTATGCGGCGATGGGTGTTCTGGCGGCATCGCTCGGCGCGAACCTTCAAGCGCTGCTGCAGAATCCATGGCTGTTGGGCAGCTTTGCGGCGGTGTTCGTGCTGCTGGCCTTGCCGATGTTCGGTTTTTTTGAACTGCAATTGCCGGTGGCCGTACGGGATCGGCTGGAACATGTTTCACGCAGCCAGCGCGGTGGCAACCTGATGGGCGCCGGTGTGCTGGGGGCCTTGTCCGGTCTGTTGGTGGGACCGTGCATGACTGCCCCATTGGCCGGCGCCCTGCTCTATATCGCCCAGAGCGGCAATGCGCTGCACGGCGGGCTGATTCTGTTCGCCATGGGCGTTGGCATCGGTGTGCCGCTGTTGCTGCTGGTGACCGTCGGCAATCGCTTCCTGCCTAAACCTGGCGCATGGATGAACCTGCTCAAGGGTGTGTTCGGTTTCCTGTTTCTCGCCACGGCTTTGCTGATGCTGCGCCCGGTGCTGGATGAATCGCTGTGGCTCGGTATGTGTGGCGGTTTGCTGCTGATCGCCGCCTATAGCGCCTGGAAGCAGTCCCAGGGGTTTGGCCGCGTTGCCCATCTGTTCGGCGCCAGTTCGCTGCTGTTGGGCTTATGGGGCAGCCTGCTGGTGGTCGGTGCGGCGGGCGGCAGTGACGATCCGTATCAGCCGTTGCAGGTGTACAGCGCCGGTCGTACCGGCGCTGTCGCGCCGAGTGCTCATGATGCATTCACAACGATCAAGGAGCCCGCTGCCCTGCAACGCGAGCTCGACACGGCCAAGGCCCAGGGCCAATGGGTGCTGCTGGACTACTATGCCGACTGGTGTGTGTCGTGCAAAGTCATGGAAAAACAGGTCTTCGGCAAACCCCAGGTGCTGGATGCGCTGAGCGATGTGCGCTTGCTACGGCTGGACGTCACCGCCGACAATGCCGCCAGCCGCGAACTGCTCGGCCGTTATAAAGTGCCGGGGCCGCCGAGCCTGTTGTGGATCGGCACCGACGGCGAAGAGCGTCGCAGCCAGCGCATCACCGGCGAGGTCGATGCCGGCACTTTCCTGCAACGCTGGACCACCACCCGAGACGCTCGTTAATGCTGACCTTTACCCTCGGCACCTTTGCCATCGCGCTTAACCATTTGCTGCTGATCAGTGCCCTGGCGCTGGCGACGTTTGTCGGCTGGCGGGTGGCCAAGCGTGGCGGCGAGAACCCGGAATCGGTGTTGTTCAGCCTGTTCCTGCTGGGCATGCTGGCGGCCCGGGTCGGCTTCGTGATTGCCTACTGGGCACAGTATCGCAACGATCCGTGGCAGATCATCGACCTGCGCGACGGTGGTTTTCTCGCCTGGCCGGGGGTGGTCGTGCTCTTGCTGGCTGCGTTGTACCGAGGCTGGCGTCAACCGGGTTTGCGTCGGCCGTTGGGCTTTGGCGTGGCCAGCGGTCTGGCGTTCTGGCTGCTGGCGAGTTTCTCCCTGGGTATTTACGAACAAGGCACGCGCCTGCCGCAGATCACCCTGCGCAATGCCGCCGGCCAGACCATCCAACTCAGCGACTACCAGGGCGGCCCGTTGGTCATCAACCTCTGGGCCACCTGGTGCCCGCCGTGCCGCCGGGAAATGCCGGTGCTGGAAAACGCCCAGCAACAGCGCCCGGACCTGACCTTCCTGTTCGTCAACCAGACCGAAAGCATGCAGAGCGTCGCCACCTTCCTCGAAACCCAGGGCCTGAGCCTGACCAACGTGCTGTTCGATGGCAGCGGTCGATTGAGCCAGGCCGTGGGTTCCATGGCATTGCCGACTACGCTGTTCTATAGCCCCGACGGGTATCTGTTGGGCAGTCACCTGGGTGAGTTGTCGGAAGCCAGCCTGGCCCGCGCCCTGGAACACTTCGACACCCCGAACCCGGCCACCTCGGCCACGCCTTCAAGGAAATTGCCATGCTCCGCCTCCGCCACCTGCTGACACTGACCCTGGGTGCCGCCCTGCTGCACTTACCGTCGGTACAGGCCGAAGAACTGCCTGAAGCGATCAAGAAGATCGAAGCCAAGGGCGCCAAAATCGTCGGTACCTTCGACGCGCCCGACGGCCTGCGCGGTTACGCGGCGCAGTACCAGAACCGCGGCATGACGCTGTACCTGACCCCGGACGGCAAACATGTGCTGCTCGGCAATCTGTACGATGCCGACGGCAATGACCTGAGCAGTGCGCCGTTGCAAAAACTGGTCTACGCGCCGATGGCCAAGGAAGTCTGGGGCAAGATGGAAGCAAGCAGCTGGATCGGTGACGGCAATAAGGACGCACCACGGGTCGTCTACCTGTTCAGCGACCCGAACTGCCCGTACTGCAACATGTTCTGGGAACAGGCACGGCCGTGGGTCCAGGCCGGCAAGGTGCAGCTGCGGCACATCATGGTCGGCATCATTCGCGAAGACAGCCCCGGCAAATCCGCCGCGCTGCTGGCCGCCAAGGACCCGCAGAAAGCCCTGGAAGAACACGAGAAATCCGGCAAGGGCAGCTCGCTCAAGGCGTTGAAAGACGTACCGCCGGCGATTCAGGCGAAACTGGCGGCGAACATGAAGTTGATGGAAGACCTGGAACTGGCCGCCACTCCGGCGATTTTCTACATGGATGAAAAGGGCCAGTTGCAACAACAGCAAGGCGCGCCATCGCCGGACAAGTTGCTGAAGATTCTCGGGCCCAAATAAAGATCAAAAGATCGTCCGAAGGCTCGGGCCGCGTTCGGACGATCTTTTTAATCAAGCGCTACACGGATTTCTGTCGGCCAGAAACTTCAGCAGCGCCTCAGTGACAAACTCGGGGTTCTCCAGACTGGAGATATGCCCCGCCTCCGGCACCAGCACATACGGGCAACCGATCAACTCGGCCATTTCTCTTGTTTCCGATGGCGGCCGAGGTTTGTCCTGGTCGCCACACATCAACAGCGTGGTTTCAGGGTTCAGCTGAGCCAGGCGCGGCAACAAATCATCACGACTAAACGTGATCCGCCCCATCGGCACGATGCTTTCGCGCAGCCGGTTGACTGGCAATGCAGCCAGCCTGGCGCGGAAATCCTGATACAAAGCCGACTGCGGATCGATGCCCGGACGGAAGAAGATCGGCACAATAATGTCGAGCAGTTGCGGCGAGATCTCACCGCTGTCTTCGATCTGCTTGAACAGCGAAAAATAGTATTGGCGGGTCGGTTCCGGTTCAACGCCGACATAGGTGTCCATCAGCACCAGCCCGTTGAGCCGCTGCGGCGCCGACAGCGCCAGGCGAACGCCCCACATGCCTCCGACTGAAAGACCGACCAGCGTGACGCGGTCGATGCCCAGATGATCGAGCAATGCCAGTGCCTGACGCGCCACGTCATCCAGCGACGTCATGCCCTCGGGCATCCGCCCGGACTCGCCATGGCCCCAGAGGTCCAGGGCAATGACCCGATAGTGCTGCGACAGCGCCGCAATCTGCGGCGCCCACATGGCCTGGTCCCACAGGTAGCTCCCGGCCAGCAATACCGCCGGGCCCGTGCCTTGATCTAGGTAGTGAAGCGCTTGTCCATCAATCGTTACGAAGGGCATCGACTGTCTCCCTGGTGAAATAGGATCCATTAAAAAACCACGGGAAGCCTGAGCCGCGTGGGCTCGGCAGTCAACCCGGGTTGAAGATCAAAAGATCGTCCGAACGCGGCCCGAACCTTCGCCAGCTGCTACAGGGACTCGTGTACACCCGCACGAACCAAATGGGCTCGGCGTACACCTGTAGGAGCTGCCGCAGGCTGCGATCTTTTGACTTTAAAGCCCCTCCAGCTCCGCCATCAGGTCATTCAACCGATCCACTTTCTCCTCGGTAATGTCGCTTGCCGCCAACCCGTCGATGTACTCGGCCAACTCCGCCACCGTGCTGCACTCGAACATCGCCCGCAGCGGCACGTTGCGTTGCAGGGCTTTTTGCACCCGCGAGGCGATCTGGGTGGCCAGCAGCGAATGCCCGCCGAGCTCGAAGAAGTTGTCACGCACGCCAACCTTCTCGACCTTCAACACTTCGGCCCAGATATCCGCCAAGGTCTGCTCCAGCTCATTTCCCGGCGCCTGATAGTCCTGGCTTTGCAACTGGCCGATCTCCAGTGCCGGCAAGGCCTTGCGATCGAGTTTGCCGTTGGCGTTGAGAGGCATTTTGTCGAGCCACAACCAGTGCAGCGGCACCATGTATTCCGGCAGTTCGGCACGCAGGCGCTGCTTGATCCGCTCCAGTCGTTCGTTCGGATTCAACGCCGAATCCGCCGCCACCAGATAGCCGACCAGATGCTTGCCGTTGACACCCTCCTGCACCCCGACCGCCGCGTCGCGGACTTCCGGCTGTTCATGCAGACGCGCTTCGATTTCACCCAGTTCGATGCGGTACCCGCGAATCTTCACTTGATGATCGATACGCCCGACGTATTCCAGCACGCCATCACTGCGACGCCGGGCCAGGTCACCGGTGCGATACAGGCGATCCCCGGGCGCACCGAACGGGTTCGGCACAAATACCTGCGCCGTGCGCAACGGATCGCTCACATAACCACGACCGACCCCGGTGCCGGCCACGCACAACTCACCCACCGCCCCCAACGGCACCAGCTCCAGCGCGCCATCGAGCAGGTACAAACGGTTGTTGTCGGTCGGCGTACCGATCGGCAAATAGCTGCCACGGGTCGAAGCCAGGTCGATCCGGAAGAACGCCACATCGTCCGAGCATTCCGCCGGGCCATAAGCGTTCACCAGACCCATCTGCGGGTAACGCAGCAACCATTGATGCGCCAGTTCCGGCGGCATCGCTTCACCGGTCGGCAACATCCAGCGCAGGTCATCGAGGCTCATGCAGTCCTGGGCGAGCATGCCCTGAATCAGTGACGGCACACTTTCCAGCACGCTAATGCCCTGGCTCTGGACGTGGGCCAGCAAGCCTTGCGGATCGTGGGCGATGCTGTTCGGCACGATGTCTACCCGAGCGCCGAACAACGGCGCCGCGAGGAACTGCCAGACCGAAATATCGAAGCTTTGCGAAGCGGTCTGGGCGATCACATCGGCGTCGCTCAGCTTCAGGTACGGCACCTTGCTCAACTGGTTATTGAGCATGCCGCGCTGCTCGACCATCACGCCCTTCGGCAGGCCGGTGGAGCCCGAGGTGTAAATCACGTAGGCAAGGTTGTCCGGGGCGCTGTAGATACCCGGATTGGCCACCGAAACGTCGCTCGCCTGCACGTCTTCCCAGACCAGCAATCGAGGCCGGTTGGCACAACCGAATTCCTCCAGCAGCGCGACGGCTTGTTCACGGCACGCCCGAGTGCAGACCAGCAACGGCGTGCGGCTCAGGTCAATGATCCGGCTCAGACGCTGACTCGGCAGGCCCGGGTCCAGCGGCAGGTAACCGGCACCGGCCTTGAAGCTGCCGATGATCATGCCCAGCAGATCGAGATTACGCTCGGCAAGCAACGCCACCGGTTGATCCAGGCCGACACCGACTGCAATCAGCGCATGACCGAGACGGTTGCTGCGTTGATTCAGCTCGACATAGCTGAGTTGCTGATCGAGACAACTGGCGGCAATCCGCTGCGGATGCCGGGAAACCTGCGCTTCGAACAATGAGACATAGCTCTGCTCCAGCGGATAATCGTGTTCGCTCTGGTTGCAGCCGTGGATCAGGAAGTCCTGTTCCTCTGCGCCCAGCAGCGGCAGATCAGCCATGTCGCCATGGAAGCCTTCGACCAGCGCCAGCAACAGGCGCTTGAACTCACCGAGCATGCGCTCGACGGTAGATTCGTCGAAGTAACGCTGGTCGTAGGACAGGTGCAAACCCAGGTCATCCCCCGGATAGCAGACCGCCGTCAACGGGAAGTTGGTGTGGGTGCGGCCCGAATCCGAGGTGGCGTTGAAGCTTTGCGCGCGGTCCAGCACCGAGACTTCCACCGGGGCGTTTTCGAACACGAACAGGCTGTCGAACAGCGGTTGGCCTTTCGGCAGTTCGCTGGTTTCCTGGATGCTCACCAGCGGCAGGTACTCGTACTCGCGCAGTTGCATGTTGCTGTCGAGCAAACCGCTGAGCCACTGACGAACGCTGCAGCGCTGATCGTCCTCGGGCATTTTCACCCGCAAGGCGATGCTGTTGATGAACAGCCCGACGGTGCGTTGCATCTCTGGCATGTCCACCGGACGCCCGGCCACCGTGACGCCGAACAGCACGTCGCGATCACCGCTCAGGCGACGCAGCACCAGCGCCCACGCCGCCTGGGCGAAGGTGTTGATGGTCAGCTGATGGGCCTGGGCCAGTTCGCGCAGTTGTGCGCCGTCACGGGCATCAAGCCTTGTATAACAGTCGCCGACGATCATGCCGCCGCTGTCGCCGGCGTGTTCACGCAGGAACGGCCGGTCGCTCGGAATCGGCGTGGTGCGCTCGAAACCTTGCAGGTTCTGCCGCCACCACTGCCGCGCCTCGGCCAGACTCTGGCGTTGCAGCCAGCCGATGTAATCGCGATAACGCGGCGGCACCGCCAGTTGCGCTTGCCGGCCTTCGCCGAGGGCGGTGTAGATTTCGAAGAAGTCGTTCATCAGCAGCGAACGGCACCAGGCATCGATGAGGATGTGGTGGTTGCTCATCATGAACCAGTAGCGCGCCGCGCCCACGCGGATCAAGCGCAGGTGGAACGGCGCCTGATTGAGCAGATCGAACCCGGCCTCGCGCTCGCTTTTCAGCAGCGCCTGCAGCTTCGGTTCTTGCTCGGCTTCGGCCACCGCGCTCCAGTCCAGATACTCGATCGGCGTGCTGCCCGGTTTATGGATCAATTGCAGCATGTCTTCGCCGACGTTCCAGCAGAACGAGGCGCGCAAGGCTTCGTGACGGGCGATCACCGCTTGCCAGGCCTGGGCGAAACGCTCCGGGTCGAGCTCGCTGTTGATGCGGTAGCGGTCCTGCATGTAGTAGAGGCCGGTGCCCGGTTCGAGCAAGGTGTGCAGCAGCATGCCTTCCTGCATCGGGGTCAGCGGGTAGACGTCTTCGATAATCGCCGCCGGGACTGGCAGTGCGTCGAGTTGCGGCTGAGCCAGTTTGGCCAACGGGAAATCCGATGGCGTCAGGCCGCCCGCGTTGTCGCTCAGGCAGTGCTGGATCAGGCTGTGCAATTCATCCCGATACGCCTGCGCTAGGTCGGCGATGGTTTGCCGGTCGTGGCGTTCGGCGCTGAAGGTCCAGCGCAGCACCAGTTCACCACCGTACACCTGACTGTCGATGCTCAGTTCGTTGGGCAGCGGCGCATGCGGATCATGGGCCGCGCCGACCGGCTCATCGAGCGGACGGAACAGCGCATCGCTGCCGAAGCTCTGGTCGAACTGGCCGAGGTAGTTGAAGGTGATCGGCGCCACCGGCAGCGCGGCCATGGTCTGCCGACACAGGCCATCAGCCAGGTAACGCAGCACGCCATACCCCAGGCCTTTATGCGGCACCGCGCGCAGTTGCTCCTTGATCGCCTTGATCGACGCACCCTGTTCACTCACCGGCGTGAGGCGTAGCGGATAAGCACTGGTGAACCAGCCGACGGTGCGGGTCAGGTCGATCTCGTCGAACAGGGGTTCGCGGCCGTGACCTTCGAGTTGAATCAACGCCGACTCATGACCGCTCCAGCGGCACAACACACGGGCCAACGCAGTCAGCAGCAAATCGTTGACCTGGGTGCGATAGGCCGCCGGGGCCTGCTGCAACAGTTGCCGGGTGCGCTCGCTGTCGAGGCGCACGCTGACGGTTTGCGCGTGACGATTCTGCTGCCCGCCCCGAGGCCGATCACACGGCAATTCAGCGCTTGGGCCGGCCAGTTGCGCCTGCCACCAACTCAATTCTTCCCGCAGGGATTCGCTGCCGGCGTAAGCCTGCAACCGTGCGGCCCAGTCCCTGAAGGCACTGGTTTTCGCCGGCAGTTTTACTGACTGCTCTGCATCCAGTTGTCGATAAACCGTTTGCAGATCGTCCAGCAGCACCCGCCACGACACCCCGTCCACCACCAAGTGGTGAATGGCAATGAACAGCCGTTGGTGCCCCTCGGGATCATCGACCAACAGCGCCCGCATCAGCGGCCCTTGCTCAAGGTCGAGGCTGCGCTGGGCCTCGGCGAACAGCGCCGCGCTTTTGTCCATCGTCGGCACTTGCACCTGCCATAGCACGGCGGCGTCGGAAACTGCCTGATGCTCGGCCTGCCAATGACCGGCGACCTTGGTGAAACGCAAGCGCAAGGCGTCGTGCTGTTCGATCACCGCCAGCAGCGCTTGCTCCAAACGATGCGGCTCCAGCGCCACGGTCGGCTCCAGCAGCAACGCCTGGTTCCAGTGTTGACGCTGCGGGATTTCGGTGTCGAAGAACCAGTGCTGGATCGGCGTCAAACGCGACTCACCCGTGAGCAAACCTTGCTCGGCGGTGACCCGTTCAGTACGAGTCGCCACCGCAGCCAACGTCTGCACGGTCTGGTGCTGGAACAGGTCGCGCGGGCTGAAGTGGATGCCCTGCTGCCGCGCCCGGCTGACGACCTGGATCGACAGGATCGAATCGCCGCCCAGTTCGAAGAAGTTGTCGTTAAGGCCGACCTGCCGCACGTTCAACACTTCGCACCAGATGCCGGCCAGGGTCAGCTCAAGTTCGTTGCTCGGCGCCACGTATTGCTGACGATTCAACTCCGGGTCCGGTGCCGGCAGTGCGCGGCGGTCGAGTTTGCCGTTGGCGGTCAGCGGCATGTTTGCCAGCAGGATCAGGTGCGTGGGCACCATGTAGTCCGGCAGTTGAGCCTTCAAGTGAGCCTTGAGGGCTTCGCGCAGGGCGGTTTGTTGCGCTTCGCCCTGCTCGGCCACGTCTGTGACCAGGTAGCCCACCAGTTGTTTGCCGCTCGGCGCATCGAGCGCCAGCACGACCGCTTCACGGATCGACTCATGTTCCAGCAGACGGGTTTCGATCTCGCCCAGTTCGATGCGGAAACCACGGATCTTCACTTGATGGTCGATACGGCCGAGGTACTCGACAAGGCCATCGGCGCGCTGACGGACAAGGTCGCCGGTGCGGTACAAGCGTCCGCCGTTCGCGGCAAAAGGATCGGCGACAAAGCGTTCGGCGGTCATCCCCGGACGCTGGTGATAACCCAGCGCCAGACCGGCGCCGCCGACATACAACTCGCCGGTCGCGCCTTGTGGCAGCAACGCCAGATCGGCGTCGAGAATGTACGCCACGCGCGCGCCAATCACGCTGCCGATCGGCACGCTACCCTGCCCTTCTTCCAGTTGCTCCGGTGCCAGACTGGCCAACGGCATGACCACGGTTTCAGTCGGGCCATAAGCGTTGAAAAACAGGCTTGGCTTGAACGCCGCGCGAATCCGTTGCAGGTGTTCGCCGGTCAGGGCTTCGCCACCGGTGATGCACATGCGCACCGGCAGGGTTTCGCCCTGGGTCGCCAGCCATTGCGCCAACTGGCTGCCGTAGCTTGGGGTGAAGCCGAGGATGTTGATGTTATGGCGACGAATCAGCCCGCAGATTTCTTGCGCATCCCACTGGCCTTGAGCGCGAAGGACCACCTGCGCACCGCTCAATAGCGGCACCAGCAGACGCTCGGTCGCGGCATCGAAGTTGATCGAATAGAAGTGCAACTCGCAATCATCCGGGCGCATGCCGAAACGCTCGATCACCGCGCGGCAATGCATGGCGATTTCACCGTGGGACACCACCACGCCTTTCGGTTTTCCGGTGGAGCCCGAGGTGTAAATCAGGTACGCCTGATGCTGCGGCAAGCTGATAAACGGCAGCTCGCTGGCCGGGTAATTGGCCAGGTCCGCGGCATCGTCTTCCAGACACCAACGACCGACGCTGGCCGGCAACTCACCGAGTGCCGCGAACATCGCCGCATCGCTGAGCAACAAACCGATGCCGCTGTCTTCGATCATGTAGTGCAGGCGATCCAGCGGGTACTCCGGGTCCAGCGGCACATAGGCGCCGCCCGCCTTGAGGATTGCCAGCAAGCCGATGACCATCTCCAGCGAACGTTCCAACGCCAAGCCGACCCGCACCTGCGGCCCGACACCGCGCTCACGGAGCATCCAGGCCAGACGATTGGCGCGGCTGTCGAGCTCGGCGTAGCTCAGGGTTTGCCCGGCGAACGTCAGCGCCGGTGCGCCCATGCGCACCCGCGCCTGCTCAGCGAACAGCTGGTGGATGCATTGATCGAGGCGATGCTCACCCGGCTCGATGCCGAGGCTGTCGAGCAGGTTTTGCTGTTCAGTGGCGTCGAGCAATGGCAGCTCACTCAAGCGCTGTTGCGGATCGGCCAGCAACGCTTCCAGCAGATTGCGCCAGTGCCCGGCCATGCGCGCGATGCGCGGCTCATCGAACAGATCGGTGCTGTAAGTCAGGCAGCAACCGAGGCGATGGTCGAGGTCGGTGACTTCCAGGTTGAGGTCGAACTTGGTCGCTCGCGCATCGTTGGCCAGGTACTCGACGGTCATCCCGGCCAGGGTGCGACTCTGCTGGAACTCCCAGCGCTGCACGTTGCACATCACTTGGAACAGTGGGTTATAAGCGGCGCTGCGCGGTGGCTGCAAGGCTTCGACCAAGTGATCGAACGGCAGGTCCTGATGGGACTGGCCTTCGATCACCGTGTGGCGAACCTGCTCGAACAACTCGCCCACGGACATCTGCCCGTCGAGCTGGCAACGCAGCACTTGGGTGTTGAGGAACGCGCCGATCAGCCCTTCGCTTTCCGGGCGAATGCGGTTGGCCACCGGCGCACCGATGCGCAAATCGGTCTGGCCGCTGTAGCGGTAAAGCAGCACGGCCAGGGCGGCGGTCATGGTCATGAACAGGGTCAGGCCGTTGTCTGCGTTGAAAGCACGAACCCGCGCCGCGAGGTCATCGCTGAGGTCGAAACGGAACAGTTCGCCCTGATGACTTTGTACCGGCGGACGCGGACGATCAGCCGGCAATTCCAGCAGCGGATGTTCGCGGCCCAGTTGCGCGGTCCAGTAATCGAGCTGGCGCTGACGTTCGCCGGACTCCAGCCACTGACGCTGCCACACGCTGTAATCCAGGTACTGCACCGGCAAGGGTTGCAGCGGTGATTCGCGGTCATCGACGAACGCTTCGTAGAGTGCGCTGAGTTCCCGCGCGAAGATGTCCATCGCCCAGCCTTCGGTGACGATGTGGTGCAGGGTCAGCACCAAGTAATGTTCGTGCTCGGCGGTCTTGACCAGGCAGGCGCGCAGCAACGGTCCGGTTTCCAGATCGAAAGGCGTGTGCGCCTCGCTGTCGGCCAGTTGCTGGACTCGCTGCTCACGGGTATCGGCCGCCAGCGCGGAGAAATCCTTCCAGTCCATGCGCAGGCCGGTGTCCGGATGCACCTGTTGCCGGGCCACGCCGTCGACGCTCGGGAACGTCGTGCGCAGGGTTTCGTGGCGCATGATCAGCGCTTGCAGTGCCGCTTCGAAACGCCCGACGTCGAGTACACCGCGCAACCGCGCCATGCCGCCGACGTTGTAGGCCGGGCTGTCCGGTTCCATCTGCCACAGGAACCACATGCGTTGCTGGGAATAGGACAACGGCACCGGTTGGCGGCGGTCGACTTTCTCGATCGGTGGCTGCCGGTTGGTTTTGCCGCTGGCCTGGATCAAGCGAACCTGTTCGGCAAACGCGCCCAACTCACTGGCCTCGAACAGCGCCCGCAACGGCAACTCGACGTCACAAGCCTGGCGGGTGCGGGAGATGATTTGCGTGGCCAGCAAAGAATGACCGCCGAGGGCGAAGAAGTCGTCGCGCAGACCGATCTGCGCTTGGCCCAACACTTCGCGCCAGATGTCGGCGATTTGTTGCTCAAGCGCCGTGACCGGTTCGACGTGCTCGCGGACATGCCACTGAGGTTCCGGCAAGGCGCGGCGATCGAGTTTGCCGCTCGGGCTCAGGGGCATTTGGTCCAGACGCATGAGTTGCGCCGGGACCATGTATTCCGGCAAATCAGTGGCCAGCGCGGCTTTCAGGCGCGCGGTTTGAGTGTCGAGGTCTTCAGTGGAATCAGTGGCGGTGTAGTAACCGATCAACTGCCCGCCGACCGCCGTTTCGCGCACCAGCACCACCGCTTGGGCGACGCCGGTTTGTGCCAACAGCCGCGCTTCGATCTCTTGCGGCTCGACACGAAAGCCACGCAGTTTGACCTGCTGATCGAGACGACCGAGGTATTCGATTACGCCATCGGCGGTCCAGCGCGCACGGTCGCCGGTGCGGTACAGACGCGTGCCCTGCTCGCCCAGTGGATCGACCACGAAACGCTCAGCGGTCAGCCCCGGACGACCTAGATAGCCCCGAGCCAAACCGATACCGCTGATGCACAGTTCACCCGGCACGCCGGCCGGCACCGGGTTGAGGTCACTGTCGAGCACCCGGCACAGCACGTTGCCCAATGGCCGGCCAATCGGCGAGCGCTCGCCATCGGCGATTGTGCAGTGCCAGTGGGTGACGTTGATCGCGGTTTCGGTCGGGCCGTAGCGGTTGTGCAGTTGCACCGCCGGCAGTTGCGTCAGCACGCGGTTGCGCAGTTCGGCGGGCAAGGCTTCGCCGCCGGAAAACACCCGGCGCAGGCTGGTGCATTCGGCGGTCAGCGGTTCGTCGATGAACAACCCCAGCAAGGGCGGCACAAAGTGCAGCGTGGTCACGCCGTATTGCTGAACCAGTTGCGCGATGCGGTGTGGATCGCGATGTTCGCCGGGACCGGCGATCAGCAAGCGGCACCCGGTGATCAACGGCCAGAAACACTCCCATACCGACACGTCAAAACTGATCGGGGCTTTTTGCATCAGCACGTCGGTATCGTTCAGGTGATAAGTGTTCTGCATCCATTGCAGACGTTCAGCGAGCGCTGCGTGAGTGTTGCCAACGCCCTTGGGCTGGCCGGTGGAACCGGAGGTATAAATCACGTAGGCCAGGTTGTCGCCGTGCAGGTGCAGACCCGGCGCATGGCTTGGCCAGCTCTCCAGGTGCAGGGCGTCCATGGCAATCACGCAGACGCCATCAGTGGCCGGCAAGCGGTCGAGCAATTCGGTTTGGGTCAGCAATAACTCGACGCCACTGTCGCTGAGCATGTAGGACAGGCGCTCGGCCGGGTAATCCGGGTCGAGCGGCACATAAGCGCCGCCGGCCTTGATGATCGCCAGCAAGCCGATCAGCAACTGCGGCGAACGCTCGGCGGCGATGGCCACGCACACATCCGGGCCGACGCCTTTGTCGCGCAGGTAATGCGCCAAGCGGTTGGCCTGAGTATGCAGTTCAGCGAAGTCCAGGTTGCCGCCGTCCCACAGCAACGCGGTGCGCTCCGGGGTCTGGCGTACTTGTTCGTTGAGCAGTTCCGGCAACCACTGCTGCGCCGGACTGCATGGGGCAACGCTCCAGTCATTTTGCTGAGTGTGTTCGGCGGTAGTCAGTAGTTGCAGGTCACCGATCACTTGTTGCGGGCGTTCACAGATGGCTCGCAGCATGTTGCTGAAGTGCTCGGCCAGACGCTCGATGGTCGGCGCGTCAAACAGTTCGCTGGCGTAGTCGAACGACAGGCTCAAGCGTCCGTTGCGGTCTTCTTCGCTGTGCAGTTGCAGGTCGAACTTGGCTTCGCGGCTGTGCCACGGCAGCTCTTCGGCGAGCAGCCCCGGCAGACGACGCAGGGCGCTGAGATCCCGTTGCTGATGGTTGAACATCACCTGGAACAAACCTTGTTCGCGGGCCTGGGGGAAAGCTTCGAGCAGTTGTTCGAACGGCAGGTCCTGATGCGCTTGTGCACCCAGGGCGGCTTGCCGGGTTTGCGCCAGTAACTCCACAAATGGCAGTCGCGAATCCATTTCGGCACGCAGCACTTGGGTGTTGATGAAGAAGCCGATCAGCCCCTGGGTTTCCAGGCGTGGACGGTTGGCATTCGGCACGCCGACGCGGATGTCGCGCTGGCCGCTGTAGCGATGCAGCAGGCTCTGGAAGGCTGCGAGCAACAGCATGAACGGTGTCGATTCATGGGCCTGGGCGGTCTGGCGAATGGCGTTGCTCAGGCTCGCGTCCAATCGCAGCGTGTGGCGTTCGGCGCTGTAAGTGTGCTGCGCCGAACGTGGGTGGTCGGTGGCCAGGCTCAGGGTCGGATGCTCGTCACCCAACTGCGCTTTCCAGTAAGCGAGTTGCCGTTCGCCCTCTCCTTGCGCCAGCCACTGGCGCTGCCAACTGCCGTAGTCGGCGTATTGCGTCGGCAAGGCTGCAAGGCTGGCGGTCCGGCCTTGAGAGGCTGCCGCATACAGGCGCGAGAATTCGTCGATCAGCACGTTCAGCGACCAGCCGTCGGCGATGATGTGGTGCATCGTCACCAGCAGTTGATGATCCTCATCATCGAGGCGCACCAGGGTCACCCACAGCAGCGGGCCGTTCTCCAGGTCGAACCGGGTGCGGGCTTCGTCCTCGCGGATTTGTTGCGCGCGGGCTTCACGCTCGGCGGCCGGCACGTCGCGGATGTCGATCACTTGAAGATCGAATTCAGCGGCAGCATCGACCTGTTGCAGGGCCACACCGTCGCGCTCGAAAAACCGCGTGCGCAGGGATTCGTGACGTTCGATCAGTTGCTGGAAACTGGCGCGCAAGGCGTCTTCGTCCAGTTCGCCGCGCAGGCGCAAAGCGCCGGGAATGTTGTAGGCGCTGCTCTGCGGGTCAAGTTGCCAGGTGATCCACAAACGGTTTTGCGCCAGGGATTGCGGCATGGCTTCGTTGCGCGACAGCTGAGTGATCGCGCCTTGGGCGAGGCCGCCATCCTGTTGTTGCCGGGCGACGGCGGCGGCGAACGCGCCGAGGGTTGGCGCTTCGAACAACAGACGCAGATTCAGCTCCAGAGCCAGCTTTTCACGCAGGCGTGCGACCACTTCAGTGGCAGCGATGGAGTTACCGCCGAGCAGGAAGAAATGGTCATCGGCACTGACTTGTTTGACGTTGAGTTGTTCGCACCATATCTGGCCGATCAAGGTCTGCAGCTCGGAGCCCGATTCAGTTTCAGAGGGGCTTGCGCTGTCTGCCGACGGGAATAGCGCATAGCTGTCGAGGCTGCCATCGGCCAGGCGACTGCGACAGGCCGAGCGTTGCAACTTGCCGCTGGAGGTCTTGGGCAGCGCCCCCGGATTGAGCAACACCACCACGCTCGGCGCTTCCTGATACGCCTCGGCCACTGCCTGGCGAATAGCTTTGATCAGCGCCTCGGGCGGCAGGATTTTCTGCACGCTGCGGCTGATTTCCGCGGCAATGCCGATGCCTTCCCGCCCCTCGAAGTTGACCGCGAACGCGGCCACGCGACCTTTGCGCACCACCTCCACTTCGCGCTCGATGGTCTGCTCGATGTCCTGCGGATAGAGGTTGTGACCACGAACGATCAGCATGTCTTTCAGGCGCCCGGTGATGAACAGTTCACCGTCACGCAAAAAACCCAGGTCGCCGGTGCGCAGCCAGGTGCGGCCTGCATGCTGGACGAAGGTCTTGGCCGTGGCTTCAGGGTTGCGCCAGTAGCCATGGGCGATGCTCGGCCCGGCGGCCCAGACTTCACCGACGACGTTGTCGGCGAGTTCTTCAAGCGTTACCGAATCGGCAATCAGCACCGCATGATCCGGCTGGCTGACGCCGCAACTCATGATCGGACTGCCATCGCCCGGTTCGGCACGGTTTTGCGCCAGGGCCTGATCATCCACGCGCAATGCCGGAATGCCCTGACCGCGCAGAGTGCCGGCAACGAACAGTGTCGCTTCCGCGAGGCCGTAAGAAGCCATGAAACTGTCCGACGTAAAACCACAGGCCGAGAACTTCTCGGCGAAGCGTTCCAGGGTGTCGAGACGAATCGGTTCGGAACCGGAATACGCCACGCGCCAACCGCTCAGGTCGAGGCATTCCAGAGCCGATTCGCTGACGCGCTCGCTGCACAGTCGATAGGCGAAGTCCGGCCCGCCGCTGATGGTGCCGCCGTATTCGCTGATCGCTTCCAGCCAGCGCAACGGGCGACCGAGGAAGTACGCCGGCGACATCAACACGCACGGCACGCCACTGAAAATCGGTTGCAGCAGGCCACCGATCAGCCCCATGTCGTGGTACAGCGGCAGCCAGCTGACGATCACGTCATCAGGATTGAGGTCGATACCAAAGCCATGACGAATCAATAGTTCGTTGGCCACCAGGTTGCCGTGGCTGACTTGCACGCCTTTAGGTAACGCTGTGGAGCCGGAAGTGTATTGGAGGAAGGCGATGTGCACGCCTTGCAAGTCCGGCGCAACCCAGCGTTCGGCCAGAGCGTTGTCGAGGGTGTCGACACATAGCAGCGGCGGCGCCCCGTTGATTTGCAGCAACGCGTCGTGCAGGTCGGCGCGGGTCAACAGCAGGCGCGGCTCGGCATCGCTGATGATCGACAGCAGACGTTCCTGATGATGACGACGGGTCGATTCCGGCGGATAGGCCGGGACCGCAATCACCCCGGCGTACAGGCAACCAAAGAACGCCGCAACATAATCCGGGCCACTGGGAAACAGCAGCACCGCGCGATCGCCGAACGACGCCTCGGCCTGCAACGCACCGGCAATGGTTCGCGCCCGTTGATCCAGCTCACGATAACTGAGCACCACAGCCTGATCCTGGGTTTCGGCGAGAAAACGCAAGGCCACCCGGTCCGGCGTCAGGGCCGCGCGGCGCTGGAGGGCTTGGACCAGTGTGCTGGGGAGTTCGAACGCGTCGGTCATGAGGTTTCCTGCCTGAATTCGGCTTGCAAGTGGAATCGGTTTTCGTACGTCATGCCCGTTCATGGGCATGCAGGACACGGTCTTCGCCGACCGCGCAAGGCATTGGGAATGCTGTTTTGTCAGGGGCTTGCGCCCGCAGCCAGTCACCAATGAGAACGGATGAGGTCTTGAAATAATTAGTCGCCGGGCTTGAGCGCCGACGGGCTTGCGGCCAGTGGATGAGTCAGCGTGTCGCCGCTCTCCCTCCGCACCGCAGTGGAGCATTAATTCTCTTTCTCAATTGACAATCATTATCATTCAGAATAATTTGTCGCTCGATATGTAGGACGGCTCCGACCCCCCTTGTCGTCTCACGACCCTATTTGCAGCAAGGTGATTTCCAATGACGGAACAAGTATCCACAAGCAGGTGCGATTCACCGCTACTTCAGGCCTTCGTCGACAACCGACTGATTCTGGTCAAGATTGCCGCCCGCATTACCGGCTGCCGATCCCGTGCCGAAGACGTGGTGCAGGATGCTTTCTTCCGGTTGCAATCGGCGCCGCAGATCACCTCGTCCATCAAGGCGCAGCTCAGCTATCTGTTCCAGATCGTGCGCAACCTGGCGATCGATCACTACCGCAAGCAGGCGCTGGAGCAGAAGTATTCAGGCCCGGAAGAGGAAGGTCTGAACGTGGTGATCCAGGGCGCTTCGCCGGAAACCTCGCATATGAATTTCTCGACCCTGGAAAACATTGCCGATGCACTGACAGAGCTGCCCAGCCGCACCCGTTACGCCTTCGAGATGTACCGCCTGCACGGCGTGCCGCAAAAAGACATCGCCAAGGAACTTGGCGTCTCGCCCACCCTGGTGAACTTCATGATTCGTGATGCGCTGGTGCATTGCCGCAAGGTGTCGGGCAATCGTGCGAATACCTTCGCTCGTCGTTAAGACGGCGCCGTGTCGATAAAAAAGATCGCAGCCTTCGGCAGCTCCTACAGGTGCGTGCTCATCCGCAAATATCGCGGCAAACACGGTCAATGCAGGAGCTGCCGAAGGCTGCGATCTTTTTTTCAGGCCAACTTGCACCGATCAAAAAACCGCTCACGCCCCAGCACCATCAGCGCCGCGCGCTTGTGCGGGAAGTCGAACTCTTTTTCGCAGTGAAAACACTGATTGTGCAGATGCCCGATCATCTTCGCGTTGTCGGCTCGAGGTTCGGCGACCACCCGTTGAGTGCGCGGATCATCGAGAAACAAGTAGTGCACCAGCGCCGATAACCAACTCGCCACCTTATGTGGGCCACGGTGATGTTCTTCGCCCACCAGCATGTGAATGCCACGGTCGTAATCACCGGCGTCATAGAACGGCGCAATGCGATCTTCCTTGGCCCAGTAGGCTTCAAAGTAGGCAAACGGCTGATCATCGAAGCAACCGATCAGCGTCAAGGTATGCGGGTCGGCTTCAAGCTTGCCGAGGTATTCCCGATGCTGCTCGAGACTGCCCTCCTCCTGCCAGAAACTCGCGACCCGCGGGCTGTTCTGCCAACGGTTGAAACGCGCCAGGTCATGCTCGATTTCTACCGTGCGCAGGGAAACCCACGCACCGAGCCGCGCATCGAAGCGTCGATAGACCTCACCACGGGGTTTCGCTGCACGAAGGGGATGGCGCTTGCCGTCGCTGATGACCATCTGCTGTGGATAGCTACCGGTCAACGACTCACCCAGCCAAGGCTGAGGCAATTGCCAGAACAGCGTGCGTTCACAGCGATACTGGCCGTTGACGTCGGTGGGGATCAGCAATCCGCTGAGCAAGGCTTCGGTGGGCACTTGATCGAGGTGCCAGGTCAGACGCTGACACTGCGCATCACGGGCAAACAGCCAATAACAGGCCGCCCAGAATGCTTGACCGTCAGGACGGCCAAAGCGCTCCTCCAGCCGCAGATGCAACTCGGGTTCGCGGGTCAGCCGCAGTTCGATCAGCGGCTGACCTTCCAGGCTGAGGCTCAGGCGACTTGCGGTTTCATCGGCTACAAGACGGTTGCCTGACGGCAAGGCCAGGGCGGTCAGGTCATTCAGATTGGACATGGATCGGGCTCACGGTAATCGTCGACAGTTCAACGATGTGACGTGAGCCGGGGCAGAAAATTTAAGCGCCGTCGCCAAATACGCGCCCCATGGCGCGATTCAGTGCTTGCCCACCGGCACCAGGGCAATTTTGTAGGGATCGAAAATCTTCAGCATCTGGCCGTTGTTTCGCAGGCCTTGCAGCAACTTGCCGAATGCTTCACCCGTAATCGGCGCCTCTGGACGAATCAGCGCGTAATGGTGATAGACCTGATCGATGCGTTGCGACACCAGCAACTGCTCGCCGACTTTTTCGTTGCGCAGCAGGTAATCGCTCAGATAAGAGCGTSTCACCAGGGCAATGTCTGCTCGCCCGCGCAGCACCATCAGCAGGTTGCTGTCGTGGGAATAGGTCAACGTGGCCTTGTAAGTGTCGGCCAGATACTTGGGATCGGCATTGAAATTGGCAAACTCGTAGTGATAGCCGCTGTACAGCGCCAGCCGCTTGCCCGTCAGGTCCTTGAAGTAACTCTCATCGCGACCGGGTTGCTTCTGCGCGACAAAGATTTCTGCATCTTCCAGGTCCATGTCAACGAGGGTATGCGGGATGTCCTTCCAGCCCCAGTCCGGGTTCTCGAAAATCGCCATATCGACCCGGCCTTCCTTGAAGTCGTTGAAACGCCTGGGAATCGAGGTGGGCACCAGCACAAACTGATAATCGGTTTGCAACTGATTCAGCGCTTCCACCAGTTGCGGCAGCAGACCGGTGTCGGCACCGGACTCCGGGCGCACGGTATAGGGTGGAAAATGGGCGGCCCCGACCCGCACCTGTTGCGCGGCCTGAGATGGCAACACCCAGCACACCGCAAGCGCCGCCAGCAAAAGCCGCGACGCCATTCGAATTGATGAAGACATCAAAACAGCACACTCCCCAAAAAAATACTCACCAATGCATACAAACTAGGCGGTTTCGTCAACTTAGCCAGTTTCTTGCCGAGATAGACGGCTCTTACCGTTCTTCAAGCACCAAAATCAGCGCTTCATCGGCCAATTGATCGAGGTTCATACTGCCACCGGGGCGAAACCAGGTGGTGGTCCAGGATAGCGCGCCCGTCAGGAAGCGGCGGGTGATGAACACGTCGCCCCGGATAAAACCGGCGTCCTTGGCTTCTCCCAGCACCTGCAGCCAGATGGCTTCATAAATATCGCGCAGCGCCAGAACCTGCGCCTGGCCTTCCTCAGACAGCGAACGCCACTCATACACCAGCACCGCCATGGCCTCGCCACTGCCGCCCATGATCGACTGCAATTCGCAGCGAATCAGCGCCAGCACCCGCTCGCGCACACTGCCGGCCTCGGCCAGTGCTGCGCGCATCAACGCGGTATTGTAGCGAATGGTCTCCTCCATCACTGCCCGCAGGATCTCGTCCTTGCTTTTGAAGTGATGAAAAATGCTGCCTGACTGAATGCCCACCGCACTGGCCAGGTCACGCACGGTGGTGCGTTCATAACCTTTGTTGCGAAACAGGTGAGCGGCCACTTGCAGCAGTTTGCCGCGGGCGCTGTCGGGGTCGGTCAATTGGCCGCTGTCGACCAATTCGCGCATCACCCTCAGGGCTTTTTGCTCGTCCACCCGTTCTCTCCTACAGTCGATCAATCAAATGCGCCGCTGCCCCGTTAAAACAGTAGGGTTGCGCGGGCAATTTAAGCTGGCGGGGGCGACCAAGCAAGCGCTCGGGAAGAAGATAATCAAGGCGTTTACAAACCAAGCGCTTGCTTGGTAGTCTCGAAGCACTTCTGTCGCAGGTGGCTATGGAGTTGACTGTGCCTAAAACAATTCGCATCGGTTGTGCCAGTGCATTCTGGGGCGACACCTCGACCGCCGCCGCGCAGCTGGTGGAGGGCGGCCGCCTGGACTATCTGGTGTTCGATTATCTGGCCGAAATCACTCTGTCGATCATGGCCGGGGCGCGGATGAAAGATCCCGCCACCGGCTACGCCAGCGACTTCATCGAAGTCCTCAGCCCCCTCCTCGAGCAGCTCGCGAAACAACAGATCCGAGTGATCAGCAACGCCGGCGGGGTCAATCCACAGGCCTGCGCCGCTGCCCTGCAAGCGGCCTGCGACAAGGCCGGGGTGGCGCTGAAAATCGCCGTGCTGTCGGGTGACGACCTGCAACCGCAGTTCAAACACCTGAGCAGTCTTGGTATCCATGAGATGTTCAGTGGCGCGCCCCTGCCGCCGATGTGCGTGTCGACCAACGCCTACCTCGGCGCACCGGGCATCGTCGAAGCCCTGCGCCTGGGCGCCGACATTGTGATTACCGGGCGCGTGGTCGACAGCGCCGTGGTCAGCGCCGCGCTGGTGCATGAGTTCGGCTGGTCGTGGCACGACTACGACAAACTCGCCCAGGCCGCATTGGCTGGGCACCTGATCGAATGTGGCGCCCAGTGCACCGGCGGCAATTTCACCGATTGGCATGACGTGCCCGATTACGAACACATCGGTTTTCCGATCGTCGAAGTCGGCGCCGACAGCCAGTTCATCGTCAGCAAACCCGACGGCTCCGGCGGCCTGGTCACACCGCTGACGGTTGGCGAGCAGATGCTCTATGAGATCGGCGACCCACAGGCCTATTTGCTGCCCGATGTAGTGTGCGATTTCAGCCAGGTCAAACTCGTGCAACAAGGCAATAACGCGGTTCAGGTGCATGGCGCGAAAGGCTTGCCGCCGACCGCTCAGTACAAGGTCAGCGCAACGTACCCGGACGGTTTCCGCTGCACCGCCAGTTGCCTGATCGCCGGGATCGATGCCGTAGCCAAGGCCCGACGGGTCAGCCAGGCGATCATCAACAAGACCTCGCAAATGTTTAGCCAGCGCGGCTGGGCGCCCTACAGCGAAGTGAACATCGAACTGCTGGGCAGCGAGGCCACTTACGGCCCCCACGGCCAGCGCCAGGACAGCCGTGAGGTGGTGATCAAACTCGCCGTGCGCCATCCAAGCAAACAGGCCTTGATTCTGTTCTCCCGGGAAATCGCTCAGGCTGCCACCGGTATGGCGCCCGGGCTGACGGGAATCGTCGGCGGACGGCCGACGGTGTATCCGTTGATCCGGCTGTTTTCGTTCCTGATCGACAAAACCGCCTGCGCCTTGGATATCGATCTTGCCGGTGAGCGCCATCCATGCGCCCTGCCCGCCCTCGATACGCTCGACCCGGCGGACTTGCCACTACCGTTCGATCCGCCCCAACCCGCAGAACGCGCCGACGCCAGCGTGGCCTTGATCAAACTCGCCGTGGCGCGCTCCGGCGACAAGGGTAACCACAGCAACATCGGCGTCATGGCCCGCCACCCCGACTACCTGCCCTGGATCGCCGAAGCACTGACACCCGAGGTGATGGTCGACTGGATGAGCCATGTCCTCGACCCGATTCACGGACGCGTCGAACGCTGGTATTTACCCGGCACTCAGAGCTTTAATTTTCTTCTGGAAAACGCACTCGGCGGCGGTGGCGTGGCCAGCCTGCGGATCGATCCGCAGGGCAAGGCGTTCGCCCAACAACTGTTGGAAATCCAGATTCCGGTGCCCCAGCGCATCGCCGATCAGTTCAATTAGAGGACTGTCGCCATGGCCTATGACTCGATTTTCAAACCCGACCTGTTCGCCGGCCAAACCATCATCGTCACCGGAGGCGGTAGCGGCATCGGTCGTTGCACCGCCCATGAGCTCGCGGCCCTCGGCGCGCAAGTGCTGCTGGTGGGACGCAATGCCGACAAATTGAAAAAGGTCAGCGCCGAAATCACCGAAGACGGCGGTAAAGCCAGTTGGCAGGTCTGCGATATCCGCAACGAAGACGCCGTCACGCAACTGGTCAGCGAGCTGATCCGCGAACACGGGCCGATTCATGGGTTGGTCAATAATGCCGGCGGGCAGTACCCGTCGCCGCTGGCGTCGATCAATCAGAAAGGTTTCGAAACCATCCTGCGCACCAATCTGGTGGGCGGTTTTCTGATGGCCCGGGAGGTGTTCAATCAGTCCATGAGCAAGCACGGCGGTGCCATCGTCAACATGCTCGCCGACATGTGGGGCGGCATGCCCGGCATGGGCCATTCAGGCGCGGCGCGCTCGGGCATGGACAACTTCACCAAGACCGCCGCGTTCGAATGGGGCTACGCCGGCGTGCGGGTCAACGCCGTCGCGCCGGGCTGGGTCGCGTCCAGCGGCATGGACACCTACGAAGGCGCGTTCCGGGCGGTGATTCCGACACTGTGCGAACACGTGCCGCTCAAGCGCATCGGCACCGAATCGGAAATCAGCGCGGCGATTGTGTTCCTGCTCAGCCCGGCAGCGGCGTTTGTCAGCGGCAGCACGTTGCGCATCGACGGTGCCGCCAGCCTCGGCGGGCGGGCCTGGCCAATGCACAAGGCGCAGAACAGTCACTCGTACAACGGCTTTCACCGCGCCTATTTACCTGAAGTACTCAGGCCGGACGCCTCCAAACCAGACGAACCGAAGGACAAGGAATCACCATGCCGGTCATCCAGTCCCAGATAGACCCGTTCAGCGAACCATTCGCCCGCAACCGTGCGGCCATGCTGGCCGGCATCGAGCAGGTCCGCCAGCTCGAACAGAACCTGTTGAATAAAGCCGCAGAAGCCAAACCGAGGTTCGACAAGCGCGGGCAATTGCTGCCCCGGGAGCGGCTGAACCTGCTGCTTGATCCCGGCGCGCCATTCCTCGAGCTGGCGAGCCTGGCCGGCTACAAGCTGCACGACGACAAGGACGGCAGCGCGGCCGGCGGCGGTTTGATCGCCGGGATCGGTTACGTATCCGGCGTGCGGGTGCTGGTGGTGGCGAACAACAGCGCGATCAAGGGCGGCACCATTTCCCCCAGCGGCCTGAAAAAGTCCCTGCGTCTGCAGCAGATCGCCATGGAAAACAAACTACCGGTGATCACCCTCGCCGAGAGCGGTGGCGCCAACCTCAACTATGCGGCGGAAATTTTCGTCGAAGGCGCGCGCAGCTTTGCCAATCAGGCGCGGATGTCGGCGATGGGCTTGCCACAGATCACCGTGGTCCACGGCTCGGCCACGGCGGGCGGTGCTTACCAGCCCGGGCTGTCGGATTACGTGGTGGTGGTGCGCGGCAAGGCCAAGCTGTTTCTCGCCGGCCCCCCACTGCTCAAGGCCGCCACCGGTGAAGTCGCCACCGACGAAGAACTGGGCGGTGCCGAGATGCATGCGCAAACCGCCGGCACCGCCGAATACCTGGCTGAGAACGATGCCGATGGCGTGCGCCAGGTGCGCGAGATTGTCAGTCTGTTGCCGTGGAACGATCAGTTGCCGTGGTTACCGGAACGTCGGTGGGAAGAGCCGCTCTACCCCATCGACGAACTGCTGGGGCTGATCCCGGATGACCCGAAAAAACCTTACGACGTGCGTGAAATCATCGCGCGGGTTGCCGACGCTTCGAACTTCCTCGAATTCAAAAGCGAGTTCGATCAGCAGACGGTGTGCGGGCATTTGCAGATCCAGGGTCGAGCCTGCGGTTTCATCGGCAACAACGGCCCGATCACCCCCAAAGGCGCGAGCAAGGCCGCGCAGTTCATTCAACTCTGCGACCAGAGCCAGACGCCGCTGCTGTTTTTCCACAACACCACCGGCTTCATGGTCGGCACCGAGTCGGAACAGCAAGGCGTGATCAAGCACGGCGCGAAAATGATTCAAGCGGTGGCCAATGCCCGGGTGCCTAAACTGACAATCGTCGTCGGCGGTTCCTACGGTGCCGGCAATTACGCGATGTGCGGCCGCGGTCTCGACCCGCGCTTCATCTTCGCCTGGCCCAACAGCCGCACCGCGGTGATGGGCGGTGCCCAGGCCGGCAAAGTGCTGCGGATCGTCACCGAAGCCAAACAACTCAAGGACGGATTGGTGCCCGACCCGAAAATGCTCGACATGCTGGAACAAGTCACCGCGCAGAAACTCGACAGCCAGTCCACCGCGCTATATGGCAGCGCCAACCTGTGGGATGACGGGCTGATCGATCCACGGGATACCCGCACGTTGCTTGGATACTTACTGGATATCTGCCATGAGGCCGAGGTTCGGGCGCTGCAACCCAACAGCTTTGGTGTCGCACGTTTTTGATTGATCGTTCCCACGCTCTACGTGGGAATGCAGCCCGGGACGCTCCGCGTCCCAAAAGCGGACGCGGAGCGTCCATAGAGGCGTTACCACGCAGAGCGTGGGAACGATCGGGTTCGACAGGAGAACAATAAAAATGATCTTCACCCAGGAACACGAAGCACTGCGCCGCACCGTCCGCCAATTCGTCGATCATGAAATCAATCCCCACGTCGAGGAATGGGAAAAGGCCGGGCGCTTTCCGATCCATGAGATCTTTCGCAAGGCCGGCGAGCTCGGTTTGCTGGGGATTTCCAAACCGGAAAAATTCGGCGGCATGGGCCTCGACTACAGCTATTCGATTGTGGCGGCCGAAGAGTTCGGCACCATTCATTGCGGCGGCATTCCGATGTCCATCGGTGTACAGACTGACATGTGCACCCCGGCCCTGGCGCGTTTCGGCTCCGATGAACTGCGCGAAGAGTTCCTGCGGCCGGCGATCACCGGCGAGCAAGTCGGTTGCATCGGAGTTTCCGAAGTCGGCGCGGGCTCCGACGTCGCCGGGCTGAAAACCACCGCCCGCAAGGACGGCGACGACTACGTGATCAACGGCAGCAAGATGTGGATCACCAATTCGCCGAGCGCCGACTTCATCTGCCTGCTGGCCAACACCTCGGACGACAAACCGCACATCAACAAGTCGCTGATCATGGTGCCGATGAACAGCCCCGGGATCAGCCTCAGCCCGCACCTGGACAAGCTCGGCATGCGCAGCTCGGAAACTGCCCAGGTGTTTTTCGACAACGTACGCGTGCCGCAACGCAACCGCATCGGCCACGAAGGCGCGGGGTTCATGATGCAGATGCTGCAGTTCCAGGAAGAACGGCTGTTCGGCGCGGCGAACATGATCAAAGGCCTGGAGTACTGCGTCGACAGCACCATCGAGTACTGCAAGGAGCGTAAAACCTTCGGCAACGCGCTGATCGACAACCAGGTCATCCACTTTCGCCTGGCCGAACTGCAAACCGAAATCGAATGCCTGCGGGCGCTGGTCTACCAGGCCACCGAGCAATACATCACAGGCCAGGACGTCACCCGTCTGGCGTCGATGGCCAAACTCAAGGCCGGACGACTCGGTCGGGAAGTCAGTGACAGCTGCCTGCAATACTGGGGCGGCATGGGCTTCATGTGGGACAACCCGGTGGCCCGGGCTTACCGCGATGTACGGCTGGTATCGATTGGCGGCGGTGCCGACGAAATCATGCTGGGGATCATCTGCAAACTCATGGGCATCCTGCCGGGGAAAAACAAATGAGCACCCTCCCCGTCTGTCAAACCCTGCTGCTCGGCCTGCATACCGACGTGCTGCACATCACCCTCAATCGCCCGGACAGCCGTAATGCCATGAGTTTGCTGATGGTCAGCGAACTGCGCGCGGTGCTGGCGGCGGTGCGCGATGACCGGCAGATTCGCGCGCTGGTGATCGGCGGTGCCGGCGGGCATTTTTGTGCCGGTGCCGACATCAAGGACATGGCCAACGCCCGCGCTCAAGGCCAGACCGCCTACCGCGATTTGAACCGTGCGTTCGGTGCGCTACTGCAAGAGGTGCAACACGCGCCGCAAGTGGTGATTACGGTACTGCAAGGTGCGGTGCTTGGGGGTGGCTTCGGCCTGGCTTGTGTCAGCGACATCGCGATGGCCGATCATCAGGCGCAATTCGGCCTGCCGGAAACCAGCCTCGGCCTGTTGCCGGCGCAGATCGCACCGTACGTGGTGCAACGCATCGGCCTGACACAGGCCCGCCGACTGGCCCTGACCGCCGCACGCTTCGATGGCACCCAGGCGCGGCGCATGGGGCTGGTGCATTTTGTCGAACATGACCCACAAGCGTTGGCCGAACGCCTCGATGAGGTGTTGGCCCATGTGTTGTGTTGCGCACCGGGGGCGAATGCGGCGACCAAAAAACTGTTGCTGGCGAGTGTCGGACAACCCTCGGATGATCTGCTGGATCAGGCAGCCGAGTGGTTCAGCGAAGCAGTGACCGGGGCTGAAGGGGTCGAGGGGACAATGGCTTTTGTGCAGAAGCGCAAACCAGGGTGGGCCGTTTAAAGAGCCTCGCGGGCAAGCGCGCGATGAGCCCTTACATTCACCGCAAAAACCAAGGAAATACCTCATGCCGGCCCTCAAGAAAATCCTGATCGCCAACCGCGGTGAAATCGCCTGCCGCGTCCAACGCACCGCGCAAAACCTGGGCTACCGCACCGTCGCCGTATTCAGCGACGCCGACGCCAATGCGCTGCACGTGCAGATGGCCGACGAAGCCGTGAACATCGGCCCGGCCCCGGTGCAGCAGTCTTATCTGAACATCCCGGCCATCATCGATGCCGCCCGGCGCACCGGTGCCGATGCAATCCATCCCGGTTACGGCTTCCTCTCGGAAAACTCAGGCTTCGCCCTCGCCTGCCAGCAGGCCGGTATCATCTTCATCGGTCCCAGCCCCGAGGCCATCGAGCTGATGGGCAGTAAACGGCTGTCGAAACTCGCCATGATCAAAGCCGGCGTGCCCTGCATCAAAGGCTATCAGGGCAGCGAACAAGACGACGCCACCCTGCGCCGCGAAGCCGAACGCATCGGCTATCCGCTGATGATCAAGGCCAGTGCCGGCGGTGGCGGTCGCGGCATGCGTCTGGTGCACAGCGCCGCCGAATTGCTGGAACAGATCCGCAGCGCACGCTCCGAAGCGCTGCACGGGTTTGGCAGCGACGAATTAATCCTCGAACAAGCCTTGATCGATCCGCGTCACGTTGAAATTCAGGTGTTCGGCGACCAGCACGGCAACCTGATCCACCTCGGCGAACGCGACTGTTCGATCCAGCGCCGCCACCAGAAAATCATCGAAGAAGCGCCCTGCCCGGCGATGACCACCGAATTGCGCCAGGCCATGGGCGAGGCGGCACTCAAGGCGGGTCGCGCGGTGAATTACGTGGGGGCGGGTACCGTGGAATTCCTGCTGGATGCTCACGGCCGGTTTTACTTCCTGGAGATGAACACCCGGTTGCAAGTGGAACACCCGGTGACTGAACTGATCGCCGGCCTCGATCTGGTGGCCTGGCAATTACACATCGCCGAAGGGCAACCGCTGCCGCTACGACAGGAACAGGTGCAGCTCAACGGGCATGCCATGGAAGTGCGCCTGTACGCCGAAGATCCAGCCCATGGATTTCTGCCGCAAACCGGGCGAATCGTGGCCTGGGAGCCAGCGATCCAGGGCAGCGTACGGATCGACCATGGCCTGATCGAAGGCCAGTCTGTCAGCCCGTTCTATGACCCGCTGCTGGGCAAGCTCATCGCCCACGGTGCCACCCGTGAAGAAGCCCGGCGCAAGTTACTGCGGGCGGTACAGGACAGTGTGCTGCTGGGCGTGCAAAGCAATCAGCGCTTACTCGCCAATCTGCTGGAACACCCCCAGTTCATCAGTGGCGAGTTCAGCACCGGGTTTATCCCCACGAACTTCGCCGACCATCCCTGCCTGCACCCTCATGCGCCGAGCGCCGACGAGCTGGCCATCGCCGCGGTGCTTTTTTATCAAGCATCAGCGCAGGCTCACCCCGCCCCGCTGGCCGGTTGGCGCAACAACGCCAGCGTGCCGCTGCACTATCGGATCGGCCTGGAAGATCAGGCCTGGCCGGTAGAACTGCACGCTGAACCTGGCGAACCCTACCGTGTTCAGATCGGTGCCCGGCCCCTCGAACTGAAGGTCATCCAGTGCGACGGACGCTGGGCCACCCTGCAAATCGACGGCATCCGCCAACGCCATGCCTACCGCCGAGAAGCTGGTCAACTCTGGTTGTTCACGCGCCCCGGCAGCCTGCGGCTGGTCGATCGGACCCAGGCGCTGGTCAGCAGCCAGGTCAGTGTCAGCTCTGGCACGCTCAAGGCGCCGATGGACGGGGCGATCGTCGATGTATTGGTCAGTGAGGGCAGCCCGGTCAGCCAAGGGCAGCTGCTGGTGGTGCTTGAAGCGATGAAAATGGAGCATCCACTCAAATCGGGGATTGACGGCGTGCTCAAGCGCTTGCAGGTCAGGGTTGGCGACCAGGTAAAAAATCGTCAGATTCTGTTGGAGGTCGAATAAGCCGCTAGGCGGATCCGCCGGGTTTGGCTACGCTCAAGCCCTATCAGGATGCGGATACCAGGAAACCTGCAATGCCTCACTGGCTGGTCATTGATCTGGAAGCCACCACCGATGAGGGCGGCTGGCCAGTAACAGAAATGGAAATCATCGAAATCGGCGCCACCCTCGTGGACCGCAAAGGCCGGGAACTGGATCACTTCCAGTGCTTCGTGCGCCCGTTGCGTCGGCCCCTGTTGACCCCGTTTTGCCGCGAATTGACCCACATCACCCAGGCCAATGTCGACGCTGCCCAGCCTCTGAGCGACGTCTGGGTTTCGTTCGAACACTGGCTTGACCAGCATCTCTCGGATCTGGAAGGCTGGGCCAGTTGGGGTGACTACGACCGCAAACAGCTGCTTCAGGAATGGCAGCGGCTGCACCTCGACAGCGCTCTGAGCCGGGTGCCGCACATGAATCTCAAGCAACGTTTCGCCAAGGCCTGTCGACTGGAGCGCCCGCTGGGGCTTAATGGCGCCCTGCAACTGGCGGGCCTGCAGTTCAACGGTCAGCAGCATCGGGCGCTGGAGGATGCGCGCAATACCGCGCGCCTGTTACCGCTGATTTTCCCCGCCAATCCTTGAGTGCGGGAGGTGACGCCTATCGACACCTTGTGCATACTGGCCGGCCCTTTTTAGCCCTTTTCGAGGAATCGCCCATGTTTAAAGTCAACGAGTACTTCGACGGCACCGTCAAGTCGATCGCCTTTGGCACCGCTGAAGGTCCGGCGACCATCGGCGTCATGGCACCGGGCGAATACGAATTCGGCACCAGCCAGCGTGAAATCATGCACGTGGTGTCCGGCGCCCTGACCGTCAAACTGCCTGACAGCAGCGACTGGCAAACCTTCGCCGCCGGCAGCCAGTTCAACGTGCCCGCCAACAGCAAGTTCCAGCTGAAAGTGGCCGTCGACACCGCTTACCTGTGCGAATACCGCGGCTAAACCCCTAGGGTTTCACAGCGAAAAAAAATGCCCGTGTCCAAGAACACGGGCATTTTTTTATCAGGGCTGCTATTCGAGGATCGTCACCGGCATGCCGACTTCGAGCCGACCGTTACCGTCATTGACCAGGTTCTGCCCGAACATCGCGCCGTCCTCTTGAGCCCGATATTGCTGCAAGGTCGCCAGAGGTTCGCGGTCATCGCTACGTTCGCCGGTCTGCGGGTCGATGGTGGTCAGAATGCAACGTGAGCAGGACTTGACCACGCGGAACTCGACATCGCCAATGCGGATGCGCTTCCAGCCATCTTCGGCGTACGCCTCGCTGCCCTCGATCACCAGATTGGGCCGAAAGCGCAGCATCTCCAGCGGTCGCCCGACCCGTTGCGACAAGTCTTCCAGCGACGCCTGGCCAATCAGCAACAACGGAAAGCCGTCGGCAAAAGCCACCTGATCGTCGTCCTTGCCGTAGCCGGCCTGGGTGGTCCGAGCACGATCGAGCGGCACATGCACCAGACGCGTCGGCTTGCCGATGAACTCACTGACCCAGGCTCCCGCCGCATCCCCGGCATCGGGCACGCGCAAGGTGTCGCGCCAGATGGTCACGCCACGCAGCTCTGCATCGCTGGCGGGCAAGGCGATATCGATCGGTGAATGGCCTTGGGCACTGAGGGTCAAGCCACCGCTTGCGTTCCACAACGCCGACAGCTGACTCATTTTCGCCTCCGCGCGCTGGGTCAGAAAGCGCCCGCTGGCCTCGTCCACCAGCATCCAGCGTCGGTCGCCGTCCAGCCCCAGTTTATCCAGGCTGACCTGATTCAAGGTCTCGCCCTTGCCGGATTTCAACGGAAAACGATAAAGCGCGCTCAGACGCATGGCCACAGCTCCCTGGTGGGCAAAAACGCCACCCTATACGAGCTTGATCGCCGAATCAAAGGCCCTGTGGCGAGAGGGCTTGCCCCGTTGGGCTGCGCAGCACCCCCAAACCCTGCCACCGCGCTCTTCCAGTTCGCTATCAGGCCGGAACTGCATCGAGCATCAGGCGCTGACGCACCACGTCGACGAGTTTGTCGGGCTGGAATTTGGAGAGGAAGTTGTCGCAGCCGACCTTCTTGACCATCGAGTCATTGAAGCTACCCGACAGCGAGGTGTGCAAGACCACATAAAGGCCGCGCAAACGGGGGTCGTTGCGGATCTCGGTGGTCAGGCGATAGCCGTCCATCTCCGGCATTTCCGCATCGGTGAAGATCATCAACAGCTTGTCAGTCATGTTCACACCGGTATCAGCCCAGGCCTTGAGCATGTTCAGCGCCTTCAAGCCATCACTGGCGATATGCATTTTCACGCCCAACTGACCCAAGGTGTCGCGCAATTGCGACAGAGCCACGTTCGAGTCATCCACCAGCAGCACTTCACGGCCACGGGCGCGCTCCAGAACCGGATCGTCGAGTTTGTCGCGAGAGACCTTGGCGTTGTATGGCACGATTTCGGCCAGGACTTTTTCGACGTCGATGATTTCCACCAGCTGATCATCGACCTTGCTGATGGCGGTCAGGTAATGCTGGCGACCGGCGCTGGTCGGCGGCGGCAGAATGGCTTCCCAGTTCATATTGACGATGCGGTCCACGCCACCGACCAGGAACGCCTGCACCGAACGGTTGTACTCGGTGACGATGATCGTACTGGTGGAGCTTGGTACCAGCGGACGCATGCCGATGGCCTGGGACAAGTCGATCACCGGCAGCGTCTGGCCACGCAGGTTGACCACGCCACAAACAAAGGGGTGGCGCTGCGGCATCAGGGTCAGCTTCGGCAGCTGCAGCACTTCCTGGACCTTGAAGACGTTGATCGCGAACAATTGCCGTCCGGCCAGCCGGAACATGAGAATTTCCAGGCGATTCTCACCCACCAGTTGCGTGCGTTGGTCTACCGTGTCGAGAATGCCGGCCATTAATGACTCCTGGGCTTGTTCTGATGAATTCACTAAAGAGAGTTATCGGCAGTTTTTGTCGAATCTTGACCCCCGGACAAAATGCCATGTCCAAGCATTGATGTCACATTAACATCATGCTTTACTGACCCCGTGATTCCATCTGCTTCATCCCTTGCGGCACGACCTTGGTTTGCACGTTAGGTTCCCCTGTGTAAGGGATTCCCCTAGGCACAATCAGGCCCAACCTGATATTCGCAATATCCAATAGCCATTAATGTGACGCCATTCTCATTGCATGAACGGAGTCAGGCTTTTGTGTGCGATCGCAGGTCAGTGGCCATCCACCCTCTCGAGCTCCCCAGTCGGTGCCCAAGCCTGCCAGAGCGCGATCTCACCAAGGCATGGCAGCGCCGGGACACGTAAGGTTCTCGTCGACACACACGACATTCCCTCATCTGACATGACGTTGTGGAGATAAGCATGGCGAACAACCCTAAAGAGTGGGCCCAGGGATTTCCGGAGTTTCTCGTCGAGGCTGAAACACTCCTGGCCAAGACCGAGGAGTGCCTGAGTCATTTGCAGTTGATCAGCAATGACAAGGACGCCATCGATTGCATGCTCAGCACCCTCCTCAAGCTGGCAAGCAAGGCCGATGCCCTGGCACTGGCAACGGTTTCGGAATTCTCGCTGCACATTCATGGATTGCTGAGCCACGCCCAGAATCACATGGACCTGCATGATCAGGCCCTGGATGCGCTCAAGGATTGCTTCACGTTAATGGCCTGGCAACTCGAACTCATCGACCAGACCACCGGCCAACTCGGCCTCGATGACAGTGAACAGACGTCCCTGATCGAAGCGTTTGCATTTCAAGTGGGACAAAGTCAGTTTCAGCCGCCCAGCCACTCCAAGCAGTTCAGGCTCGTTTCGTTCTCTGAACGGCAGGCTTAAATTCACCAACCCCGTGTTGCGCATTTTTTATTGTAATGATGCCGCCCTGTAACTTGAGTGTGCGCATACCGCAATTGAATATTTCATACCCGTCGATGGCAGCTCGAAACAAATAGTTACCCCGGCCCCGACTTCAGATAGTGCCTGCCAATAAAAACAAAACGCCTGGCACACTCGATATCTTTCGAAGATAAAAATCAAAAGTTTATCCATTGTGGAACTATCGTCCAAAAACGTTATTTCCTGAAGGTACCTACCTATATGCCGAACGCGACCAACGGTATCTTAAGTGGTATTATGCCGCCCATTCGTTGACGTCAATTAATGACAGAGTGCCCTTTGGCGCGAACAAGCCCATAACATTGAAGGCTTTATTTCGAGCATTGCACTGCCGTCATTAAAGGCGACTCATACAACCTATTTTCAAACAGAGACCCGTCAGCCCTTATGACCGGTCTGCCCGCAGCGAACATCCATTGGCTCCATCCGCTATGTACGCCAGCCTCAAGTCAATCGCCCTGTGGCCACCCTCCCGAAAAAGCGCGCGCCGGTTCACGCTTTTCGTGTGCACCTGCTCGGCACTTGGCAGCCTGTTGGTCTACAGCTTGTCGATGCCTCTGCCGGTGAGTCTGCTGGTGCTCAATACTGCGGCGCTGACCTGCGTCTGGGTGGGGCATCGCCTCTCGCTCAAATCGATAAAGTTTCAGCCTCAAGAATTGGCCGACCGTCTGCTGGAAGTTCAGGAAAACGAACGTCACCGGCTCAGTCGGGAACTGCATGATGATATTGGCCAATTGCTGACCGCCGCAAAACTTCAAAGTGAATGGCTCAAACGTCGATTGCCTGAAGAACTGCAGGGTCAATGTTCGGTCCTCTGCGATACGCTGGACGAAACCCTGACCAAAGTTCGTGATGTATCAGCCATCCTGAACCCACGACAGTTGACCAGTCTCGGGCTGGAAGCCAGTCTGCGTGCGCATTTACTCAGAACCCTGGCCAATACGTCCGTGAACTGGAGCCTGGAATGCCATCAACGTTTGACTGGCATACCGGAAGAAATGGCGGTGGCGGCCTTTCGCATCACTCAAGAAGCGGTTACCAATATGCTGCGCCATGCCGAAGCCAGGAATCTGTTGGTCCGCCTGCAACGTCTGCCCCAAGGACTGACGTTGTTAATCAGTGACGATGGCCTGGGGTTCGAGCCAGCGGCAGACCCTGCTCGGGAGGGGCAACGCGGAATGGCCGGAATGTCGGAGCGGATCGATCAGTTAGGCGGCACGCTGACCGTGACCAGCGAGCCGGGCAAAGGCACTCAAATCGAAGCACTCTTCCCCTGGGCGCCCCGTGCGCTGGAACGGGCCAGTACGAATAAGGTTATGCGTTGACTTGTAACTTACTTCTGGTGGACGACCACTCGCTTATCAGGGCTGGCGTGCGCGCTCTGGTACTGGATATTCCCGGCTATGCGGTCATTGGGGAGGCCAGTGACGGCTCGCAGTTACTCGAGATGGTCGAGCAACTGTCCCCGGACATCATCCTGCTGGATATCTCCATGAGGAAAACCGGTGGCCTTGAAGCCTTGCAGCGACTCAAACGAGTACGTCCGCAGTGCAAAGTGCTCATCCTGTCGATGCACACCGACCCGGCGCTCATCATGCAAGCACTCGAATCCGGGGCTCATGGCTACCTGCTCAAAGACACCACGGCCACCGAGCTCGAGCATGCCCTGGATGCCTTGCGCAGTAACGAACGCTACCTGAGCCCGGCCATTGCCCACACCGTCATCAACCAGGCGCTGACCCGAACCCAGAAAAATCAGGCACCAACCCAGGACTCGCACAACCTGACGGCACGCCAGCTGGAAATCCTGCGATTGATTGTTCGCGGAAAATCCACCCGGGAAATTGCCAATGGCTTGGGCCTGAGCATCAAGACTGTCGAAACCCACCGCTCGCAGATCATGAAACGCTTGCAGATCTACGATGTGGCCGGCCTGGTGTTGTTCGCCGTGCGCGAGCAAATCATCAGTCTGGACGATTAGCCGGATTCGAGCCGCTCAGCAGCGGCGAGTCCTCGGGCAAATGCACCCGCAATGCCGCCGGCCGTGCCGAAAAACGCAGGTTATCGCCCTCCAGAGGCTCACCATCAAGGTTGATATAAAGGCCCTCCGATACTTTGATCTCGACCCACGGCAAGCGGGCTCGCACAAACATGCTGTCGATTCCGAAACCATCGGTCAGCAGGTCTTTCAAGGTACCGACCACTTCCTGGGGCGCGGGCAAAATGCTGATATCCAGCAGACCATCGTCAGCCAGCGCCTGCGGGCACAACATATGACCACCGCCAGCCTGTCGGCCATTGCCGATGCCTAATGCCAACAGCTCACCGGCCCAGTGAAAATCCGGCCCCTGCAACTCGCCATAGGCCGCATGCAACTCACTGAAGCGCGATAAACCGGTGAAGAGATAAGCCGCGCCGCCAAGAATTTTCTTCAGATCCTCGGAAGTATTGGCCGTGACCTGACTGCCAAAGCCGCCCGTGGCCATGTTCAGAAAAACCTGCCCGCCGACCTCCCCCAGATCAATGGCATGCGGGGCGGCCTCCAAAAGCTCCAGCGCTTGAGCGGGCTCCAGGGGCACACCAGCGGCGCGTGCAAAATCGTTGGCGGTGCCCAAGGGCAAAAGCACCAGGCTGGCCTGCGTCGAATGCGCCGCCATGGCTTCGGCGATATCACGCAAGGTGCCATCGCCGCCGCCGGCAATCAGCTGCGTATAGCCCGCCGTCAACGCTTCCCCCACCAGCCGCTGCGCATCACCGGCCTCCCAGGTCAGTCGAACAGCCAGCTCCCAGCCTTGTTGGCGCTTGCCTTCGACAGCTGAACGGACCTGCTCATTGAGTGCCTGCTTGCCATGCAGAATCAACAACGCCTTGCGCTCGCGCATTTTGATCACTCCCCTTTCCGAGTCCGTATGAGAGATGTTGACCTCGCACCCCCTCATAAAAGTCGCAAGGATTTCAATTATTTCCCGGGGAAGGACACTTGAGTCCTACAGAGCGGTATTTTTTCTTACAAAACCTGAGGAATCGGCTCAATTGACCCATCAGGGCAATTGGTACACCGTTGTGTCAGCGGTTATCAGTCATCACCAGTAAATGTCACAGGGACGTGCAAACAATGAATGGAACCCCTTTAAGGTCCCCAAAAATCGTAAGTAATAACAGTATCGGCCACCTGAATGGTTTTAACGCAAGGAGCCAATTATTCCATGCATAGCCATGACCTCAGACTACCGGTAACTCCGGTTACGCCGTTCTCGGACAATCACGTCAATCAGCAGGCTGAATTCAAAAGCGGCGCAAAGCCCACCGGAGAAGTTGATATGGAACCTCGCGTCACTGAACTGGAGACACATCTCAAGTACATCCGCAGAGACCTGGATGAAGTCCGCGGCGACGTCAAATCCATCAAGCACAGGCTTGCCTATTCCGCTGGCGGAACAGCTGTGGTCCTGGGGCTTTTGAGCTGGATCTCCAACAGTCGCTTCGATCAGGTCGTGACACTTCTGGCAAATTAAGGAACGGTCATGCACGCAAGCCCCAACGCTTTCGACCGGGCTTGCGTGGCAGAACCAGGACCTGCATCACCCCAGGACTTCACTCAACGGGATGAAGCTCACACTATCACCCTCGATCAGCGTACGGTCCTCCAGCACTTCAACCAGACCGTCCGCCCAGGCGGCACTGCGCAGTACGCCAGAGCTCTGATTCTTGTAGATGATTGCCCGGCCATTCTCCAGACGTCCGCGCAAGTACTCACGTCGGTTACCGGCCTTTGGCCAGACAAACCCTGCCGGTACCTGAAACTTCAGGGGTTCGATCTCTTTTACGCCTTGGCGGCGCAAGAGGTAGGGCCTCGCCAACAGAGCAAAAGTCACCAGGGTTGACGCCGGATTGCCGGGCAAACCAATGACAGGCACACCGCGAAAATGCCCGAACGTCAGCGGCTTGCCTGGCTTGATAGCAAGCTTCCACAGGGTCAACTCGCCCTCTTCCCGCAAGGCAATCCCCAGAAAGTCGGCTTCTCCCACCGATACGCCACCGGTGGAGAGAATCAGGTCGACATCCTTCAACTCGCCGAGACGGGCACGCGTGGTCGCTAAATCATCGGGAAGAATGCCAGCATCAATCACCTCACAGCCCAAGCGCTGCAACCAGCTGCAAAGCAACACTCGATTGCTGTTGTAGATCTGTCCCGGTCCAAGGGCCTGGCCCGGCTCAATCAGCTCATCCCCGGTAGACAAAACCGCAACACGAACCTTGCGAACCACGTCCAGTTCAGCGCATCCCAACGATGCCGCCAGCCCCTGTTCGATGGGACCCAGGCGTGTACCGGCGGGCAAGATCAACTCACCGGCGGTGGTTTCCTGGCCTTGTGGTCGGATGTTCTGTCCCGGGGTCATGGTCTGGGTGAAACGTACCCGCTCATCCGCCTGAACCTCGGCGTTCTCCTGCATCTCGACACAGTCGGCACCCGCGGGCACAGGCGCGCCGGTGAAGATCCGCGCACAGGTCCCCGGCTTCAAGGGCTCCGGAGCCTGACCCGCAAAAATCTTCTGGCTGACCGGCAACGGTTCTCCCGTCCAGTCGGCGACGCGCAAGGCATACCCATCCATGGCACTGTTGGGCCAGGGCGGCAGATCAAGTGTCGAGACCAGATCAGCAGCCAGTACACGCCCCTGAACCTGCGCCAACGGCAAGCGTTGGTGCTGATGAACTCTCGAGGCGTCGGCCATTTCCAGTAACCGCGCGAGCGCCACCTCGACAGCCATCAGGCTGCCAGTCTTGCCTGGCTTACCCGCGGGATTCACAGGGTGCCGCCTGTTTCAGATGGGTCACGAAATTGCACGGACGGTGCCGGGAATCCAGTTGTTCGGCGAGAATGCCGTCCCAACCGGTGCGCACCGCATTGGTCGAACCCGGCAAGCAGCAAACCAGCGTGCCATTGGCCAGACCGGCCAAGGCCCGGGACTGAACCGTGGAAGTACCGATATCCGCCACCGATATCTGCCGGAACAGTTCACCAAAACCATCGACCTGCTTATCCAGCAGGCAACTCACCGCTTCGGGCGTGCTGTCACGACCGGTAAACCCGGTACCGCCAGTGATCAGCACCACTTGCACGACTTCATCGGCAATCCAGTTGGCCACTTGCGCACGAATTTTGTAGAGATCATCTTTGAGCAATACACGGGCCGCCAGGTTATGACCGGCAGCGCTCAAGCGGTCGACGAAGACCTGGCCTGAGGTGTCGGTTTCCAGGGTACGGGTATCGCTGACAGTCAGCACCGCGATGTTGAGCGGTGCGAAAGGTACATCAGCCTTGGCTTTCATAGGCTCGTCCAGTTGTAGGAGAAACAGCCCGGTGTTATATCACAGCGCCTCATTTTTTCGCCGCCCCCATGGAGAAGTGCGATGACCTCGGAAACACCTTTAGCGCCGTGCTCCATTTTGCTCCTGGCGGGCGGGCGCGGCCAACGCATGGGCGGTCAGGACAAGGGTTTGCTGGAATGGCACGGCGAGCCACTGATCGCGCATCTGCACCGCAAGACCCGTCTGCTGAGTGATGATCTGATCATCTCCTGCAACAGAAACCTGGAGAAATATGCGCCTTATGCGGATCAGTTGGTCCATGACGATGAAGGCGACTTTCCGGGGCCGTTGGCGGGTATTCGCGCAGGCCTGAAGGCCGCCCGCCACACACACCTGCTGGTATTGCCCTGCGATGTGCCTCGCATCGATGCTGCGCTGCTCCAGAGCATGCGTGAAACTGCCGCGCAGCATCCGGACAAACCGTTGATGCTGCGTCATGGAGAACACTGGGAACCTTTGCTGTGCATGATTCCCGTCGTTCTTTCAGGGGCTTTCGAGACGGCCTGGAACGAAGGCGAGCGCAGCCCGGGCCGACTGATGCGCACATTGGGCGCCATGGCCCTGCAGTGCCCCGACAACGACCCTCGCCTGGCCAACCTCAATACGCCGGAACTATTAAGCACGCATCACACTGTGTCAGACTGACACTCGAAGGAACTTGCGCGCGCTGCATACGTCTCAAGCTCAGTATTCAAAAGATTTTCCATTCGGAGACACACCCATGACCCAACGGACCCTCGCCACTTTCATGCTCGCCCTGGGCCTTGCGACCCTCGCCGGTTGTGCATCGCCTTCAGTGATCACCTTGAATGACGGTCGAGAAATCCAGGCCGTCGACGCGCCTAAGTACGATCAAGAATCGGGCTTTTACGAGTTCGAACAGCTGGATGGCAAACACATCCGTATCAACAAAGATCAGGTTCGTACCGTTAAAGAGTTGTAATCTTTGCGGCGACCATCGGATACAGAAAAGCCCGCTTTTAAAGCGGGCTTTTTCGTGGCTGAAGAAAAGCAGGTTTGCCTGTAATCACCACTCCAGGGTGATTGTGCTTTCGAACTCTCTTTCCTGCCCCGTAACCGGATCAACAAATCGCAATCCCTGGGCCAGCAGCTTCAAGGGGTTGGCATAGTCGTCTTCTACGTCCTTGAGCACTCGCGGATAGAACGGGTCATTGCAGATGCCAGCTCCCAGGGCCGCCATGTGCACTCGCAACTGATGTTTCTTGCCTGTTACCGGGTAAAGCGCATAGCGCCACAATTCACCGTTTTTTTCCCTGACCTCGACAGCCGTCTCGGTATTGCTGACGCCCGGACCTTCCTGCATGCGAAAGAACGGCTCGCCATCGATGAGTCGACTTTTATGAACCATCGGAAAAGTCAGTTCAGGCAATGCCCGGGCGATTGCTTCGTAGCGTTTTTCGATCTGGCGTGTAGGAAACAACGACTGATACGACGACCGACTCTGAGGATTGGCTGAGAACAGCACCAGCCCTGCCGTATGCCGGTCAATACGATGCAAAGGCACCAGATGCGGGTTATCCAGTCGCCGGATCAATCGTCGCAGCAATGTCTGCTCCACATACTCCCCAGCCGGCGTCACCGGCAGGAAGTGCGGTTTGTCCGCCACCACCAGATGCTCGTCGGCATAGAGGATCGACTCCACCACCGGAATCGGTTTTTCGTCCGGTACTTCACGAAAATAATGAATCCGCAGACCTTCCTTGTAAGGCAGATCCAGAGCGATCGGCATGCCTTGCCCATCGAGGACACGACCGCGAGCAATTCTGTCCAGCCATTGCTCACGACCGATGGCGCTGAAGTGTTCGCACAGGCAATCGAATACGGTCTGCCACGGACCAGGCGGCAGATAGAGCGTGCTGGCCTGGTTGTGCGCAGCAGAAAACGATGAAGTGGACATACGAAAAACTCTAACCCTCAATGCAGGGCAGCATTATCCAACAGTGGCCGGAACGAACCTAGAAGAGAATCCTCAGGCCGGTATTGACTGCGTTCGAGCGGCCGCTTCGGTGAACTCCTTGAGCCAGCGCAGCACATCGACCGCTTCCCAGCGCCCCGGATCATAAAGCGCATACAACAACCCCTGATAGCCCACGACATCGAGCTGCCGGTGATAACCCGCACGCTGGAACAAGGCTTCGATTTCGGCGAAACAAGTATTGAAATGCAGTTTATTGAAGGGCGTTTTCCCTTCCGTGACCAGACCATCCAGACGCAACTCGAGAACCGCCTCGCGTACCACGTCCGCCGACATCCGGTTCACGCTGTTCTTCAATTGTTCGACATTGACCACATTTCATCCCTCTGACGTCCGGGATCATCTGCCCCAACCCGAACAGGGAGAAGCATGGCAGGCAATCCGAATAACTGTATGCACATACAGTAACTGAATAACCGACCTTTCGCCAATGGATGAAACAAGGATCGCGACAGGTGGGGCATCGCCAGCAGCGTCAGAGTTAACGCAGGAACGCCACCACTTCATCGGCACTGAACGGCCAACCCAGCTCAGCGCCGGTATCGACCCGTCGCAACACCGGAATACGCAGGCTGTAGGCTTCGAACCAGGTTTCATCGTCAGCGATATCCACCAGCTCCACCAACAGCCCGTTTTCGACAAAGGGCATCAGAAGTGCTTCGGCGACTTCACAAAGATGGCAACCAACGGTGCCGAACAGCTGACATTCAGGAGGCATGACGACAAGACCAAACGAAGTAAGCGCTCATTCTAGGCCCGCCATCAAACGCCGTCGAGCCGACGTCCGAGCAACGGTGACTTCAAGAGATTTCGGCAAAACTCTGACGCAAATCATTTGCGTCGCCGGTCATTTGCGCAATGCTCGCGTCTTTTTTGCCTCTACGCTTGAGTAGCCAGAACCCTCACCGGAGTTTTTTGTGTTTGCCAACTTGTTGATCATCCTCGCCTCCTCCCTGGTGGTGATTGCACTGTTCCAGCGCCTGCGTTTGCCACCGGTGCTGGGCTACTTGTGCGTAGGGCTGATGATCGGGCCGACAGCGTTCAACTGGGTGAATGAAAACGAAGACTTGCCCGATCTGGCTGAATTGGGCGTGGTGTTCCTGCTGTTCTCCCTGGGGCTTGAGTTTTCCCTGTCGAAGATGCTCGCACTGCGCCAGGTGGTGTTTGGCCTGGGCAGCCTGCAAGTGCTGGGGTCCGGGATCTTGCTGGGAGCATTGCTGATGCTGTTCGGCATGCCGATCACACCGGCCCTGTTACTCGGTGCCGGTCTGGCGCTGTCGTCCACCGCCATTGTCAGCAAGGAGTTGAGCAGCCTCGGCGAGATATTCAGCCGTCACGGCCAGAATGCCATCGCCGTGCTGTTGTTCCAGGACGTGATTGCGGTGTTGCTGCTGACGCTTGTGCCGGTGTTCGCCGGCAGCAGCGACCAGGCTTGGTATTGGGCGCTGCCGCTGACGCTGGCCAAGACCTTGGTGCTGTTCGTCGGTTTGCTGCTGGTCAGTCGCTGGTTTCTGCCACGGCTGTTCCATGAAGTCGCCGCGGCCCGGTCCGCGGAGCTGTTCGTGCTGTTGGCACTGGTGATTGTTCTGCTGACGGCCTGGCTGACTCACCTGCTCGGCCTCTCTCCTGCCCTGGGCGCCTTTCTCGCCGGCATGCTGCTGGGGGAAAGCCACTACCGACATCAGATCGAGGCCGACATCCGTCCATTCCGCGACATCCTGCTCGGAGTGTTCTTCGTCAGTATCGGCATGCTGATCGACTTGCGCCTGTTTGCCAGCCACGGTCTGCTGATTCTCGGTCTGACGTTGGGGTTGCTGCTGATCAAGGGCACCCTGGTCGCACTGCTGGTCAAATGGCGCGGCAGCGATGGCGAAACTGCATGGCGCAGCGGCCTGGCATTGGCCCAGGGGGGTGAGTTCTGTTTTGCCCTGATGGCGCAGATGCAACAGAACAAACTGATGCCCGCCGACCTCGGCGGCCTGCTGCTGGCCGCCACGTTCTGCTCGATGCTGGTCACGCCTTTACTCCTGCGCGCCGCTCCCCGCATCGCCATGCGTCTGCACCGCAAACCCAACAAAGCAGCCGAACTCGAAGAAATCAGCGCGCTCAACGCCGGCCTGCACAATCACGTGGTGATCTGTGGCTACGGCCGCGTCGGTCAATCCATCGGGCGTTTCCTGCGTCATGTTCAGCAACCGTACATCGCGTTGGACACCGATCCGGTGCGGGTCCAGGAAGCCGTGGTCAATGAAAGCAGTGTGCACTACGGCGACTCACGCCGCGGCGAGCTGCTGATCGCGATAGGACTGGAGCGCGCAAGACTGTTGGTGGTTGCCGTGGACAAGACAGACATCGCCCTGCTGATTCTCAAGGAAGCACGGCGGTTCAACCCGACCGTGCCGATCCTGGTGCGCACCCGGGATGACAGCCAGTTGGCCGAGTTGAAGGCGGCCGGCGCCAGTGAAGTCGTACCCGAGTTGCTGGAGTCCAGCCTGATGCTCGCCTCCCACGCGCTGATCATGCTGGGCATACCCGGCCAGCAGGTGCAGGACCGGGTCGACCAGGTACGGCATGACCGCTATCGCCTGCTGCACGATTTTTACCCTGGCGCCAACGATGAGGAACGCTGATTCAATCCTGGCTCACGGCGCCGATCTTGTGCACCGACAAATCCGCGCCGTAATACTCTTCTTCCTGGCTCAGGCGCAAGCCATGGACCGCCTTGATCGCGCCATACACGGCAAAACCACCGGCCAGCGCCACGACTACCCCCAAAGAGGTGCCGATCAACTGGCTGATCAGGCTCACGCCCCCCAAACCACCCAAAGCGGTTTGCCCGAAGATGCCGCAAGCGATCCCGCCCCAGACACCACACAACCCATGCAAAGGCCAGACACCCAGCACATCGTCGATACGCCACTTGCCTTGAGCTGCGGTAAAGCACCAGACAAACAGGCCCCCGGCGATGGCGCCGGTCACCAATGCGCCCACCGGGTGCATCAGATCCGAACCGGCGCAGATCGCCACCAATCCAGCCAACGGACCGTTATGCAGGAAGCCCGGGTCATTGCGCCCGACGATCAACGCTGCCACCGTGCCGCCGACCATGGCCATCAACGAATTCACTGCCACCAGCCCGCTGACTCCTTGCAGGGTCTGGGCGCTCATCACGTTGAAACCGAACCAGCCGACGATCAGGATCCACGACCCCAACGCCAGAAAGGGAATGCTCGACGGCGCGAATGCCACCAGTCGCCCGTCGCGATAACGACCTTGCCTCGGCCCCAGCAGCAACACCGCCGCGAGTGCCAGCCAGCCGCCCATGGCGTGAACCACCACGGAGCCGGCGAAGTCATGGAAACTGGCGCCAAAACGTGCCAGCAACCAGGCTTGCAGACCGAAGTTGCCGTTCCAGACCACGCCTTCGAAGAAGGGGTAGATAAACGCCACGATCAGCGCCGTCGCGCACAACTGCGGGACGAACCGGGCGCGCTCGGCGATGCCGCCGGAAATGATCGCCGGTATCGCCGCGGCAAAGGTCAGCAGAAAGAAAAACTTCACCAGCCCATAGCCATGATCGGCGGTGATCACCGCCGCCGGTTGCATAAAACTGACCCCATAGGAAATCCAATAGCCTATAAAGAAGTAGGCCAGGGTCGAAATGGCGAAGTCGCTGAGGATCTTCGACAAGGCGTTGACCTGATTCTTTTGGCGAACCGTACCGACCTCAAGAAAGGCGAAACCGGCGTGCATGGCCAGAACCATGACCGCACCGATAAGGATGAACAACGTGTTGGAGCTATGGACCAGACTGTCCACAGCACTTTGCAGATTTTCCATGGATTGGCAGACCTGAAGGCTGAAAAAAAGCACCAAAGCAGTTCGCGCAGATGACCTACGCACCAAGTTGCAGCTCATCCAGACCGCAACGCTGATCCGGATGAACCGCTTTGGCGCACAAGACCGCAGGCTCTGCGTGAGTTTTAATTGTTTGAGTCAGGGTTTTCCTGAAATCATGCCCGGCAACAGCGCAATAGCGCCGGCTGACGCACCACGACGTAGCAAAAGATGTACCAGTCATTTGTACTGAACCTTCGCGCAAGGCTCATACTCGAACGCTTCAGAAGCCACTTACGGAGATCACCAATGGCACGCATCAAGGCAAAGACTGCTCAAGAAATTCTGATGGAAGATTTTCAGACACTGGTCAGCGACACCGAACGGTTGCTGGAACACACCGCATCCCTGGCCGGTGATCAGGCCGATGAGCTGCGTGAGCAGATCCGCGACAGTCTGCTGCGCGCCCGGGAAACCCTGAAGCTGACCGAAGACTCCCTGCGCGAGCGCGGCAAAGCGGCTGTCACCGCCACGGAAGATTACGTCCAGGCCAACCCATGGCAATCGGTCGGGATCGCAGCCGGCGTGGGTTTCCTGATTGGTCTGCTGGCCACTCGGCGCTGATATGGCAATCGATGAATCCGGCTCGTCCGCGACGGGCACCCGCTCTTCATCGCGGCGCCTGGGTGCCGCATTTCTTGGATTGCTGCATAGCCATGTCGAACTGTTCGGCATCGAACTGCAGGAGCAAAAAGCACGCACCGTAAGCCTGTTGCTGTTTGCAGGCCTGACGCTGGTCTTTGCCTTGTTGTTGTTAGTGGGGTTGTCGACGCTGGTGTTGATCCTGTTTTGGGACACCTATCGCCTGGCGGCAATCATCGGGCTCTGTGTGTTCTACACCTTTGCGGCGTTGTTCTGCGCAATGCGCTTGAGGGCGGCGATTTTCGATGAGTCCTCACCCTTCCATGGCACCCTCGAAGAGCTGGCCAATGATCGGGAGCGTCTGTTGCCATGAGCATGCCTGAACTTCCCCGCAATAGTTCGCGAACGGAAATGCGCAAGGCACTGATCCGTCTGCGCATGGAAATGCATCGCCAGGAAATTCGCCACGAATCCCAACAACTGCTGCAGCCCCTGCAACGGGTGCGCGGCATGACACAAAGCCTGCAAGACGGCTTCGGCATCAAACACGCCCCGCTCTGGGGCATAGCCGCCGTGATCGGGTTGGGCTTTCTGACCGGCAAGGGTGCCAAGAGCGGCGGTATCGGCAGCCTGACCAAGCTGGTTAGCCTGGGCGCCGCACTGGGGCCGCTGATCAAGCTGGTCATGCAGAGCGCTTCGCGCAAACACTAATCAGTCTTGTCTGGCTGCATTCTTGCAATACCACCAGGATCAACCTCTTTATCGAGAGGTTGATCCTGCGTGCCTACCTGGGACCAGGTATTTATCCAGAACAACACCTTACTAAGGAGGCCTCGTGATCGACGGGCAACCGCTCGCCTGTTTTCAGCCATTCATCGATACCGCCACAGGCCGTATCGCTGGTGTCGAAGCGCTGGGCCGACTGCGCCAGGCCGATGGTCAACTGACCTCAGTAGGTGCGCTGTTCGCCGATCCGCGAACCCCGGCCATCGCCCTGCGACGTCTCGATCGCCAGATTCGCGACAACGCCCTGAGCCGTCTGCATGAAGCGCCCGCGGACTGGTTTCTCAGCCTGAACATCTCCCCCCGCTGGATCAGCCGCTTGCGCCGGGACCAGGCACTGCCGAGCCTCAAGCAACTGAGCAGGCATGGTGTCGATGCACAGCGAATCGTCTTCGAGATCACCGAATTGGGCGGCGACAGCCAGCGTCTGGCTGAAGTCGTGGCCCGCTACCGGCAAGCCGGGGCGCGGATCGCCATCGATGACTTCGGTGCCGGTTACTCTCAACTCGATCGCGTGCTGGCCCTGCAACCGGACATTCTCAAGCTCGACATGCGGTTGTTCCAGGCCGCCGCGTTGGGCGGTCCCAGCAGCGATGTGGTCAAGGCACTGGCGCAAATGGCGGAAAAAACCGGTTGCTGGATCATCGCCGAAGGCGTGGAAACCGAAGCTCAACTGAATTTTGCCCTGGAGTGCGGCTCACGCTACGTACAGGGCTTTCTGTTCGCCCGAGCGCAAGCGGATTTCTTCGCCACCGACGCCTTTGTCGAGCGCTTCGCGCAACTGCGCCAGCGTTACGTTCAGCAAAAGCTGACTGAACGCGCTCGCCTGATGATCATGCGCCAGCAACTCAGCGAACTGATGACCATCCTGCAAGCCTGGGCTCAAGCCAGCGCGCCCCTCAGCGCCTTGCCGCAGCTGGAAGCGTTTCCCTGGCTGTTGCGTTTTTATCAGTGCGACCGCCACGGCACGCAACTGACCCCCAACCTGGAATGGCGTAACAATGGCTGGGAAGCCGATAACCGCTACCTGGGCCATAACTGGTCATGGCGCCCCTATTTCTATCACTTGCTGGCCGAGGGTTGGGATGAGCGGCGTCTGACGCTTTCCAACACTTACCGCGACGCCACCAGCAATCAGTACTGCCTCACTGCGGGGCAGTTTTTCGATAACGGCGAACGGCTACTGCTCATCGATATCGACGCTGCGGGGTTGTAGTTCTCCTTGCAGGTACCGGCGCGAAACGGGAAGCTAGGGGTTCAGTCACCTGACGGAGAAACCAGCCTTGGATTGGCACACCCTGCTTACCCGCGAACGCCTCGGAAAACCTGTGCACAGCCCGGAAGAACTCGGCCGCAGTCCTTTCCATAAAGACCATGACCGGATCATTTTCTCAGGCGCGTTTCGCCGTCTCGGGCGCAAGACCCAGGTCCATCCGGTCTCCAGCAACGATCACATTCATACGCGCCTGACCCACTCGCTGGAAGTCAGCTGCGTCGGTCGTTCACTGGGGATGCGCGTCGGTGAAACCATCCGCAGCGCGCTGCCCGACTGGTGTGAACCGAGCGACCTGGGGATGGTGGTGCAATCGGCTTGCCTGGCCCATGACATCGGCAACCCACCCTTCGGCCACTCTGGAGAAGACGCGATCCGCCACTGGTTCCAGCAGGCCGCCGGTCGTGGCTGGCTGGATGCCATGAGCGAAGCCGAACGCAACGACTTCCTCAACTTCGAAGGCAATGCCCAAGGTTTCCGGGTGCTCACCCAGCTTGAATACCATCAGTTCGAAGGAGGCACCCGGCTGACCTATGCCACCCTGGGCACCTACCTGAAATACCCGTGGACGGCCCGGCACGCCGACTCACTGGGCTACAAGAAGCACAAGTTCGGCTGCTACCAGAGCGAACTGCCGCTGCTGGAACAGATCGCTCATAAACTCGGCCTGCCCCAACTGGAAGAGCAGCGCTGGGCGCGCCATCCGCTGGTGTATCTGATGGAGGCCGCCGACGACATCTGCTACGCGCTGATCGATCTGGAAGATGGCCTGGAAATGGAACTGCTGGAGTACGCCGAAGTCGAGTCCCTGCTGCTGGACCTGGTGGGCGACGATCTCCCGGAAACCTATCGCCAGCTCGGTCCACAGGATTCGCGGCGGCGCAAACTGGCGATTCTGCGGGGCAAAGCCATCGAACACCTGACCAACGCAGCAGCCCGAGCCTTCGTCGAACAACAGGATGCGCTGTTGGCCGGCACGCTGCCGGGGGACCTTGTCGAACACATGCATGGCCCGGCCAAACGCTGTGTCTTGAATGCCAAGGACATGGCACGCAAAAAAATCTTCCAGGACAAGCGCAAGACGCTCCACGAAATCGGCGCCTACACCACCCTGGAAATCCTGCTCAATGCTTTTTGCGGCGCAGCACTGGAGCAGCACAACGGTCGTACGCCCTCCTTCAAGAACCGGCGCATACTCGACCTGTTGGGCAACAATGCACCCGATCCCCATGGCCCGTTGCACACCTCGTTCTTGCGCATGATTGATTTCATCGCCGGCATGACCGACAGCTATGCCGGCGAAATGGCGCTGGAAATGACCGGTCGTTCAAGCCACGGATAACAGAGCATCGATCAGCCGCGTCAACGACGTCTGAACGGCTGATCGAATGTCTCGACATTCATCTGTATTTCAACATCGACAGAATCGCCCTACACCTTGTGCAGAGCTGACTGATCGATTGTTCGGCCATCTCGCGAAACAATTGCACACCCACTGCTCGACAGATGACGCATGAAAACTCCTACGTTCAAACACGATTGGCACATATTGCTGGTGGAAGATCATCCGTTTCAGCTGAGAGCGACTCAATACCTACTCGAGAGTTACGGCTTCACCCAACTGACCACCACTGACAGTGCCGAAGGCGCCTTGCAACAAATGCTCAAGGCTGCGCAACCGTTCGATATTCTTCTGTGCGACCAATGCCTGCCCGACCTTCCCGGTCTTGATTTGATCGAGTTCGCCAGTCACCGGGGAATGATCAGACAGGCAATACTGCTGAGCAGCCTGACATCAGCCGAACTGGAAAAACTTAAAACAGTAGCCTACGAACACGGACTTCCCTTGCTGGGTTACTTGATCAAGCCATTGAAACAATCAGACTTTAGAAACTTGTTGACCTTGGCCTCACAATAAAACACGCCAATCCACACACACTAAAACCGCACCAAAAAACACAGATTAAAACTTATAACCCAACGCTTTCACACTCTTGACTACACCCTCCAAACTTTACCCCTTCCTCATTCAAAACCTAGTTGGTACGTAGTCCATTTCTTTTTCAATTGTAGGACTTTTCCTATATTGATGCTATCGGCTTGTCAGTTCATGCGCCCCCTCAACTACTGAGCTAAGGTGCGCGCTTTATTTGTGCACGTATGGGATTTGATTATGAACTCCGTTTTTATTGTCGACGATCACCCTGTCATCCGCCTTGCCGTTCGAATGCTGCTGGAACATGAAGGTTACAAAGTCGTCGGTGAAACTGACAATGGCGTCGATGCCATGCAAATGGTGCGCGAATGCATGCCCGACCTGATCATCCTCGACATCAGTATTCCCAAACTGGATGGGCTGGAAGTGCTCTCCCGTTTCAACGCAATGAGCACGCCATTAAAAACACTGGTGTTAACTGCACAATGCCCAAAACTTTTTGGTATTCGTTGCATGCAGTCAGGTGCATCAGGGTATGTATGCAAACAGGAAGAGCTCAGTGAACTGGTGAGCGCGATCAAAGCAGTATTATCAGGTTACAACTACTTCCCCAGCGAGGCATTGAACCCAGTTCGTTGTGACGACGCACAGTGGGCAGACCTGGACTTGTTCAAATCCGTAAATGATCGAGAGTTGATGGTATTACAACTTTTCGCCCAAGGTCGCACCAACAAGGAAATTGCCAAGGGCATGTTCCTCAGCAACAAGACTGTCAGCACCTATAAAAAACGACTTATGCAGAAACTCAAAGCCAAATCTCTGGTTGAACTCATCGATATGGCAAAACGTAACGCGTTAGTGTGAGGAACAGGATGCCCAGTCGTTTGAAGGATTATCTAAGACTCATGATCACGGCTTCATGCCTGAGTACCCCAGTGCTCGCGGCGCAGACGGCCAGTGAAAACTACACCCTGCTCAGTCGCTCAACGACCGGGCACATGGAAGTCCGACTGGATACCTCACAACGACAATGGGTCAAAGACAAACGTGAATTGATCCTGGGCACGTCAGGCCCGGATTATCCGCCTTTCGACCTGACCTTAAGCGGCCACGACTACGAAGGTTTCACCGCCGACTACGCCGGCATCCTCGGCAAGGTTACGGGGTTGCCCGTCAAGGTTCAGCGCTTCGCGTCCCGAGGGGCTGCGATCGAGGCACTGGAAAAGGGTCAGGTCGACATGCTCGGCACCGCCAACGGGTTCGAGGCTGACAATGCCGACATTGCACTGTCCATTCCTTACGCCGTGGATCAACCCGTGCTGGTCACACGGGAAGGAGAAACCCGATCACTGGCAGATGGACTCGCCGGCCTGCGGCTTAGCATGGTCTATCACTATCTGCCCCTGGACGAAGTCAGGGCGCTGTATCCGAAGGCAATCATCACCTCCTACCCGTCCTACCAAAATGCAATCAACGCGGTTGCCTTCGACCAGGCCGACGTTTTTCTCGGTGACACCATTTCAACTCATTACATGATCAACAAGGGGTATCTGAACAACATCCGCATGGCCAACTTCGGTAAACACGAAGCCCATGGTTTCAGCTTTGCCGTACAGAAGGGCAACCCGGACCTGCTCGGGATCATCAACGCGGTACTCAAGGCCATCCCCACCAGCGAACGGGAAAACATCGCCAAACGCTGGAGTGCCGGCAGCGACATTCTTCTCACCGATCAAAAACTGCAACTCACCCACCACGAAGAACGCTGGCTGACGCAACATCCGGTTGTGCGGGTGGTGGTTAATGAAGCGTTTGCGCCGCTGACGTTTTTTGACAGCGACGGCAACTTTCGGGGTGTCACGGCTGACCTGCTCGAACTGATCAGACTGCGCACCGGTTTGCGGTTTGAGATCCAGCGCAGCCGAAGCGATGACGAGATGGTCGAGCAGATCGCTAACCGGCAGGCCGACCTGATCGCCGCCCTGCTCCCCAGTGCACAGCGTGAAACGATGTTGAACTTCAGCCGCCCTTATCTGGAAAACTCCTTTGTCCTGCTGACGCGCAAAGCCGCCGACAGCCCGACAAACCTCAACCAGCTGCAGGACAAACGCCTGGCCATTGCCCAGGGCAATCCACTGGTGGATTACCTGCGTAGCGAGTTTCCGCGGATAAACCTGGTTGAAACCCCGGACACATTCAGTGCCGTGGAGTTGCTCGCCCAGGGCAAGGCAGAAGGTGCGGTGAATTCACTGGTGATCGCCAATTACTTCATCTCATCGCGGATCTTCGAGCGGACACTTCAGATCACCACCACCATCGGCACCCAACAGGCGGCATTTTCCCTGGCGACCGGGCGCGACGCCAAAGAACTGAATGCCATCCTCGACAAAGCGCTGTTGAGCATCGCACCAGAAGAGCTGGGCATTATCAATAACCGCTGGCGTGGCTATTCGGCGGCCTCGCAAAGTACCTGGCGCAACTATCACAGAGTGTTCTATCAGATCGTTACCGGTGCTGGCGTACTGCTGCTGATCTCCGTTGCCTGGAACGCCTATATGAGACGCCAGATAAAACAGCGGCAGGCGGCGAAAGAACGTGCCGATGAAGCCAACCGGGCTAAAAGCACCTTTCTGGCAACCATGAGCCATGAGATCCGCACGCCGATGAACGCGATCATCGGCATGCTGGAGCTAACACTCAAACGTATTGATCCTGGCCATCCGGATCGACCGGCCATCGACGTCGCGTATCACTCGGCGAAAGACCTGTTGGAACTGATCGGGGACATTCTCGACATTGCGCGCATCGAGTCCGGACGTCTGAGCCTGAGCCCGGAACGCGTCAATCTGGCTGAAGCCGTGGCCTCGGTGGTGAGGATCTTCGACGGGCTGGCCCGGCAAAAAAATCTCGGACTGCACCTGGCATTCAAGCCTGCAAAACCTGCGACCGATGTCCTGTTGGACCCGATGCGTTTCAAACAGGTGCTGTCCAACCTGGTCAGCAATGCAATCAAGTTTACGCAACAGGGTCAGGTCAGGATCAGCGTCGAGTTGCAACCGACCGACGAGCCCGACCGCGTGCAGCTGCAGTTGCTGGTTGAGGACAGCGGCGCCGGGATCAGCGAGCAGGATCAGCAGCGACTGTTCGAGCCTTTCGTCCAGGCCAATAACTCCGGCCAGTTACCCAGGGGCGGTGCGGGGCTGGGCCTGGTGATCAGCCGCAATCTGTGCGAAATGATGGGCGGCAACCTGCAATTGAGCAGCCAGCCTGGGGTCGGCACTCAGGTTCGGGTTTCGCTGAATCTGGCAACCCTGCCGCCTGTACAGATACCGGAAACTGCCGAACCACAGATTCACCAGAGCGCTGCCCCCTTGAACGTTCTGGTGGTCGACGATCACCCGGCCAATCGCTTGCTCATGTGCCAGCAACTGGAGTTTCTGGGGCATCGGTTCAAGGTCGCAGCAGATGGCGAAGCGGGATTGGAGGCGTGGAAAGATCAGCCATTCGACCTGGTGATTGCCGATTGCAATATGCCGATCATGAATGGATATGAGATGGCTCGTGCCATTCGCCAACATGAACAGCGCATGCAGCGCCCTGCCTGTACCGTTCTGGGTTTCACCGCTAATGCGCAACCGGAGGAAAGACAACGCTGCAAACAAGCCGGGATGGACGATTGCCTGTTCAAACCTCTCAGCCTGACAGCCTTGAGCCAATGGATCGAAGGCATTGTGCCGACGGTCCGCGGCCCGGCGTTCAGTCTGGAGGGGCTGCACCTGTTAACCGGTGGCAACCCGGCACTGAACCGGCGATTGTTGACCGAGCTGCTGAATAGCAACCACCTGGATCGGCAAACGCTGCTGACGTTGTCCCGGTCAAACGACCGGCAGGCACTCCTCGACATCGCCCACAAAATCAAGGGAGCGGCGCGAATCGTCCAGGCCTCTCGACTGATCGACAGTTGCGAGGCGCTCGAAAAGGCCTGCAATGACAGGTTCCAGCACGACGAAGTAGCCGATTGCAGCAAGTCCACGGAACGCGCCATGCTCGAACTGGAGCGGGCATTACAACAACAGATCGCGTGCCACGACAAAAAGCAGAATGATGGAGCGTTAACTATGCTGGAAGGCTGAGCAGTGTGTTCATCGTCATGGAGAAAGCTGCAATGCCCAGCCCACTGCGCCCGGACCAACGCCGATTGCCCCTGCACATCCATATCAGCGTGATGTTCACGTTCCTGTTGTTGCTGACCGGGGTGGTGCTGGGCATTTTCAACTATCGGCAAACCACCCGAATCATTCTTTCCAGCAGTGAAAAGCTCTTCAATCGCATCGAGCAGGATGTCCGTCTGGACCTGCATCGCACCTATGAGCCGATTCGTCATCTGCTGAGCCTGCTGGCGGACAATCCGGCAACCCAGGCGCCCGACCTTGAGCAACGCCTGGCGTTGCTCAAGCCCTTCAGTCAATCGCTCAAGGACAACCCCGATCTGGCCTCGCTGTACCTGGGCTACAGCAATGGCGACTTCTTCATGGTTCGCCCCCTGCGCAGCGTCGCCCTGAAAACGCAGCTCAAGGCACCGGACATCGCGGCGTATCAGGTATGGAGCATCGAGCATCCAGGCAGCGGTCAGGTCCGCTCCCAATCCTTATTTTTCGATCAGAACCTGGCCCTCATCAGCCGTCTGGACAACCCCGACGAAATTTACGATCCGCGCTCCCGCGCCTGGTTCTCCAGCGCCCGCAGCGACCGTGATCAGATCACCACCGAGCCCTACCTGTTCTTCTCCACCCACAACGTCGGCACAACCCTGGCGCGGCGCAGTGGTGAGCAAGCGGTGATGGGGGCCGACCTTACGCTGGCGGAACTGTCGGCAACCCTGGCCAAACATGTCGTGACGCCCGGCACCGAAATTGTGCTGCTCGATGCCGAGGGTAATGCCGTCGCCTACCCTGACAGCAGCAAACTGATCATCGACGACCAGACGGCCCGGCTGATCAAAGCCGCCGACCTGAGCCCCAGCCTCGCGGCCCTGCTCACCAGTCCCCCTGAGATCAATCGCCTGAACGCCGCGGGTCGTCAATGGATCGTGGCGCGCAGCAGCATGCAGGAGGGTGGCCCCCAGGGGCTGCAACTGGCGCTGCTGGTGCCGGAAGACGAATTGCTCGTCGATGCCTATCGCATGCGCTGGCAAGGCGCGCTGATTACCCTGGCAACGCTGCTGTTGTGCCTGCCCATGGGTTGGTTGACCTCGAGGGTCCTGGTCACCCCCCTGCGCGCCCTGGTGCGGGAAGCCGATGCGATTCGTAGTTTCGACTTCAATTTTCCGGCCAGCCGTCGCTCGCCGGTGCTGGAAGTCGACCAATTGAGCGTGTCGATGGCGCGCATGAAAGACACCCTGGCGAGTTTTTTCCGGATCACCGACAGCCTGAGCGCCGAAACCCGTTTCGCCCCCTTGCTGCAACGGGTGCTGTTTGAAACCGTGCAGATCGGCCAGGCCCAGGCCGGTCTGATCTACCTGCGCGAAGGTGATGAAAATCGCGTGGAACCTCATGCGCTGGTCATCAACGGCAGTTCACAGGCCTTGCCGTCATTCGACATTCAAGGACACGTACCCCTGGATTCGCAGAGCCCTCAGTGGATGCAAACACTGTCGACCGCCGACAATGTCGTTACCTCTCTGGGCTTCGAACAGGCGGGGGATCTGCAGAAAGTCTTGCTCGCGATGGAGTGCCCGCGGGTTCATCTGGTCGGTATTCGGCTACACAATCGGCATAACGAAACCGTGGGGCTGCTGGTCCTGTTGCTGGCCGACAGCGGCACACAAGACGACCTGGAAAAACTGCGCCCGGATCGCATCGCGTTTCTCCAGGCGGTGTCCGGCGCGGCCGCTGTGAGTATCGAAAGTCAGCGCCTGCAAGCCAGGCAAAAACAACTGCTGGACTCGTTCATTCAATTGCTGGCCGGCGCAATCGATGCCAAGAGCCCTTACACCGGCGGGCACTGCCAGCGGGTGCCGGCACTGACGCTGATGTTGGCGCAGGCGGCCGCCGCCAGTCAGGACCCGGCCTTCAGCAGCTATCAGCCCGGCGAAGATGAATGGGAGGCGCTGCACGTCGCCGCCTGGCTGCATGATTGCGGCAAGGTCACCACCCCTGAATACGTGGTCGACAAAGCCACGAAACTTGAGACCCTGTACGACCGCATCCACGAAATCCGCACCCGTTTCGAAGTCCTCAAGCGTGATGCCTGGATCAATTATTGGCAGGCCATCGCCCTGGGGGGTAACGAGGCGCATCTGGCGCAATTGCGCAATGCGAGCCTGGCGGCGCTGGATGATGATTTCGCGTTCGTGGCGCGCTGCAACGTGGGCAGCGAGGCCATGGCCGAGGCCGATCTGCAGCGGCTGAACACCATCGCCCAACGTACCTGGACCCGAACCCTGGATGATCGGCTTGGCGTTTCGTGGGAAGAGAACCGGCGCCAGGCCCGGACCCCGGCGCCGACCCTGCCGGTCAGCGAGCCACTGTTGGCGGATAAACCCGAGCATCTGCTCGAGCGTGCCGACAGCGAACTGATCCCGGACGACAATCCCTGGGGGTTCAAGCTCGACGTGCCGCGCTACAAGTACAACCGCGGCGAACTTTACAACTTGAGCATCGCCCGAGGCACCCTGACCCGCGAGGAGCGTTACATCATCAATCACCACATGGTGCAGACGATCCTGATGCTCAGTCACCTGCCTTTCCCCGGCCACCTCAATAACGTCGCGGAAATCGCCGGAGGCCACCACGAAAAAATGGACGGCACCGGTTATCCCAAACGCTTGAAGCGCGAAGACATGAGCCTGCCGGCGCGGATGATGGCGATTGCCGATATTTTCGAAGCGCTGACCGCCGCCGATCGCCCCTACAAGAAAGCCAAGTCCTTGAGCGAAGCGCTGGGCATCATGGCCACCATGTGCCGTGACGCCCACATCGACGCTGAATTGTTCGGGCTGTTCATCAACGACGAAATCTACTTGCAGTACGCCAGCCAATTCCTGGAGCCACAACAGATCGATACCGTCGACCCGACAAGCCTGCTGATCAAGGCCGGCTTGAAGGCCTGATCAGCAGTCGGTCAGACGCAGGAAAATCGCCGCCAGTTGCTCGATTCCGGCCTGATCTTCAGCGGTAAAACGCGCCAGCTTCGGGCTGTCGAGGTCCAGCACGCCGATCAGTCGACCGTCCTTGACCAACGGCACGACGAGTTCACTGTTCGAGGCGCTGTCGCAAGCGATGTGGCCGGGGAATGCATGTACGTCTTCGACCCGCTGGGTCTGCAAGGTGGCAGCGGCAGCCCCGCACACGCCGCGACCGAATGGAATCCGTACACAGGCGATCTGCCCCTGAAACGGGCCAAGCACCAGTTCTTCGTTGCGATTAAGGTAGAAACCGGCCCAGTTCAGGTCATCGAGCTGGTTGAACACAAACGCGGAAAATTGCGCGGCGTTGGCGATAAAATCACGCTCGTCCGCCAGCAACGATTCCAGCTGTGCCCATAGCATGCCGTAGCCCTCAAGGCCCTGGCCGCTCTTTTGTAAATCGATCATGCCTTTTGCTCCAACAGCTTCAGCCCGACCCAATAGCGGGCAAATTGATACGCGCAACGTCCGTTGCGATTACCCCGGCCCGTGGCCCAGCGCACCGCGAGGATGTCCAACTCTTCGTCACGCTGCCACTTGAGGCCGGCCTTGTCGGCCAATTGGCCGATCCAGTGCTCGACGACGTTGAGGAAATGTTCCTGAGTAAACGGATAGAACGACAGCCACAGGCCAAAACGGTCCGACAGTGCGATCTTGTCTTCCACCGCCTCATTGGGATGGAGCTCGCCATCGACCCTTTTCCAGTTTTCGTTATCGCTTTCCTTTTCCGGCACCAGATGGCGACGGTTGGAGGTGGCGTACAGCAGAACGTTATCTGGCGCCTGCTCGAGAGAGCCATCGAGTACGCTTTTGAGCACGCGATAATCACCCTCGCCCGACTCGAACGACAGGTCATCGCAGAACAGCACAAACCGTTGAGGCAGCTTGGCAATCTGCTCGACCACCCGCGGCAAGTCAGCCAGGTGATCGCGCTCGATCTCGATCAGCCGCAGGCCGTTCTTGGCGTGTTCGGCCAGCAAGGCGCGCACCAGCGACGACTTACCGGTGCCCCGCGAGCCCCAGAGCAAGGCGTGATTGGCAGGCATGCCGTCGAGGAACTGTTGAGTATTGCGGCCCAATTGCTCAAGTTGCCGGTCAACGCCGATCAGGTCGGACAGGCGCATGTCGAGGCTGACTTGCAGCGGCAACAGAAAACCGTTGCGACCCTCGCGTTGCCAGCGTGCGGCCAGGCAGTGTGTCCAGTCGACAGTTTGCCGAGGCGCCGGCAGCAGCGGTTCGATACGGGCCAGAACGGCATCGGCGCGTTCAAGAAAAGCATTCAATCGGGAATCCACGTCTTCTCCTCGGGCACGTTCACAGTGATGATGGCGGTACAGCGACGAAACACAGCATCCGATGCCCGGCCAACACCCCGTACAGGTGTTTTGCGAGAACATCGGTATCCATTGATGATCGACTATGCTTGAGCAGCGAAGGGAAACGGAAGTGGTTCAACATCCCATGGATATCAAGTTCAGCCAGCGGCTGTCGTACAAGCAAGCCAAGCTCACGGTGCTGGTCGGTTTCATTCTGGGCACGCTGCTCAGCCTTGTGCAAATAGGCATCGATTATGCCAGCGAAGACGCCTCCATCAACCGCGAAATCCTGTCGTTGCTGGAAATCAGCCATAACCCCGCATCTCGCATCGCCTACAACATCGACGCCGAACTCGCCCAGGAGCTGATCCTGGGCCTGCTGCGCTCCCCGGCGATCATCGGCGCGAAATTGACCGACAACAACAATACTGTGCTGGCCAGCGTCAAACGCCCGGGCCTGGAAAACAATTACCGGATGCTCAGCGACTTCCTGTTCGGCGCCAACCGACAGTTTGAAGACCGTCTTTACCTCGACCACTTGCCGGACGAATCCCTCGGGACCTTGCGCCTGGAAGTCGATACATACACTTTCGGCAGTCGTTTCCTGCGCCGGGCCGAAGTGACCCTGCTCAATGGCTTCGCGCGCAGTCTGATCCTTACGGGCATTCTGCTGGCGCTGTTTTACGTGATGCTGACCAAACCGCTGGTACGGGTCATCCGCGAACTCAGTGGTCGTGATCCGCGCAGCGCAGAGCCGACCTGGCTGGAGTATCCGGCAGGGCATGAAAACGATGAAATCGGCGTCTTGGTCAAGGTCGCTAATCAACAGTTCGATAACATTGCCACCGAGATCCAGCAGCGGCGCAATGCCGAAAACCGTCTGACCGACTACCTCTCGCAACTGGAAAATATCGTCTCGGCCCGTACGGCGGAACTCAAGGCCATCAACTCCCGGCTCAGCCAGTCCAACGAGGAACTGGAAGTCGCCCGCCGCACCGCCCTGGACATGGCCGAGGCACGCTCGGTGTTCCTGGCCAACATGAGCCATGAAATCCGCACGCCTCTCAACGGTCTGCTGGGGATGATCGCGCTCTCGTTGGACGGGCCGCTCAATGCCGAGCAGCAGCAACAGCTGTCCATCGCCCATGACTCGGGCAAAGTGCTGGTGGAGCTGCTCAACGATATTCTCGACCTGTCGAAATTCGATGCCGGCCAGTTGGAACTCGAACACATTCCATTCGACCTCGGATCGCTGATCGAAGACACCGCCAACCTGCTGTCCCAGAACGCCGCGCCGAGCGTCGAGCTGACGTGCCTGATCGACCCGCAATTTCCCGCGCTGGTACTCGGTGATCCGACCCGGGTCCGGCAGATCGTCAGCAACCTGTTGTCCAACGCCCTCAAGTTCACCCGCTTCGGGCGGGTCGATGTGCGTCTTTCAACGTTCGAAGACGGCGTGCGAATCGAGGTCTGCGACACTGGCATCGGCATTGCCCAAGACGCACAGGTCAAAATCTTCCAGCCGTTTACCCAGGCCGGCGCCGGCATTACCCGGCAATTCGGCGGTACCGGGCTGGGCCTGGCGCTGACTTATAACCTCTGCGAAGCCATGCAGGGGCGTCTGACGATCAGCTCGGAAGCAGGCTTCGGCAGTCAGTTCTGCGCCGACCTGCCGCTGCCCTGCCACACTCGCGCCATCCCGCCAGCAGCTCTGCAAGGCAACATCGTCGCGATCACGGCCGCCAGCAGCGGACTGGCGGAGCTGCTACAGAATCTATTGCCCGAATGGGGGCTCGGCTATCAACAACGTTCCATCGATGACCGATTGATCGGCCTGAAACCGGATGTGTTGATCACCGACTGCCCCGAATGCCTGTTTGGCCTGCGCCCTACTTTAACCGCGCCGATTCTGCTGGTGACCGCTTACGGCAGTTTCCTGCCCAGCGAGCAAGCCAGCGCCCTGGCACCTTTGCAGCAACAGGCGCGACCGTTGGCGCGCAATGCGCTTTACCAGACATTGCGACGGATCTTGCAGCCGGAACTCAACACGATCAACGGTGCCCGGGTCGAAGTCCTCTCACCCCAGCGACGCGGGCGCATCCTGCTGGTGGAGGACAACCCGGTCAATCAGTTGGTGGCCAAGGGCATGCTCGGCAAACTCGGCTGCGAGGTGAGCGTCGCGGCCCATGGTGCCGAAGCCCTGGATCAGCTCGAACACAGCGAATTCGACCTGGTGCTGATGGACTGCAACATGCCGGTGATGGACGGTTATGAAGCCAGCCGGCAGATCCGTCGCAGCGGGCGTTGGCCACAACTGCCCATCGTCGCCCTGACCGCCAACGCCATGTCCGAAGAACGCGAGCGTTGCCGTGCGGCGGGCATGAGCGACTACCTGGCCAAACCCTTCCGCCGGGAAGAACTGGCGGCCCTGCTCGACTTGTGGATACCCACTACGACAGCGATTTGATGTGCCCCAACAGGTGATCGAGACCATCGCGCAGCTCATTCAGGCGATCCAGATCGACACCRCTATCGCACAACAGGCGGGCCTTGAGCGGCCCGACCTGATCGCGCAAGGCCTTGCCAGTGGACGACAGGCTCAAGTGCACCTCGCGCTCATCGCGCGCCGAACGCTGGCGCTGCACCAGTTGCAGTTGCTCAAGACGCTTGAGCAACGGCGTCAGGGTCCCGGAATCCAGCGCCAGGCGCTCACCCAGCGCCTTGACCGTCGGCTGCTCCGGCGCCGCCTCCTGCCATTCCCACAGCACCAGCATCGCCAGGTATTGCGGGTAGGTCAGGCCCAGTTGATCGAGCATCGGCTTGTAGGCACGGATCACCGCCCGAGAAGCGGCGTACAGCTTGAAGCAGAGCTGACTGTCGAGTTTCAGCGAATCGACTGACAACGTGCTCATTTGAGCAGGGCTTCGATCTCGCGGCGCAGCGCTTGCGGCTTGGTGGCCGGAGCAAAGCGCTTGACCAGCTGACCATCCTTGCCGATCAGGAACTTGGTGAAGTTCCATTTGATGCCCTGGGAACCCAATACACCTGGCGCGCGTTTTTTCAGCTGCACGAACAGCGGATGAGCGCCGGCGCCGTTGACTTCGATCTTCTTGAACAGCGGGAAACTCACCCCGTAATTCAGCTCGCAGAACTCGGAAATCGCCCCTTCGCTGCCCGGCTCCTGCTGGCCGAACTGATTGCAGGGAAACCCGAGCACCACCAAACCTTGATCCTTGTAGCTCTGCCAGAGCTCTTCGAGGCCTTTGTACTGCGGGGTGAAACCACATTTGCTGGCAGTGTTGACCACCAGCACCGCTTTACCGGCGAAATCGGCCAGGGTCTTTTGCTCCCCCTTGATGGTGGTGCAAGGGATGCTCAGCAGGTTGTCGCTCATGGCACGAACTCCGAATGAAGGAATATCAAACATAGCGAGCAATTGAATTGCGTGCAATTTAATAAATCAATAGATGCCCGGCACGCGAACATCATTGCAGGAGCTGCCGGAGGCTGCTCCCGCGTACACAAGTCAAACGCACGACATTATCGGATTATTCGCGGGGAACGAGGTCCAGGCACACCGAGTTGATGCAATAACGCAAACCGGTTGGCGGCGGACCGTCCGGGAACACATGCCCAAGGTGCGCATCGCATTTGGCGCAGACCACTTCGGTACGGATCATGCCGTGGCTGATATCACGGATCTCGACCATCGCGCTGTCGCCGATCGGCGCATAGAAGCTCGGCCAGCCGCAGCCGGAATCGAACTTGGTTTTGGAGTCGAACAGCGGTGCATTGCAGCAGATGCAGTGGTAAACGCCGTCGGTTTTGGTGCCGTTGTATTTACCGGAGAACGGTCGCTCGGTGCCCTTGAGGCGGCAAACGTTGTACTGCTCCGGATCAAGCATGGCCCGCCATTCTTCCAGGGTTTTTTCCAACTTTTCCATTGATACACCTCAGCAGCTGAAAAAGCCCGATCTGTACCTTTTCCACGGATCGGGCGGCACGTATGATTGCGCCTCGTCAAACGCCAGTCTGGCAGCCAGACCACGCGCATTCAAACGGATTTATGAGTGCCGCCACTCAAGGCGTCAGGCCTGTGTGAATACGCAGGATTCCCAGCACGGTCGTTCACACGCCGCCTGGATCGTTCATTTTCGGGAACACATCGCCATGCAGGTCAGCAAATCGAACAAGCTCGCCAACGTCTGCTACGACATTCGCGGCCCAGTGCTCAAGCACGCCAAACGCCTGGAAGAGGAAGGCCATCGCATCCTCAAGCTGAACATTGGCAACCCGGCGCCCTTTGGTTTCGAAGCGCCGGACGAAATCCTTCAGGACGTGATCCGCAACCTGCCGACCGCCCAGGGCTACAGCGACTCCAAAGGCCTGTTCAGCGCCCGTAAAGCCGTGATGCAGTACTACCAGCAAAAGCAGGTGGAAGGCGTCGGCATTGAAGACATCTACCTGGGCAACGGCGTTTCCGAACTGATCGTGATGTCGATGCAGGCCCTGCTCAACAACGGCGACGAAGTGCTGGTGCCGGCCCCCGACTATCCGCTGTGGACCGCCGCAGTGAGCCTGGCGGGCGGCAACCCGGTGCATTACCTGTGCGACGAGCAGGCCAACTGGTGGCCGGACCTGGCCGACATCAAGGCCAAGATCACCCCGAACACCAAGGCCCTGGTGATCATCAACCCGAACAACCCGACCGGCGCGGTGTATTCGAAAGAAGTCCTGCTGGGCATGCTGGAACTGGCCCGCCAACACAATCTGGTGGTGTTCTCCGACGAGATCTACGACAAGATCCTGTACGATGACGCCGTGCATATCTGCACCGCTTCGCTCGCTCCGGACCTGCTGTGCCTGACTTTCAACGGCCTGTCCAAGTCCTATCGCGTGGCCGGCTTCCGCTCCGGCTGGATCGCCATTTCCGGCCCGAAACACCACGCCCAGAGCTACATCGAAGGCATCGACATGCTGGCTAATATGCGCTTGTGTGCCAACGTGCCGAGCCAGCACGCGATCCAGACCGCACTCGGCGGCTATCAGAGCATCAACGATCTGGTATTGCCCCAAGGGCGCCTGCTGGAACAGCGCAATCGTACCTGGGAACTGCTCAACGACATTCCGGGCGTGAGCTGCGTCAAGCCGATGGGTGCGCTGTATGCGTTCCCGCGGATCGATCCGAAAGTCTGCCCGATCCACAACGACGAGAAATTCGTGCTCGACCTGCTGCTCTCGGAAAAGCTGCTGGTGGTACAAGGCACGGCCTTCAACTGGCCATGGCCAGACCATTTCCGCGTGGTCACCCTGCCACGGGTCGACGACCTGGATCAGGCCATTGGCCGGATCGGCAACTTCCTCAAGTCCTATCGCCAGTAAATGGCCTGTCACCGTGCGACGCGGATAAAAGTCGCACGGTGATTAATTCAGCAACACTTCTGTGCGCCCTGCCCTGCCTCGTTGTTTCAAGCGCTGACTGACGACACGCTTCATGCCCACGCCCAACAACGGCGGGGGCCTGTGACGCTAATCGGCTGACAACCGTTTCCCATGTCGACGTCGGAAATGCCCTTCAAGCAGCTAGACTGTTGCCGTAGGACACAGTTTGAAATAGTCACCCGGTTGAATAGCCCGGTGCAGCACCTTATATACCCCGCAGTACGCTACATCTTTAGCACGAGGAGATTTCTACAACCATGATGCGCATTTTGCTGTTTTTGGCCACTAACCTGGCGGTCGTGCTGATTGCCAGCATCACCCTGAGCCTTTTCGGCTTCAACGGGTTCATGGCGGCCAACGGGGTTGATCTCAACCTCAATCAGCTGCTGATTTTCTGTGCGGTCTTTGGTTTCGCCGGTTCCCTGTTCTCGCTGTTCATCTCCAAGTGGATGGCGAAAATGAGCACCAGCACCCAGATCATCAGCCAGCCGCGCACCCGGCACGAGCAATGGCTGCTGCAAACCGTCGAGCAACTGTCCCGCGAAGCCGGGATCAAGATGCCCGAAGTCGGGATTTTCCCGGCCTATGAAGCCAACGCCTTCGCCACCGGCTGGAACAAGAACGACGCACTGGTCGCGGTCAGCCAGGGCTTGCTCGAGCGTTTCTCACCGGATGAAGTGAAAGCCGTTCTGGCCCACGAAATCGGTCACGTGGCCAATGGCGACATGGTCACCCTGGCGTTGATCCAGGGCGTGGTGAACACCTTCGTGATGTTCTTCGCCCGGATCATCGGCAACTTTGTCGACAAGGTGATCTTCAAGAACGAAGAAGGCCAGGGTATCGCCTACTACGTGGCGACCATCTTCGCCGAACTGGTTCTGGGCATCCTGGCCAGTGCCATCGTCATGTGGTTCTCGCGCAAGCGTGAATTCCGCGCCGACGACGCCGGCGCACGCCTGGCGGGTACCAGCGCAATGATCGGCGCCCTGCAGCGTTTGCGTGCCGAACAAGGGCTGCCGGTACACATGCCGGATACCCTCAATGCCTTCGGCATCAACGGTGGTCTCAAACAAGGGTTCGCCCGCATGTTCATGAGCCACCCGCCACTGGAAGAACGCATCGACGCACTGCGTCGCCGGGGCTGACAGGTTCCGCAGCACTAGCAGCACTAAAAGAAAAGGCCCGCAGTGAATGCGGGCCTTTTTTTGTCTGCTGAGTGGTGCTCTTCAGGGCATCATCAGCAGCTTTTATCGGCTGGAAACCCGATACACACGCTCCTCAAGCCGCGTGACACCGGCCTCGAGAAACTTCCAGCTCTCACCCAGGACGTCCTGGTCTTCCAGGATCTTCAGCTCCCACGAAGCCCCCAGCAGCCGTTGCACTTCGTCATCAAGCACAGCAAATGGCGGCCCGGCCATTTGTGTCTGGTCGTAATCCAGCGTAATCAAAATCCCTAAAGAATCCTTCGGCAGAATCCGAATCAGATGAGCCGCGTATTGCTCACGCATCGTCGACGGCAAGGCGATCAATGCTGCGCGGTCGTACAGTGCGCTGCAATCGGCAACATCGCCTGCCGTCAATTCGAAGAAATCGCCGCACCACAGCTCGATCGACCCGGCCCGATAGACGTTGAAAGGCCCCTGCTCGCTGATTGCCGGGTCCAGTTGATGCTCATTGAAAAAGTCCTCGATGGCCTTTTCCGACAACTCGATACCCAGCACCTCATGACCGCAATGCGCCAGCCACAACAGGTCCAGGCTCTTGCCACACAACGGCACCAGTACGCGAGAACCTTCATCAAGGCCCAGTTGCGGCCAGAACCGTTGCAGATAGGGATTTACTTCCGGCAGATGGAAGCCGATCTGATTCGACGCCCATCGTTTGTGCCAAAACTCCGGCTGCATAATTAACCCCGAAAAATTCGATCAAAAGACCCTAAAACTTATATTAGATTTAGATCAATGATCTGACTGAAGATGCTGCCATCTTACTCCCAGGAGCTCAATTATGTTCCCCAGCCTGTATATCTCTCATGGCTCCCCCATGCTGGCCCTGGAACCTGGCGCCAGTGGGCCGGCCCTCGCGGATCTGGTGGCGACAATGCCCAAGCCCAAGGCCATCGTGATCGTTTCCGCGCACTGGGAAAGCAGCGAATTGCTGGTCAGCGGCAACCCTCAACCCGAAACCTGGCACGACTTCGGCGGTTTTCCGCGGGCCTTGTTCGAGGTGCAGTACCCGGCACCCGGCAGCCCGCAACTGGCGACAGAGGTTGTCGAGCTGCTGAAAACCGATGGCCTGCCTGCGCGCATCGATACCAAGCGCCCCTTCGACCACGGCGTTTGGGTACCCTTGTCGTTGATGTACCCGCAGGCCGATGTCCCGGTGGTGCAGGTCTCGCTGCCCACCCGTGGCGGCCCGGCGCTGCAAACCCGCGTCGGCCATGCCCTGGCCAGCCTGCGCGAGCACGGCGTGCTGTTGATCGGTTCTGGCAGCATTACCCACAACCTGCGCGAACTGGACTGGCACGCCGGCCCGGAAAGCGTCGAACCCTGGGCCAAGGCGTTCCGCGACTGGATGATCGAGAAGCTCGAAGCGAACGATGAAGCCGCGCTGCACGACTATCGCCAGCAAGCGCCGAACGCTGTGCGCAACCATCCGAGTGACGAACATCTGCTGCCACTGTACTTCGCCCGCTCGGCCGGGGGTGAGTTCAGCGTTGTGCACCAGGGGTTCACCATGGGGGCGCTGGGGATGGATATTTATCGTTTCGGCTGATCTTTTCCACAGGCATAAAAAATCCCCGAACCAGTCGGGGATTTTTATGTTCGATCAATCAGCTCGCAAGCGGATCAATCTTCGCGGTAGCGACGCAGCTTCAACTGCTTACCGGCAACGCGAGTGTCCTTCAGCTTGGTCAGCAGACGCTCCAGACCATCTTCCGGCAGCTCGACGAGGCTGAAGCTGTCACGCACCTGAATGCGACCGATGGCTTCACGCGCCAGACCACCTTCATTGAGGATGGCGCCCAGCAGGTTCTTGGCAGCGATACCGTCACGCGCGCCCAGCGCGGTACGGCAACGAGCACGGCCTTCAGCCAGCGGGATCGGAGCACGACGCTCGCGGTCACCACGGTCCGGACGATCACCGGAACGCTCTGGACGATCGCCACGCGGTGCATTGTTCGGCACCAGTGGACGCTCCTTCTCGATGGCGGCCAGGGTCAGCGCTTGACCGTTGGTAGCCTTGCGCAGCAGGGCTGCGGCCAGGGCACGCGGGCTGCAACCGATGTCGGCAGTCAGACGATCCAGCAGATCACCGTGAGTCGACTCGGCATCACCTACCAGCGGCGACAGGCTGTTGGTCAGTTTCTTGATGCGGGCATCGAGAACAGCTTGAGCGTCCGGCAGGCGAACTTCGGCAACTTTCTGACCGGTAACACGCTCGATCACTTGCAGCATGCGGCGCTCACGAGGAGTGACCAGCAGCAGCGCGCGACCTTCGCGACCGGCACGGCCGGTACGGCCGATACGGTGAACGTAGGATTCCGGGTCGTACGGCATATCAACGTTGAACACGTGAGTGATACGCGGAACGTCCAGGCCACGAGCGGCAACGTCGGTCGCCACAACGATGTCCAGACGGCCATCCTTGAGGGATTCGATGACGCGCTCACGCTGGTTCTGGGCAATGTCACCGTTCAGCGCAGCGGCTTTGTAGCCTTTGGCTTCCAGGGCACTGGCCAGGTCCAGGGTCGCTTGCTTGGTGCGCACGAACATGATCAGGGCGTCGAAATCTTCCACTTCCAGCAAGCTGAGAACGGCAGAAGTCTTCTGGTCAGCGTGAACCAACAGGTGAGCCTGTTCGATCGCGGTAACGGTCTGAGTCTTGCTCTGGATCTTCACGTGTTTCGGATCGCGCAGGTGGCGTTCGGCGATGGCACGGATCGATTGCGGCAAGGTGGCCGAGAACAATACGGTCTGACGGGTTTCCGGCATGGCCTTGAAGATAACTTCCAGGTCGTCCATGAAGCCCAGTTTGAGCATTTCGTCCGCTTCGTCGAGAACCAGGTGGTTCACGGTAGTCAGGACTTTTTCGTCGCGACGCAGGTGGTCGCACAGACGACCCGGAGTGGCGACAACAATCTGTGCGCCATTACGGATTGCTTTCAATTGTGGGCCCATCGGCGCGCCGCCGTAGACAGCCACAACAGTTACGCCCGGCATTTGCTTGGCGTAGGTTTCGAAAGCGGTTGCAACTTGTAGCGCCAACTCACGAGTTGGGGCCAGGATCAGAGCTTGCGGCTCGCGCTTGGACGGATCAATGCGGTGCAGGATCGGCAGGGCAAAGGCAGCGGTTTTACCGGTACCGGTTTGCGCCTGGCCAATCATATCGTGACCGGCGAGAATGATCGGGATCGACTGCTGCTGAATGGCCGAAGGCTCTTCATAGCCGGTAGCGACTACTGCAGCGACAATATTAGGGTGAAGTTCAAGAGCGGCGAAGCCGCCGATTTCCTGGGTCATGGGTCTGCCTCTAAGTGCATCCGCAAAGACCCATGCTCCAAAGCTGCGCATGCCGTGTTGAGACTCAAGAGTCGCCCTGGCAGCTTTGTCGGCGGGGATTTGCGAAAACGAATGAATGAAAAGAATCGTCAAGGAAGAGTCCGCAGGGCGGACGTGCAGCCGAAGCTGGCTTCGGGGAATTGCGCTACCTAAACGCGGCCCGGTTAAAGGCCGGCGCGCACTATACCGGAATTCGGCCAAAAAGGGAGCTTTTTTTATCGGAAAAAACCGGCATACGCCGTTGTGTCACGGGCTTTGCGGATAATCGTACAACCGTCTATTTTGCAAAGGCCCGGCCCTGCTGACGATGGCGCTAAAACGGTTCACCGTGGTGACGCAGACCTTTGGTCTCATATTCCCCCTCCCCACCCGAGGAAATGCTCCATGAATCAGCCCAGCCCCAGTCGTGTAACCCGTGAACGGCACGGTCATGTCCTGATGATCGGCCTGGATCGGGTGGCCAAGCGCAATGCCTTCGACCTCGACCTGCTCAACGCACTCAGCCTGGCCTATGGCGAATTCGAAGCCGACAGTGAGGCGCGGGTCGCGGTGGTGTTCGGCCATGGCGAGCACTTCACTGCCGGGCTCGACCTGGTCAGCGCCGGCGCAGCCCTGGCCGAAGGCTGGCAGGCACCGCCCGGTGGCTGCGATCCCTGGGGCGTGTTCGGCGGCCCCCGGGTCAGCAAACCGGTGATTGTCGCGGCGCAAGGCTACTGCCTGACCGCGGGCATCGAATTGATGCTGGCCGCCGACATCAACCTGTGCGCCAGCAATACCCGTTTTGCCCAAAAGGAAGTGCAGCGCGGACTCCTCCCGTTCGGTGGCGCCACCTTGCGCCTGCATCAGGTCGCCGGTTGGGGCAACGCCATGCGCTGGCTGCTCACCGGCGATGAATTCGATGCACATGACGCCTTGCATCTGGGCCTGGTGCAGGAAGTCATGGCCAGCGAGGACTTGCTGCCACGGGCGATCGAGTTGGCCGAGAGGATTGCGAGGCAGGCACCGCTGGGGGTTCAGGCGACGTTGATGTCTGCGCGACAGGCGCGCTACGAGGGTGAAATTGCTGCGACCCAGGCATTGCCGCCGCTGGTGAAGAAACTGCTCAACAGCGAGGACGCCAAGGAGGGTGTGCGGTCGATGATCGAGAAGCGGCCAGGCGTCTTCAAAGGCTGCTGACAGATCGGCTTTTGTGGCGAGGGAGCAAGCTCCCTCGCCACAGATGACCTCATCGCATTAAGTCGCCGGCCGAATATCCTTGATCAACGATTGCAACGAATACCCCAACCGCGGCGCCAGGCCTTCTGCGCGGGCGATCAGCCCTTCCATGTCCAGCTCCTGATCCAGCTCCGATGGCACGATCAGAATCACGTTGCCCTCCTTCACCGGCAGTTCCCAGTAATGCCGGTGATAGAGACCGCGCAACAACGCTGCGCCCAACGGTTTGCCATCGTCGGTGGCCCACTGGTTGATCACCAGCCAGCCACCCGGATTCAAGCGTTTTTGACAGTTTTCCAGAAAACTCCAGGCCAGGTGCCCGACACCCGGCCCGACATCGGTATACAGGTCGACGAAAATCAGATCGGCCGGTTCCGCCGTATCGAGCAACTCCAGCGCATCGCCGACGCGAATGTACAGCCGCGGATCATCATCCAGCCCCAGGTATTCGATGGCCAGGCGCGGTACGTCAGGGCGCAGCTCGATGGCTTCGACATCTTCCAGTGGCAGGAACTTCAAGCAAGCCTGGGTCAGTGTCCCGGCGCCAAGGCCGAGGAACAGCGCGCTTTCCGGCTGCTCGTGGCATAGCGCACCAATCAGCATCGCGCGGGTGTAATCGTACTCGAGCCAGCTCGGGTCGGCGGTGAACACGCAGCTCTGTTCGATGGCGTCACCGAACTCCAGGAAACGGTAATCGGCCACTTCCAGCACGCGAATCACGCCGAACTCATCCTGTACCTCGGCGAGCAGATGCTCGACGCGCTCCTCAGTCATTTCGTCTCCTGATCGTTACCGGCCCCGGCAACGCGATAAACCGCAACATAAAGCAGCAAAGGCGCGATTGTCCGCGAAGCGACGGGAGCAGGTCACGCACTAATTGCTGATAACATAACCGTCCGAGCGTAAAACACTAGAGACTGCGATGAGCCAACCCTGGAGCCCTGACAGCTGGCGCGCCCTGCCGATCCAGCAACAACCTCAATACCCCGACGCGGCGCATTTGCTGCACGTCGAGCAAACCCTGGCGAGCTATCCGCCACTGGTGTTTGCCGGTGAAGCGCGGGAGTTGCGCCGTCAGTTTGCCGAAGTCACCCAGGGCCGGGCGTTTCTGTTGCAAGGCGGCGACTGCGCCGAAAGCTTCGCCGAATTCTCCGCCGCGAAAATTCGCGACACCTTTAAAGTGTTGCTGCAAATGGCGATCGTCATGACTTTCGCCGCCGGTTGCCCGGTAGTCAAAGTCGGACGCATGGCCGGTCAGTTCGCCAAACCCCGTTCGGCCAACGATGAAACCATCAACGGCGTGACGCTGCCGGCCTACCGTGGCGACATCGTCAACGGCATCGGTTTCGACGAAAAAAGCCGCGTGCCGGACCCGGATCGCCTGCTGCAGTCCTACCACCAGTCCACCGCGACCCTGAACCTGCTGCGCGCCTTTGCCCAGGGCGGCTTTGCCGACCTGCATCAGGTACACAAATGGAACCTGGACTTCATCGCCAACTCGGCACTGGCCGAGAAATACAGCCACCTGGCCGATCGCATCGATGAAACCCTGGCCTTCATGCGTGCCTGCGGCATGGACAGCTCGCCGCAACTGCGCGAAACCAGTTTCTTCACCGCCCACGAAGCGCTGCTGCTGAACTACGAAGAAGCCTTCGTGCGTCGCGACAGCCTGACCAACGACTACTACGACTGCTCGGCCCACATGCTGTGGATCGGTGACCGTACCCGTCAACTGGACGGTGCTCACGTCGAATTCCTGCGCGGGGTGCATAACCCGATCGGGGTCAAGGTCGGCCCGAGCATGAACCCTGAAGACCTGATTCGCCTGATCGATGTGCTCAACCCGGACAACGACCCGGGGCGCCTGAACCTGATTGCGCGGATGGGCGCAAACAAGGTCGGCGATCACCTGCCGCAGCTGATTCGCGCGGTGCAGCGCGAAGGCAAGCAAGTGCTTTGGAGTTCCGACCCGATGCACGGCAATACCATCAAGGCCAGCAGCGGTTACAAGACCCGCGACTTCGCGCAGATCCTTGGCGAGGTGAAGCAGTTCTTCCAGGTTCACGAAGCGGAAGGCAGTTATGCCGGCGGCATCCACATCGAAATGACCGGGCAGAACGTCACCGAATGCATCGGCGGCGCGCGGCCGATTACCGAAGACGGGTTGTCGGATCGTTATCACACCCATTGCGACCCGCGGATGAATGCCGATCAGTCGCTGGAACTGGCGTTTTTGATTGCCGAGACCCTGAAGCAAGTCCGCCGGTGAGTGTAGGAGCTGCCGCAGGCTGCGATCTTTTGATCTTGATCTTGATCTTGTTTTGACTCCAGACCGCCAAAAGATCGCAGCCTTCGGTAGCTCCTACACGATGGCGTTGGTTCAACCACCATCAATCTATGCCAACGCCCCCCGCAACCTCGCCGCACTCGCCCGCGGGCAATTCAGCTGAACCCGCTCAAGCCCCAACCAGTCCGCCATCCGCCGCAGATTGACCGCCAACGCCAGCATCCCTTCATCATCCAGCCCCGGCTCTTCCTCATGCACGGCATGCACCGCCAACCGGCCCGACGCTCGTTCGGCTCGCAAGTCAACCCGTGCAGCAATCCGCTCATTGTGCAAAAACGGCAAGACGTAATAGCCGTAGACGCGTTTGTGCTGCGGCGTATAAATCTCCAGCCGATAACGGAAATCGAACAATCGCTCGGTACGGCTGCGCTCCCAGATCAACGAATCGAATGGTGAAAGCAGCGCACTGGCCTCGACCTTGCGCGGCACTTTCGGCTCAGCCAGGCAATAAGCCGGTTGCCGCCAGCCTTCAACCTCACAGACCAGCAGCTCTCCGCCCTCGACCAGTTCCGCCAGACGCGGCCGGCTGTCTGCCGGGCTCAGGCGAAAATAGTCCCGCAGGTCCTTTTCCGTGCCGACGCCCAACGCCGTGGCGGCATGCAGCAACAACCCGCGCTGGGCTTCGGCTTCACTGGGCAAGGGCTGCTGCAGAAGCGCCGAAGGAATCACCCGTTCCGGCAAATCATAAAGCCGTTCGAACCCGCGCCGGCTGGCCACGGTCACTTCACCGGCGGCGAACAACCATTCAAGCGCATGCTTTTCGGCGCTCCAGTCCCACCACGGCCCTGCCCGTTCCTGACGGGTCGACAGGCTGCCCGCCCCCAGCGCACCGAGCTCCTGGACCGACGCTAAAACACGGCGAATCGTGTCCTGCTGCTCACGACCGAAACGCGCCAGTTGCTGGTAGATATCTTCGCCACCGGCTGCGCGCTGCATGCGCCAGCGCATCAAGGGGTACATCGACAACGGCAATAACGAAGCTTCGTGGCCCCAATACTCGAATAACGTGCGCCGACGGCCCTGACTCCAGGCAGCCTGATCGAGTAAGTCGGTTGAATAATTGCCAAGACGGGAAAACAAGGGAAGGTAGTGCGAACGCACCAATGCATTGACCGAATCGATCTGCAGAATGCCGAGCCGTTCGATCAGCCGGTTGAGCTGAACCGGTTTGATCGCCGCCGGCAGCTGGCGCCCGTTGAACCCTTGGGCGGCCAGCGCCAGACGTCGAGCCTGTTTGAGGGAAAAAGACAGTGTGGCGGGCATGAGCATCTCCTTGTCTGCTCGCAACCTACCTCACCCGAAAGCGGTTTGTGTAGCGATGGCATCATCATTTGTGCATCGGATCATCCCAGAACGGTCTTACCGTCTCATGCTCCACATCTGCACGGCTCACGCCGATGTCCTTCAGTGCTTCGTCGCTCAGGCTCGCCAGCATTTCACGTTCACGGTGAAGTTCGTACCAGCGACTAAACTTGTGCAGCAGATCGGATACCGCGTGGATTGAGAATTTTTCTTGCGTTACATGCTCGTTGTGACCTTTCATCGTGTAGCCCTCCTTTGGGATGGATCCAGTCTCGCCTCAGCGATAAGATCAAACCAACGAATGTTTCTGATGGCATGCATCTCGGAGATTGATGAATGTCCGCCTACCCCAGTATCGACACCGATGTACTGCGCACCTTCGTCGCAATCGCCGATCAGGGCGGCTTTACCCGCGCCGGTGAAATGGTCAACCGCACTCAGTCGGCGGTGAGCATGCAGATGAAACGCCTGGAAGAGGACGTGTTGCAGCGCCAGCTGTTCGAACGTGACGGGCGCCAGGTCAAGTTGACCGCCGAAGGCCAGGTATTGCTGGGCTATGCGCGGCGCATCCTCAAACTGCACAGCGAAGTTTTCAATACCCTGCGCGAGCCGCACATGGTCGGCACGGTGCGCATCGGCACGCCCGACGATTACGTGATGCGCTTTCTGCCGGGCATCCTGTCGCGCTTCGCGCAGTTCTACCCGCTGATCCAGATCGAGGTTCACTGCGAATCAACCCGGCAACTGTTGCAGCGCCAGGACCTTGACCTGTCCATCGTCACCCGCGAGCCGGGCAACGAGATTGGCCAATTGTTGCGCAAGGAGCGTTTTGTCTGGGCCGAGGCCCAATGCTTCAACGCCCACGAGCAGACGCCGCTGCCCCTGGCGATGTTCAATAGCGATTGTTTCTGCCGTGCCTGGGCGTGTAATGCGCTGGACGCCATGGGTCGCGATTATCGCATTGCCTACAACAGCTCCAGCCTGTCGGCGTTGATGGCCGTGGTCAGTGCAGGGCTTGCGATCACCGCGCAACTGGAAAGCCTGATCACGCCAGACATGCGCATCCTTGGCGCCGACGAAGACCTGCCGCTGTTGCCGGAAGCCAGCATCATGCTGATCCGCAACCTGAACAACCCTTCGCCGATCACCGAATGCCTGGCCGAGCACATCGTCGAAGGCTTCAAACTTTAAAGGCGAGCATCACCGCGCAGAACACCAGAAATCCGCAGAACAGCCCGCGCAACAGCCGCTCCGGCAGTGCGTGGGCGATTCTCACGCCCCAACTGATGCTCATCAATCCACCGACCGCCAACGGTATACCGATCGCCCAGTGCACCTGATGGTGCACCGCATAAGTCGCCAACGTGACGCCCGTGCTCGGCAATGCCAGCGCCAGCGACAAGCCCTGGGCAACCACTTGGCTGGTGCCAAACAGACTGGTCAACACCGGCGTTGCCACCACCGCCCCACCCACTCCAAACAACCCGCCCATGGTCCCGGAAGCCGCGCCGAGCACACCCAGCCACGGCCATGAATAATGCATCTGTGAAGACGCCGGCGCGGTGGCGGTGAACATTCGCATCAGGTTGTAGGCCGACAGCGCGACCAGGAACGCGACAAAACCCACGCGCATGGTTTGCGCATCGATGCCCACCGCCCAGATCGAACCGATCCAGGCGAAGCAGAATCCCATCGAAGCCAATGGCAGCGCATGACGCAATTCGATGCGATTACGCTGGTGATAGCGCCATAGCGCCAGCATCACGTTCGGCACCACCATCACCAGCGCCGTGCCTTGGGCGACCTGCTGATCGAGACCGCACCACACGCCCAGCAGCGGAATCGCGACCAACCCGCCCCCAATGCCGAAGAGCCCGCCGAGGGTGCCCAGGGCGGCGCCAAATACCAGGTACATCACGAACTCAATCACAGGCGGTTTCCTCTTGTCAGGCCGCTCATCCTACGCAGTCGGCTCTGGCAGGGAAACGCATAGCAACGCACAATGGCTGTGCCAAATTCGCACAAGCGTTGACGAAGCCATGAACCCCAATCAATTGACCGAACAACTCGGGCTGTTTCTGGATGTGCTGGAAACCGGCAGTTTTTCCGCTGCATCCCGCCGTCATCCCCTGACGCCATCGGCGGTGGCGCGACGCATCGATAGCCTGGAAAGCGCCGTCGGCAGTCAGCTGTTCATTCGCAGCACCCACGCAGTGCGGGCTACCCCGGCAGGCTTGGCCTTTGCCGAGCGTGCGCGGCGGATCGTCGCGGAGCTGCGGCTGGCCCGGGCGGAAGCGGTGTCCCTGAGCAATGCGCCGGAAGGCTTGATTCGGGTCGATGCGCCGGCAGCGTTCGGACGACGCCATCTGGCACCGGTGATTGCCGACTTCCTGACCCTTTACCCCGGCCTCGACGTGCAATTGCACCTGATCGACAGTTTTGTCGACATGCAGGGTTCGAACCTGGGCAAGGTCGACCTGGTGCTGCGTGCCGGGCAAATGGCCGATACCCGGCTGGTGGCCACGCCGCTGGCGAGCATGGTGCGCATCGCCTGCGCCAGCCCCGATTACCTGCAACGCCGTGGCGTGCCGACCGAGCCGGCGCAATTGGTCGAGCACGACGGTCTGGATTGGGACGGCCTGGCTCCGCCGTTCGCCTGGCGCTTCGAGCGGGATGGGGAAATGCATTTGCACCGGCCTGCGCGAATCCGCATGAGCGCCAACAACGCCGAGGCGCTGGTCTGCGGCGCACTGGCCGGGTTGGGTATCGCGCATCTGCCGACCTGGCTGGCCAGTGAATATTTATTGCGCGGCGAACTGCTGCCGCTGTTCTGCGAAAAAGGTCTGCCAAAACCGGAAAGCACCGGTATTTATGCGTTACGCCTGGAGCAGCAGCCCAGTTCGCGTAGCCGCTTGCTGCTGGAATACCTGAAGACCCGTTTCAGCCCCGTCCCACCGTGGGATCTGGCACTGCAAACCAACCTGGACCGCCACTAGTCCAGAATTATCTGGCGCATTAAAGATTCGCCCGCTAGATTCATGACGATCACTGATCAAGGCTTTGAAATGAACACCGAGCGCGACACCCCGGACAACTGCGATAACCTGCTGCTGGATAATCAGGTCTGCTTCGCCCTGCATTCCACCTCGCTGCTGATGACCAAGGTCTACAAGCCGCTGCTGCAAGCGCTGGGCCTGACCTATCCGCAGTACCTGGCGATGATGGTGTTGTGGGAAAAGGATGGGCTGACGGTCGGCGAAATCAGCACCCGACTGCTGACCGATCCCGGTTCCCTCACCCCGCTGCTCAAACGCCTGGAAGCCGAAGGCCTGCTGAGCCGCACCCGCAGCCGCGAAGACGAACGGGTGGTGATTGTCGAACTCACCGAGCAAGGCCATGCGCTGCGAGACAAGGCGCGCGATATTCCGCAGTGCATCCTCGGCGCCAGCGGGCAGACACTGGAACAGTTGAAGAAGCTGCAAGCGGATCTCCAGGAGCTGCGCAGCCACCTGCAAGACAGCCTTTAGACCGCGTTATCGTTCTTCGCGGGCAAGTCGGATCACCGCACCGCTCGCGATCCGACTTGCCCGCGAAGGCCTCCTCCCCCCGTCGTAAAAAATTCACTTCGCATAAATCCCGCACGAAAGCCTCTATCTCAAGCATCTCCCGCCTGATCGAATCTCCAGGTGATGGGCAGGATCAATTTTTTTCAAAAATTTATCTTGCGCACTAAATATTGGCGAGCTACATTCACTTCGCACTTACTTAGCGCGCAAACATTTAGCGCGGAATACCCAATCCAAAACGAGGCTCACACCATGCAAACTCTCTACACCGCAATCGCAACCTCCACCGGCGGCCGTGACGGTCGTGCGATCTCCAGCGACAACGTCCTCGACGTCAAACTCGCGACTCCGAAAGAACTCGGCGGTGCTGGCGGCGCGGCAACCAACCCTGAACAACTGTTCGCCGCCGGTTATTCCGCCTGCTTCATCGGCGCACTGAAATTCGTCGCCAGCCAGACCAAACGCAAAATCCCCGACGACGCCTCGATCACCGCCCATGTCGGCATCGGCCAGATCCCTGGCGGTTTCGGTCTGGACATCGACCTGCACATCAGCCTGCCGGGCCTTGAACAAGCCGATGCACAAAGCCTGGTCGACGCCGCCCACCAGGTCTGCCCGTACTCCAACGCCACGCGTGGCAACGTCGATGTACGCCTGCACGTTGCCGTTTAATCACTGAGTAACAGATCGCAGCCTCGTTGCACTCGACAGCTCCTACAGGGAATCAATCAAACCCTTGTAGGAGCTGTCGAGTGCAACGAGGCTGCGATCTGTTGATCTTGATCATTCGCCCACAAAAAAGCCCGACTCAATGGTCGGGCTTTTTCATTCCTCAAGCGGTGCTTATTTAGCACGGCCTTTGTAGGAACCGCCTTCGCGGGTATCGATCTCGATCATGTCACCGATTTCGATGAAGTCAGCAACCGACAGCTCGGTACCGTTCTTCAGTTTGGCAGGCTTCATCACCTTGCCGGAAGTATCACCGCGAGCGGAGCCTTCGGTGTAGTCAACCTGACGCACGATAGTGGTCGGCAGTTCTACGGAAACCAGACGCTCTTCGAAGAAGATCGCTTCGCAAACATCGGTCATGCCTTCTTCAACGAAAGGCAGAACGGCTTCGATGTCTTCAGCGTTCAGCTCGTACATGGTGTAGTCAGTGGTGTCCATGAACGTGTAGGAGTCGCCGCTGATGAAGGACAGGGTCGCTTCTTTGCGGTCGAGGATCACGTCGTCCAGTTTGTCGTCGGCGCTGTAAACGGTCTCGGTCTTGTAACCGGTCAACAGGTTTTTCAGCTTGGTCTTCATGATCGCGCTGTTACGACCCGACTTGGTGAATTCAGCTTTCTGAACCAGCCAAGGATCGTTGTCGATACGGATCACCATACCGGGTTTCAGTTCTTTACCAGTTTTCATTGCGAATATCCGAATTTGGATGGGATTTACAAAAATCTAGGCCGCGTATCATATCCAATTTAGGTAAAACTGTACCAGCGCTGCGGCAAGATCTGCCTGCAAGGCTTGTTCCAGACACCACGCCTCGGCATGTTTTTCCAGTTCCGGCCAATGTTTGCGGGTTGATTTCCAGTGCTCGACCATTGTCTCACCTGCATTCCATGCCCGCCATAGACCGCTGATCGCCTCGCCAGCAGATTTGGACAGGCCTTGGATGTACAGGGCCAGGAAAGCGTCGAGCTTGTCCAGGTGGATATCTTCGTCCTGCCGATAGATGTGCCAGAGCAGTGGCCGGCCTGCCCATTGCGCGCGAACAAAGGAATCTTCGCCGCGCACAGCGTTGAAATCGCAGCTCCACAGCAGCAGGTCATATTGATCCTGCCGGACGAACGGCAGCACTTGCACGGTCAGGGCGTCGCGCACATGCACTGCGCCGGCTGTCAGCCCATCCACTCCCAGCCAGCGTTCGACATCGCCGAGAATCCGGCCCTCGGGCACCAACAGATGAGTGGGCGTCGAGTCGGCAGCCATGGCGTCGAGCCAACTGGCCAGCCCGGTATTCTCGTAGGCGAACAGCGAGATCAATTGTGCATTCGGGGCGCGTTCAACCCCCAGGCCTTGCAGGAATTCTCGCTGAGCCTGGGGACTTTGCTGAAACTGCCGACGCCGCTCGAGCAATCCCCTCTCACGCAGCAAGCCACCGGTGCCCTTGCGAAAACCCGGGAAGAAAAAGAACTTCTGCACGTTCTTGTACTTCACCGACGGCAAGCCGTGACAACCGACGACCCAGTCTTCGGCGCTCAGATAATCGAGGTTCATCCACAGCGGCGGCTTTTCCCGGTCGGCCATGACCTCCATATAAGCACTCGGCAACTGGCAGGCGAACGCGGCGATAACGACATCCGCGGCTTCGGTGGGTTGCCAGTGCGCTGACCACTGTCGCACCTCGACACCCTGCTGCCACTGCTGCGTGGCGTGGATGTCGATTTCTGGACACAACCGCTCGAAGGCCCGCAGGTCATCGACCCACAAGCGCACCGTCACTGAATGTTCGGCCACCAGTTGGCGGGCCAGACGCCAGGTCACACCGATGTCGCCGAAATTGTCGACCACGGTGCAAAAAATATCCCAGCGGGTTTTCATTTCAGGCATTCCAGGTTCCCGTTGGCAAAAGCGCCGATTGTCCGCATAAATTACCCCGCGCAGAAGAGCCGACGACGATTAATCTTCGTGCGACAATCGCCACTCGCCCGCGACCACCCGCCAGGAGGCAGTCATGCCCTACCGTCCCCACCCGCGCCGCTCCATGCCGATCCAGCTCAATGCGCTGCAACTGACCGGCAGCATCGCCCTCGGTTTGTGGCTGGGATTTATCGCGATCGCGCTGACCTGCTGGCTCGCCTGGCGCCTGTTGTTCAACGAGCAATTGGCACCCTTGGCCCAAGCGGTGGAGCAACTGGCCAAGCCGCCGGTGATTGAACAACCTGCTGCGCAAAACCCGATGTTCGAACAGTACGAGGAACACCTGCGCAGGAACGATCAGCAGCAAATGGTGGAACAGGCCAGAAGCAGCAAACACAATCTGGCCAATCCAAAATGTCAGTTCTGGCTGCAACAGGACCAGACCGCGCCGAGCGAAAAAAGCCGCGCCAACATCCTGCAATTCTGCGATTGATCATGAAGCTCTCTATGCACAAGCCGACCGTCCACCAACTGATTATCGATAAGCTGCGGATCGATCTCGACATCGCCGAGCGTGCCGCGCAAACCGCTTACGAAACCGCGACCCACGAAGAAAACATAGCCGAAAACAAGTACGACACCCTGGGGCTGGAGGCGTCTTATCTGGCGGCCGGGCAAGCCAGGCGCGTGGAGGAAATCAAACTGTCATTGACCCTTTGCCAGAACCTGACACTGCGGCCTTATGACGAGCGGCGCGGCATCGAGGTCGGCGCCCTGCTCGGTCTGGAAGACGAAAAGGGTCGCGAACAATGGCTGTTCCTGGCCCCCGACGCAGCCGGGTTGAAGGTTGATCTGGTGGGGCAACTGATTACCGTCATCACCCCTCGTTCGCCGCTGGGTAAAAGCCTGCTGGGCAAGTTCGAAGGGGATGAAGTGGAGATTCTGGTGGCGGGCGCTCGGCAACAGTTTGCTGTCACCGAGGTGGTCTAGCGTCTGTTGACGTTTAATGGACCGGCAGTTCGACGCCGTCGAACAGCTCTTCCAGTTCCTGTTTGTTGTGGCATTGAATGGCCTTGGCCATCACTTCGCGGGTCAGGTGCGGAGCGAACTTCTCGATAAAGTCGCACATGAAGCCACGCAGGAAAGTGCCGCGACGGAAACCGATTTTGGTAATACTGGATTCGAACAACTCGCTGGCATCAAGCACCACCAGGTCGCTATCGAGCTTGGAATCGACCGCCATTTTCGCCACGATACCCACGCCCAGCCCCAGGCGAACGTACGTCTTGATCACGTCGGCGTCAGCGGCGGTGAACACCACTTTCGGTGTCAGGCCACGGTGGCTGAAGGCTTCGTCGAGTTTCGAACGGCCGGTGAAACCGAATACGTACGTCACGATCGGGTATTCGGCCAGGGCTTCGAGGGTCAGCTTCGACAGCTTGGTCAGCGGGTGGCCCTGAGGCACGACCACGCAGCGGTTCCAGCGATAGCACGGCATCATCACCAGATCACCGAACAGCTCCAGGGCTTCGGTGGCGATGGCGAAATCGACGGTGCCGTCCGCAGCCATCTCGGCGATCTGCATCGGCGAACCCTGGTGCATGTGCAGGGCAACGTCCGGGTATTGCTTGATGAAATTGCTGATCACCGGCGGCAATGCATAACGCGCCTGGGTGTGGGTGGTGGCGATCGACAGGGTGCCTTTTTTCTCGTTGGAGAATTCCTGGGCGATCTGTTTGATGCTTTCAACTTTGCGCAGGATCTCACCGGCGGTGGTGATGATGCGCTCGCCGGCCGGGGTAACGCGGGTCAGATGCTTGCCGCTGCGGGCGAAAACCTCGACCCCCAATTCGTCTTCCAGCAGACGAATCTGTTTGCTGATGCCCGGTTGCGAGGTGTAGAGGCTTTGGGCTGTAGCAGAAACGTTGAGGTCGTGGTGCGCCACTTCCCAGATGTAGCGCAATTGTTGAAGCTTCATATGAATCCCTCAAAGCAGGTAGACGCCACGGGCATCAGCGACGGTATATAACTATATTAATGGTTAGACCAATAAATCTAGAACTTTTTTGTCAAAATGCCATTATTCGTGTTCTAGCGATCCTCTTTGCGGCGACGCTCTACCAGCGGCACCAAATAGACCGGCACCCTGGCCAGTTGCAACACGCGCGCAGCGGTTCGACCCAACGGCGTTTCCGCGCCAGCACCATGGCTGTGACTCCCTACGATCAGCAAATCGACAGAGAGTTTCTGCGCCTGGTCGAGAATCACCTGCGACGGATCGCCCTGCAGCACCCGCACTGCCTGAATCCGCTGCAAATCCTGCTCTCCTTCATCCCCCAGCTCTTCGCGAAAGTTGTCGAGCACCCGTTGCTGAATATTGGCGATCACATTGTTCAGACCCTGACTGTGAAATTCGTTCAAGGCCTTCTCGTCGAGATAGCTCTGCAACACGGATTCGGCAAACAGCCCCATGGGCTCTACCGCGTGCACCACATACAAGTCGGCATTGAATGTTCGAGCCAGTTCCAAGGCATGCTGCATCACCAAGGGTGCGTACAGACCCAAGTCAGTGGCATACAGCATCGAACGAATCATATGACCTCCTCGAATGCCAACATGGCGGAGATTGATTCAGCTTAGCAGTGCCATGGCGAGTACGGCGCCCGGCGCAACGCATTGAACCGCCGGGCTTTAAACCGATGGCTCGTTACTGATGCCATGGGGCACGTGCCCGGTGGCGACCACTTCACGGGCCAGCTCGCAATGGCCTGCCTGATCGTCGAAAAATACGTCGGCGGCAAAGGCTTCGAGAAAAGCCGATTTGGTCAGGCCGCCAAGAAACAGCGATTCGTCCAGACGAATGTCCCATTCGCGCAAGGTGCGGATCACCCGTTCATGAGCCGGCGCCGATCGCGCGGTCACCAGCGCGGTGCGGATCGGACAGGCATCATCGGGGAACTCACGCTGCAACAGATTGAGCGCCGCGAGGAAGCCTTTGAACGGCCCGCCACGCAAAGGCTCGCGGGCCGCCTCACGCTCGCTGGCCTGAAACGCCGCCAGGCCTCCCGACTGATAGACCCGCTCCGACTCGTCGGAAAACAACACCGCGTCACCGTCGAAAGCAATGCGCAATTCATCGCTGGCGGCGCGACTGGCACCGCCCGATAGAATAGTCGCTGCGGCGAATCCGGCCTCCAGCGCATTGCGCACATCTTCGGCATGGGTCGAAAGAAACAGGTCGCAACCAAAGGCCTTGAGGTACGGATAAGGACTGCGCCCGCCGACGAACGCCGCACGCGAGATCGACAGGCCATAGTGATGAATCGAGTTGAAAACCCGCAGGCCGGTGTCGGCGCTGTTGCGCGACACCAGAATCACCTCGACCCGGGCACGGCCGAGACGGGTATTCAGGTTCAGGAGTTTTTCCACCAACGGGAATGCATCGCCGGGCTCGAGAATTTCGTCTTCGTGTTCGATCTGGTACTGCCGATAAGCCTCGACGCCGCTCGACAGATAGACCTTGTGGCTCTCGCTCAAATCGAACAGCGCTCGCGAAGAAATCGCCAGCACCAGTTTGTCGTCTATGACATTTGCCATGCCCTTCCCCCTTCTGACCGACTCAGTGGTTACGTCGGTCGATAAAACTCAAGCTGCGATACAAGGCCTCGATTCGCGGCAACTCACATCCCGCCGTCTTCGCCGCTGCCAGTGGCCGAGTGTAGATGGCGTCCAGTTCCAGCGGCCGCTGGTGCAGAAAATCGTGATGCATGCTCGGCCAGTAGTCGGGCATTTTCTCGGTCATCATGAACAGATAATCGGCGTAACCCGGCGGCATGTCATGGCCGCAGGCCTTGGCCCCTTGAACCACTTCGGCCATCAAGGCCTGAATCAGCGCGCGGCTGTCGGCATCCGCCATCAACGGTATGGTGCTGGCCCCGAGCAGCACCGACAGACCGTTGTAGGGAATATTCCAGACCAGTTTCTGCCAGCGCGCCTGCTGCAGATTCGGCATGGCCTGGGCGTCGATACCGGCAGTGCGGAACAATCCGGCGCCCTCCTCGACGATGTTCATGCGTGCCTGTGCATCGGCGGCAGGGCCACTGTGGTAGCCGACGTTCACCGCCCCCAGCGCTTGATGGGTGATGACCCCGGGGCCGGCGCGATGGACGCAGATCAGACAAAGCCCGCCCAGCAGGTGCAGCGAATCGGGGAGTAACTCGCGCAGATGGTCTTCGACGTCCAGGCCATTTTGCAGCAAAAGCACTTTGGCATCAGGTGCCGCGGCTTGAATAATGGCCGGTGCCAGGTCCGCGTTGCTGGTGGTCTTGGCGCCCACCAGCAGCCAGTCACAGGGCGGCATGTCGGCAGCTGATGAATAGGCCTGGATCGCGTTCAGGGTCAGCGGGCCCAACGACGCATGGTCAAGATGCAAGCCGCGTTCGGCCACCGCTGAAAACTCGCTGCGCAACAGAAAATGCACATCGAAGCCGGCACGCGCCAGCATCAGCCCGTAGAAACCACCGATCGCGCCGGTCCCGATAATGCCGATTGTCGGCTTGGCCACTGTGCCTGTCATGGCAGCTCCTCTGCTGGTCGATTCAGCGCCTGGCCCACAGCCTCGTTGAGCGCTGTGCGGGTCAGGCGCGACTGTAGCGCCCCGAAATACTCACCGTCGCGCACCACAAACAGCGCCGGCAAATGAAAGACCCGATAACGCTCGACCACCCCGCCATTGCTTCCGGCATCGATCCAGCACAGCCGATCGACCGCCAGTTCGAGCCTGGGCAACTGCTCGCGGGCAAAACGGCAACTGGCGCAGCCGACGCTGGTAAAAATCACCAGTGAAGTGCCGCTCATTGCCAGCAACCGTTGGTCGGCGTCGAAATCGGTCAGTTCCGATTCGACCACTATACTGGGAGAAACAGTGTCAAGTGGCCGACACAGGGAGTCCGTGTTCATGAGACGTTATCTTCCTCATCCTGACGATGTGCCCGTCGAATTAACGTTGCTCAAACATGAGTGTATTTCGCGGCAAGAGCTGCACACTATCAGCCTCGGCGGCATGGCTTGCAATTACCACCGCGCGTGGCGCCACGGTACGGCGCTGGAAATACGCATGCCGACCCTGAACCCGGACTTGCGTTTCCTGGGTTATGTGGCGTGGTGTTTGCGACGAAAACGCGGCTATCTGGTGGGCATCGCCTTCGTCGACGAACAGACGCTGTTTTGCGCGCGGATGGGTGAGCGGATCTGCCAGATCGAACGTTACTGTCGCCTGCATGACCCGCACGACGACCTCCAGGATATTCAGGCCCTTGCTCTCGAATGGGTCCAGCATCACGCCGACGAGTTCTCCCACGACACCGTTCGCAAGGCATTTGCACAGCCAGTACCGGGCTAGGGTGCATTCTCCGTCAGTTTCCCCGCCGCGGCAGGGAAACTGACGGAGAATGCCCATTAAACCGGTGTCTGCCCATTGTCGACCCACGGTGTAACGCGCTAAGGTTCGGCTCCCCGACGCGCTTAATTTGCTGTGCTCCGCCGCGCGGGTTCGCTGGCGGCCGGCACCCGTGACCTGACGAGTAAACGATGGCTGATTTACCGATCAACGACCTAAACGTCGCCTCCAACGAGACCCTGATCACTCCCGATCAGCTCAAGCGTGATATCCCTCTGAGCGACGCTGCCCTGCGCACCGTCACCAAGGGCCGCGAAGTCATTCGCAACATTCTTGATGGCACCGACCACCGCCTGTTCGTCGTGATCGGGCCGTGCTCGATCCATGACATCAAGGCTGCCCACGAATACGCCGAGCGCCTGAAAGTGCTCGCGGCCGAAGTGTCCGACACCCTGTATCTGGTCATGCGTGTGTATTTCGAGAAGCCTCGCACCACCGTTGGCTGGAAAGGCTTGATCAACGATCCGTACCTGGACGACTCGTTCAAGATTCAGGATGGCCTGCATATCGGTCGTCAGTTGCTGCTGGATCTGGCCGAAATGGGCCTGCCGACCGCAACCGAAGCCCTCGACCCGATCTCCCCGCAATACTTGCAGGACCTGATCAGCTGGTCGGCGATCGGCGCACGCACCACCGAATCCCAGACGCACCGTGAAATGGCTTCCGGCCTGTCTTCGGCCGTCGGCTTCAAGAACGGCACCGATGGCGGCCTGACAGTGGCCATCAACGCCCTGCAATCGGTTTCCAGCCCGCACCGTTTCCTGGGCATCAACCAGGAAGGTGGCGTGTCGATCGTCACCACCAAGGGCAACGCCTACGGTCACGTGGTACTGCGCGGTGGCAACGGCAAGCCGAACTACGATTCGGTCAGCGTCGCGCTCTGCGAGCAAGCGCTGAAAAAGGCCAACATCAAGCCGAACATCATGGTCGATTGCAGCCACGCCAACTCCAACAAGGACCCGGCCCTGCAACCGCTGGTGATGGAGAACGTCGCCAACCAGATCCTCGAAGGCAACCAGTCGATCATCGGCCTGATGGTTGAAAGCCACCTGAACTGGGGCTGCCAGGCAATCCCGAAAGACCTCGCCGACCTGCAATACGGCGTGTCGATCACCGATGCCTGCATCGATTGGACTGCCACTGAAAACACCTTGCGCAGCATGCATGCCAAGCTCAAGGACGTATTGCCTAAACGCAATCGCAGCTGATCGCTGTTTCACGCATAAAAAAACGCCAGGTTCGAACCTGGCGTTTTTTTATGCGTTGGTTTTGCTCACAGCTTGGCGGCATGCCGCTGATGACGCTCCATGTAGCGCTCCACGTAGGAGCACGATGGAATCACCGTGTAGCCCATTTCATCAGCGTATTGCAGCGCCTGCTCGGTCAGAGCCGCCGCAATACCGCGACCACGCAACGCGTTGGGCACAAAAGTGCGATAAATATCCAGGGTCTGTTTTCCCAGATCCATATAGGTCAGGTAGGCACGATAACCGTCCACAGTGGTCTCGAACTGATGACCAGCCTGGTCATGGTGGATGGACAACGCCTCGCTCATCACTACTCCTCGCGGGTCTTTAATTCTGACCCCTACCTTACCGATGTTTTTCCGGCGAAGGAACAACTACGCCACCCCGTGCCTGAATGGACACCGAGAGAGCCGCACCAATCTCGCGCAACCGAGCACGTATCAAATAGTAGGCACCATTGGCAAAAATGCTCAAGGGACGCTCGTCATTGTGCATCGGGTGGCGAGTGTTGCCGCGGATTACGCAGGGACGGCTCGACCGAACGGGTCAAAGCCTGAACATTGCCGGATATTGAGACTTAAGACGAGCGCCCTTTGTTTAAGTCACCTCAACATGGATAAAGATATGCGAGCGGCTGCGCAAAATTCGAACACAAGTGTAGACAAACCCATCTAGACGGACTTTGGGCAAGACCGAAAAACAGCTGCCGGGCCAGGGAACTTTTTCCCAACGGCTCGCTCAGTTCGGGCCTCGCAGCTGGATATTTTTTATACAACTCAGTTAAAAGTTGCTCGAAAAAGAATCAACGCCTACAATTTTTTTTGCTTCTTGCGCTACGTCAGTTTACTTACTACAAGTAATGGGTAGTATGTACGCCGGCTATTTCCTCACTCTGAGGAGACAGCTACTTAATAGAAAGTCCTTGAAGGGGAACACGATGAACAACGTTCTGAAATTCTCTGCTCTGGCTCTGGCCGCAGTTCTGGCTACCGGTTGCAGCAGCGTATCGAAAGAAACTGAAGCACGTCTGACTGCTACTGAAGACGCAGCAGCTCGCTCCCAAGCTCGTGCAGACGAAGCTTACCGTAAAGCTGATGAAGCTCTGGCTGCTGCTCAAAAAGCACAACAGACTGCTGACGAAGCTAACGAGCGTGCTCTGCGCATGCTGGACAAAGCTAGCCGCAAGTAATAATCCTTCGGGATTGTTATCAAGCCGACCCATTTTTTGGGTCGGCTTTTTTATTGCCTGGGGTTTCTGCAGGCCATAAAAAACCCGCCGATGCGGCCTGCATCGGCGGGTTGCTTCAACGCGTTACTGCTGCAGGTCGATCGGCGCAGTCGAGACCATCGGTGCCGACGTATTCGGCACGGCGATTTCCACCGGCAGGCCATCTTCAGCGGCGACCACGTCACGCACGACATCCCAGTCCATGCGCAAGTTGTTGGTGATGTCCTCGCGCTTGAGCATCGCGTTGATCACAGCGGTGTGCTTGTCGACGACCGAAGGGTTGCCCTTGTCGTCCAGCGGCGTGTGCGCTTCCAGATAAACCTTGCCGCCACTGAGGCCGAACTTGTACGGGTCGTTGATAATACGCACCGACGTCCCTACCGGCACCATGCTGGCCATTTCCAACACGTTGTTGTTGAACATGCGGAAGCAACCGTGGCTGGTGCGCATGCCAATGCCGAACTTCTTGTTCGAACCGTGGATCAGGTAGCCCGGAGTGCCCAGGGTGAATTTGAACGGCCCCAGCGGGTTATCCGGGCCGGCCGGCACTACGTTCGGCAACGGGTCGCCATCGGCGGCATGCTCGGCCTTGATCGACGCTGGAGGGGTCCAGGTCGGGTTCGGCGTCTTGGCGGTGATGCTGGTATGGGCAATCGGCGACCCCCAGCCTTCACGACCGATACCCAACGGGAAGGTGTACACCACGTTCCGGCCTTTGGGGAAGTAGTACAGGCGGTACTCGGCCAGGTTGATGACGATACCTTCACGCGGACCCGGTGGCAGGATGAAGCGCGTCGGCAGGACGATTTCGGTACCGGCGCCCGGCAGCCATGGATCGACGCCAGGGTTGGCCGCGACCATTTCCGAATAGCCCAGATCGTAGGTGGTGCCAAGGTCGGCGAAAGTGTCTTCGTACTTGGCCTTGATCACTTGCACCTGGCCGACGATATCTTCACCGGGTGGTGGCAGGGGCAACTCCAATGCTGCAGCAGGACCCGCCACGCAAAGGGCGGCAAGAGACAGGCAGCGGGTGACGGCGGGAAAGCGCGGCAACATCCGGAAAATCCTTCGCATGATCGACAAGGGTATAAAAACCCGATTGTACACCGCCGCCCGTTATTTCGGGGAGATGCAAGACCTGCGGCAAGGGGGATTGCCCCCGTTCGGCGGCGTAGCCGTCGTGAAACCGGTAAATCGCGGTGATCGGAATTTGGGCCTGCTCCGCAGTCCGACGGGGGCAAGCCCCCTCGCCACAGGCAAGCCCCCTCTCACCACAAGGGTCTACAGCTCGAACCGCAATTCAGGCCAGATCGGCGAGGTGCCGCGTTTTTGCGATTCCAGAATGGCCCGGCACAGCGAGCACAGGCGCTGGTCCTGGAACACCGTGCGATCAACGCTCGACCAGCGTGGTTGCGCTGGCAACAGGCTGCCGCACAAGGTTCGGTCCGCCGAGCCGCCCAGCTCCAGCTGACGGGTCACCAGATGCACCCGCACTTCCTGGCAGGCGAACAGATCCAGCTGTTCGTCAGGCTCGATCAGTTGATAGGCAAAAAGGGACCAGGCAGGACGCGGCATCGGGGGCTCCAAATCGGGGGCGCCACCTTAGCCGAAACGCCGCCGCTAGAAAAGCGTCAAAGCAGCGGTTTCAGTGTCGGCCAGACATTTTCCAGCAACTTGCCCTGAGCCCCCACCGCCGGGTGCAGGCCGTCGGATTGCATCAGGTCCGGATGACCACCCACGCCGTCGAGAAAAAACGGCACCAGCGGGATTTTTTTCTCGTCGGCCACCTTGGTGAAAGCCTCGGCAAATGCCTGGGTGTAACGCACACCGTAATTGGGTGGCAATTGCATACCCAGCAACAGCACCTTGGCGCCACTGATGCGGGAGCTGTCGATCATCGACGCAAGATTTTGTTGCAATTGTGTTGGCGGCATTCCGCGCAAGCCATCATTGCCTCCCAACTCGAGGATGACGAGCTCAGGCTTATGCTCTGCAAGCAGCGCCGGCAGGCGTGCCCGGCCTCCGGCACTGGTGTCGCCGCTGATGGACGCATTGACCACCTTATCGTCGAAACCTTCGTGCTTGAGCCGTTGCTCGAGCAATGACACCCACCCCAAGCGGGTATCCAGGCCGAAACCGGCGCTGATACTATCGCCAACGATCAGGACTGTACCCGCCGCTGCGTTCTGGGCCATGCACATCAAGGCCAGGCCAGCACTCAAAAACCACACACGCATCGGATTCTCCATGGGCGCAAGCATTCTCACCGCGAAGAACCTCAGCAAAGTGGTTCCCAGCGCGGAAGGTGAACTGACTATCCTGCACGAACTCAGCCTGGAACTGAACAAGGGCGACAGCTTGGCCATCGTCGGCGCCTCCGGTTCCGGCAAATCCACCCTCCTCGGCCTGCTTGCCGGCCTTGACCTGCCGAGCAATGGCGAAGTCACCCTCGCCGGGCAAGGCCTGAGCAATCTCGACGAAGATCAGCGCGCGCGCATCCGTGCCGAGCACGTGGGGTTTGTCTTCCAGTCCTTTCAACTGCTCGACAGCCTCAACGCCCTGGAAAACGTCATGCTGCCGCTGGAACTCGATGGGCGCAAAGACGCCCGCGAGCGCGCCACCGAATTGCTGCAGCGCGTTGGCCTGGGTCAACGCCTGACCCACTCGCCGCGTCAACTCTCCGGTGGCGAGCAACAGCGCGTGGCAATTGCCCGGGCGTTCGCTGCCGAGCCCGATGTGTTGTTCGCCGATGAACCCACCGGCAACCTCGACAGCCACACCGGCGAGCGCATCAGCGATCTGCTATTCGAACTCAACAAGGAACGCGGCACCACCCTGGTGCTGGTAACTCATGACGAACGCCTGGCACATCGCTGCCGGCGCCTGATCCGCCTTGAAGCCGGCCTGCTGGTCGCCCCTCTGGAGCCTTGATGGCACGCTTGCCGCTGTTGCGCCTGTTCAGTCTCGCCATTCGCCAACTGCTGCGCGATGCCCGCGCCGGTGAGTTGCGCGTGTTGTTCTTCGCCTTGCTGGTGGCCGTGGCGGCGAGTACCGCCATCGGTTACTTCGGCGCCCGCCTGAACGGCGCCATGATGCTGCGCGCCACCGAGTTTCTCGGCGCTGACTTGTTGCTGGAAGGCAGTTCGCCGGCGCGGCCGGAACAGATCAACAGTGGCATCGAGTTGGGCCTTGAACATGCTCAGGTGGTGGAATTCTCCAGTGTCATTGCCACCGACAACGGTATTCAGCTGTCCAGCATCAAAGCCGCCGATGACGTCTACCCGTTGCGCGGCGAACTGAAAAGCGCCCCCGCGCCTTTCGCGCAAGAAGCGCCCGGTGGCGGTCCGAAACCCGGCGAAGCCTGGGTTGAAGCGCGACTGCTGACTGCACTGGACTTGAAAATCGGCGACAGCATCGACGTCGGCATGAAAACCCTGAAACTGGCGCGGGTGCTGACCTACGAACCGGATCGCGCCGGTAACTTCTACAGCCTGACGCCACGGGTGCTGATCAATCTCAGCGACCTCGAGGCGACCGGCGTGGTGCAACCCGGCAGCCGGGTCAGTTACCGCGAACTCTGGCGCGGCAACGCCCAGGCGCTGGAAACCTATCGTCAATTGATCAAGCCAGGCCTGGCCGCCAACCAGCGCATCCAGGATGCCCGCGATGGCAATCGGCAGATCGGCGGTGCCTTGGGCAAGGCCGAACGTTACTTGAACATGGCCAGTCTGGTGGCGGTGCTGCTGTCCGGCGTGGCGGTGGCGTTGTCGGCGACGCGCTTCGCCACCCGCCGATTCGATGCCAGCGCATTGCTGCGCTGTCTGGGTCTGTCCCGCCGGGAAACCATGGTGCTGTTCAGTCTGCAACTGACAGTTCTCGGACTGCTCGCCAGCATCAGCGGCGCCCTGCTTGGGTGGCTGGCGCAGCTCGGGCTGTTTGCGCTGCTGCATGATTTACTGCCGACTGACGTTCCACCGGGAGGCCTGTTGCCGGCCATGGCGGGGATCGGCACCGGGCTGGTCGCGCTGGCCGGTTTCGCCCTGCCACCATTGGCCGCTTTGGGGCGAGTCCCACCGCTGCGGGTATTGCGCCGGGACTTGCTACCGATTCCCTCCAGCACCTGGATGGTTTATGGCGCGGCGTTGGGCGCCCTCGGCCTGATCATGTGGCGTTTGAGCCTGGACCTGGTGCTGACTTTCGCCCTGCTCGGCGGCGGCGTGATCGCGGCACTGGTGCTTGGCGGTTTGCTCTTGCTGCTGCTCAAGAGCCTGCGCCGGATGCTGGCCCGCGCCTCATTGCCATGGCGTCTGGGGCTGGGCCAACTGTTGCGCCATCCATTGGCGGCGGGTCAGTCCCTGGCCTTCGGCTTGATTCTGCTGTCGATGGCGTTGATCGCTTTGCTGCGTGGCGAGCTGCTCGACACCTGGCAAAACCAGTTGCCGAAAAATGCCCCGAACTATTTCGCCTTGAACATTCTGCCGGCGGACAAACAAGCCTTTAGCGATCGGTTGATGGAGCTGTCAGCTCAATCGGCACCGCTGTACCCGGTGGTGCCGGGACGGCTGATCAGCATCAATGGCAAACCGGTGCAGGAGATCGTCAGCAAGGATTCGGCCGGCGACCGGGCCATTCAACGCGACCTGAGCCTGACCTGGGCGGCGGACCTGCCGGCGGGCAACAAGCTCACCGCCGGCAACTGGTGGGATCAGCAACCGGCGGATGAAGTACCCGGTGTTTCGGTGGAAGGTAAAGTCGCCGAAAGCCTCAAGCTCAAGCTTGGCGATCACATGGTGTTTAGCGTCGGTGGGGTCAATCGGGAGGCGAAGGTCACCAGCCTGCGGGAGATCAACTGGGACAACTTCCAGCCGAACTTTTTCATGATATTCCAGCCCGGCACCTTGAAGGATTTGCCGGCGACCTACCTGACCAGTTTCTATCTGGCGCCCGGTCACGATCAGCAGATCGTCGACTTGTCCCGCAGCTTTCCGGCAGTGACCATTCTGCAAGTCGAAGCCCTGCTGGAGCAGCTGCGCAGCATCCTCGCCCAGGTAACCCTGGCGGTGGAATACGTGTTGTTGTTCGTGTTGGCGGCGGGGATGGCGGTGTTGTTTTCCGGCTTGCAGGCAACCCTCGATGAACGTATTCGCCAAGGCGCATTGCTGCGCGCGCTGGGCGCCGAGCGGCAGTTGCTGGTCAGGGCCCGGCGCATCGAGTTCGGTTTGCTCGGCGCGGTCAGCGGGTTATTGGCGGCTCTGGGTTCGGAACTGGTGAGCCTGGTGCTCTACCGCTATGCCTTCGACCTGCCCTGGCATCCGCATCCATGGCTGCTGGTGTTGCCGCTGATCGGCGCCGTGCTGATCGGCGGTGCCGGTGTGTTCGGCACGCGWCGCGCCTTGAACGCCAGCCCGCTGACAGTCTTGCGCGAGGGTTGATAAACTCAAGCACACTTGTTTGAAACCTGAACTCAACCACAAGAAGTCGCCATGAGCCGTTATCGCCCTCCCCGCACCGCCGGCACCGCGTTGATCACCCCCGAAGGTGAAGCGCGGATGCGCGCCGAGTTTCATGAACTCTGGCATGTGCGCCGACCGCAAGTGACGCAGTCGGTCAGCGAAGCGGCGGCACAGGGTGATCGCTCGGAAAACGCCGAGTACACCTACGGCAAGAAAATGCTGCGCGAGATCGACAGCCGTGTGCGCTTTCTCACCAAACGGTTGGAAGCGCTCAAGGTGGTCAGTGAAAAGCCCAGCGATCCGAACAAGGTCTACTTTGGCGCCTGGGTCACGATCGAAGACGAGGACGGCAAAGAGTCGCGCTATCGCATCGTCGGCCCGGATGAGCTGGACTTGAAACAAGGCCTGATCAGCATCGACTCACCGCTGGCCCGCGCCTTGATCGGCAAGGCACTGGACGCCGAAGTGCGAGTGCAGACACCAACCGGTGAGCAGTGCGTGTATATCGTGGCAATCGACTATTTTTGAGCCGCGGTGCTCTAAGCCGTAGCGCCCTGAGCCTCAGCAGCGGGCAATCAGCCCTTGGCGCGCGACGCGGGTCAGTTGCCTGATCACTTCAGGCGCGTCCTCGGCGCTGGGCGCCTGAATCACCGCCAGATCGAAACTGTCAGTCGCGAAACGCTCCAGCGACTCGCCATCTTCGACAAACTGGATCAGGAATGCTGCCGGACCGCCGGTGCGACGCGGCCAGCCATCGAGGTAACGCAACAGCGTCGGCTGATGTTTACCGCCAAGCAGGATTTTTGGATTGCGCTGGGTGAGATGTGCCGTGATCGGCGCGGGGCGTACAACGGGGTTCAATGCATTCATTGTGTCGTGTCTCTGCCTCAAAAGTCTGCATGGCAGGTGAGAGGCAACACCGAACCAGCGCTTTAGCGGTATTTCGAAGCCTGTTTCAAGCTTCTATCGGCAACTGAATGAGTCACCTGGCGCCCCGCAAGTAGCTGTTTAAATCGGCGCATGAGCAGCATCCTAGAGAAGCTGACCGGACAGTGTCAAGAATCACCAGCAACAAAAAAAGGCCCGCACAGTGCATCACACTGCGCGGGCCTTTTCGTTGAGCCAGAGCGGTCAGTCGGCGATGGCGCGGTCGACCGAGAGCTTGCCTGCGCCTTCGATCAGCACTGCGAGGCTGCCACCGAGCAAGGCCAGGGCGAATTCATAACCGTTGTTGGCCATGAACAGACCGTTGCTGATGTGCACCGAGAAAATCGCGACCAGCGAGAGGAAGGTCAGCCCCAGCGCCGCCGGGCGTGCCAGCAGGCCGATGATCAGCGCCAGACCGCCGAAGAATTCAGTACCACCGGCCAGGATCGCCATCAGGTGACCGGGTGCCAATCCAATGCTTTCCATGTATTGCGCGGTGCCGGCAATGCCGTAGCCGCCGAATGCCCCGAAGAGTTTCTGTGAGCCGTGGGCCGCGAAGATGATGCCGACGAAAATCCGCAGAATCGTCAGGCCGTAGCCAGCGCGGGTAGACAGTACCTTGTTGATCAGTGTGCTCATGCTGTGTCATCCATTGTGAGAGTGTGTTGGTTGGTCGCTATATTAATCGGTTTATCTCATGTTAAAAGCGCAAAAAACGCACCATAACAATCAGATTAGTCGATCATTTACGTAAGGCAACTTTCTGCCCCTGAGGCTCCAACGATTCCCGCTCCCGATCGAACGCCAGGTAATACTTGTTCACGCTATTAACATAGCTGACAGCCCCCATTCCCACCTGCTCCATGGCGATGCGCTCAACCTGGAAAAACCACTGATTAGGATTCAGACCGCGCCGCCGAGCCTCGGCGCGCATGCCCTGGACTCGCTCCGGTCCCATGTTGTAGGCCGCCAGCACGAACGCCATGCGTTCGCGCTCGTTGAGTTTGGGGCTGGCAAAGAATTTGCGGCGGATCATCGCCAGGTACTTGGCGCCGGCCTGCACATTGGCATCGAGATTCTGAATGTCACTGACGCCAACCCGTTGGGCGGCGGAGGGTGTTATTTGCATCAAGCCGGTGGGGCCACTGCCATTTCTGGCGGTGGGTTGCAGCGCCGATTCCTTGAAGGCCAGCGCTGCCAGGTTCAGCCAGTCCATGTCCTGGGCTTGAGCGTGTTTTTGCAGCACCGGTCGAAGTTTTTCCAGACGCTGACGATCGGCCTTGGCCAAGGGATAGTGCACTTGATACAGGCGCCGATAGATCCGCAGGAACGCCGCATCCTGGTCCGACGGTTGCTTGTAGGTGGTCAGGAAGCGGTCGATGCTCGCCCGCAGCATCGAGGCGTCGCGGCGTACGAACCAGTATTCCTCGCCCGGCTCATTGATGAGCACCTGTCGATCGAAGCGCAACTTGGGCAGGATCTTGCCCCAGCGCTCGGCGATCGGTTGCTCGACGATGGTCAGATGGAAGATCCCGCCCTGGACCATTTCCAGCACGTCCTCGACGGCCAGGCTTGGGTCGACCCACTCGATCTTCACCGGGGGCAGTTTGTGCAGCGCGAGCTTCTGATTGATCTGGCTGACCGCATCCCCGGCAGCACTGCCGGTGGGCAGCGCGAGGGTTTTACCCGAGAGTTGTTCGAGGTGGGTGTAACGTCGCTCGCCTTTGATCCCCACCAGCAGCAACGGCACGTTGCTGGCAATCGGCTCACTGGTGCTGACCGCGTGCCCCGATTGCGGATCAAGCAATTCCCCCGGCGCGACCAGATCACCCTCCCCGCGCTGCAACGCGCCGAGCAGTTGATCCTTGGCTTTGGGAATGATCTTGAGGGTGATTTCCTGGCCGTCACGGGCGTGGCCATTAAGGTATTGCTCGAAAGCCCGCAGGCGGTGGTATTCGACGCCGATGGCCTGGCCCTGGACTTCGCCCGAGCTGTTGCGGCTCTGGTTGACCAGCACCCGCAGCACACGGCTGCTGCGAATCTCCGTCAGGTCGCGGACCTTGGCTGCCGGTACGGCTTGCAACGGTCCGGCCAGACGCGCAACCGCCGGCATCGGCAGCAGCAACGAACAACACAGCAGTAACAAAACCGAGGGACGTGTCATCCACTCTCCGGAAAGAATACTGGCCAACCTCATGAGTGATTTCATGACATCGGGCAACAGAAACAGAGCGCTTGAAGCGCTGATAAAGTGCGAGAGAGTGGCACAGTGATGGCAAATCTACCAACCCCGACCTGCCTCGCGGCCTCAACAGACAGCTTTAACTCGTTGTAGTTCTTGGTTTTTCTTATAAATCTACAGCTCTGATATGCTTTCCGGCCTTTGGTCCGAGGTAGCACCATGCAACTCATCGATATCGGCGTCAACCTGACCAACCCCAGTTTTGCCGACAAACACCAGGCTGTACTCGACCGTGCCTACGCTGCCGGGGTCTGCCAACTGGTGCTTACCGGGACCAGCGTCGAGGGCAGCGAACAGGCGCTGGAACTGTGCCGGCAACTGGACGAAAGCGCTCAACGACTGTTCGCCACGGCCGGCATTCACCCGCATTCAGCCAGCGACTGGAACGCCGACAGCGCCCAGCGTCTGCGCAGTTTGCTCAAGGAGCCGAACGTAGTGGCCGTGGGTGAATGCGGCCTCGATTTCAATCGTGATTTCTCGCCCCGCCCGCAACAGGAAAAAGTCCTCGAAGAACATCTGGCAATGGCGGTCGAACTGCAACTGCCGGTGTTCCTGCATGAGCGCGACGCCAGTCAACGACTGCTGGAGATCCTGCACGATTACCGCGATCAATTGCCGGCCGCCGTGGTGCACTGCTTCACCGGTGAAAAGAAGGCGCTGTTCAGCTATCTCGATCTGGACTTGCACATCGGCATCACTGGCTGGATCTGCGACGAACGCCGGGGCACGCACCTGCATCCGTTGGTCAAGGAGATTAAACGCGGCCGCTTGATGCTGGAGAGCGACGCGCCGTATCTGCTGCCCCGCAGCTTGCGCCCCAAGCCGAAGAACGGTCGCAACGAGCCGGCGTATCTGACTGAAGTGTTGCGTGAAGTGGCGTTGCATCGCGGGGAAAGCATGGAAGATCTCGCCGCCCACAGCACCGCCAGCGCGCGGGCGTTCTTTGGCTTGCCTGAGCTCGCGTGATGCCTGGAAAGATCGCAGCCTTCGGCAGCTCAGAGAACCGCGATCGGCGTAGGAGCTGCCGCAGGCTGCGATCTTTTTCATGCAGCAAAGAATCTGTTGACCCACATCAAATGCAGTCCCCCTGAGTAGCGGCACAATACTGGCACCTTGCCAAAACTGTTTCCGCTATCAGAGAAGACCTCCATGGGTGCCTGGCTTAGCAATATCTCGCTGAAATACAAATTCTGGGCGGTCAACGCCGTCGCCTTTGTCACCACCCTGTTGCTGGTGCTGTACGCCGTGCAGCTCGAACAACAGGCCCGCAGTCACGCCGCGCAAGTATCGGCCCAGGCCCAGGCACGATTGCTCAATGCCTGGCCCGTCGGGCAGCCGCTGCCCAAGGCCGACAACCTGCTGACCTTCAATCATGGGCAGGCGCCTTTACTGAACGGGCAACCGCTGCTGGAACTGACCGATACCCTCGGTTGGGTCCAGATCAATGCCATGCCGCTGTTCGGGGAAAATCCGTTGATGGGTGCCGAGGTGTTCGCTCGTCCCGACGGTCAACAGGTCGCGGTCGTTGCCTACAGCCCGAGCCTGAGCCAGGTGTTCGGCGAGCGCTTCACTCACTACGCGGTAGCGGTGTTCATCCTGATGCTGGCGATGCTCGGCGCATCGCAGCTGTTGATCCGCTTCCTGCTCAGCCAGCTCAACACCTTGAAAGACGTGATGCTCCACGTCGAGAAAAGCGGCGATCTGTCGGCCCGTGTGCCATTGGCCTGCAAAGACGAAGTCGGACAGATGGCCAATGCCTTCAATGCCATGCAGGCCGGCTACCAGCGGGTGGTCAACACTGTCGCCAGCACCGCCCGGCAACTGGACGTCGGCGCCGCGCGACTGGCCGCGAGCATGAACGAGGTGCGTCACGGCATGCTCGGCCAGCAAAGCGAAACCGATCAGGCCGCCACGGCGATCAACGAAATGACCGCTACGGTCCATCACATTGCCCAACACGCCGGCGCCACCCGCGACCTCTCACAAACCGCCGACACCCTGGCCGGCAGCGGTCAGGAAGTGGTGACTCGGGTACAGAAATCGATTGGCGGGTTGTCCACCGGCGTGCAGCAAACGGCCGAGATGATTCAGCGCCTGGCCGAGGACAGCCAGAAGATCAACGGCGTGGTCAACGTGATTCACAGCATCGCCGAACAAACCAACCTGCTGGCCCTGAACGCGGCCATCGAAGCGGCCCGGGCCGGTGAGATGGGTCGCGGGTTTGCAGTGGTCGCCGATGAAGTGCGCAACCTGGCCAAACGGGTCCAGACGTCCACCGACGAGATCACCACCATGGTTTCAGCGCTGCAGGCCGGGACTCGGGACGCGGTGGATTTCATGCAGGAAAGTTCGTACAAGGCGGACGACTGCATGCAACAGGCCCAGGAAGCCAGTGTGGCCCTGGCTGAAATCACCGGTGCGGTGGCGCAAATGCGTGAAAGCAATACGCAGATCGCGGTGGCGGCCGAGCAGCAGAGTCATGTGGCGGAGGAGATGAATCGGGCCGTGGTGAGCATTCGCGACGTGACCGAGAACACCGTGAAGCAGACCGTGAACTCAGCGATTACCAGCAATGAATTGGCGATGTTGGCCGGGGAATTGAGCAAGGCCATCGGGCAGCTCAAGCTTTGAGATAGCTAAAAGATCGCAGCCTGCGACAGCGCCTACAGGGGACCGCTATCGGCGTAGGAGCTGCCGAAGGCTGCGATCTTTTTTGCCCATCACACCTATCGCGCCGATAGCCAGCCTTGATTCGCCGACGGCTTTCGCCCGACCTATTCTTTGTTCATGAGCCTCAACGAACCAAGGATAAGCATCATGGGCAAACGTCATCCCAACCTTCCCGCGTGGCAATGGCGCCTGTACCCGCACAATCACCAGCACCCGACCAATCTGGTGTTGCACCTGATTGCCGTGCCGCTGTTCATCGTGGCGTTTTTGCTGATGGTCTCGGGGGTGTTCAGCCTGGATCTGGCGAGCTTCGCGATTGGCGTTATCGGCCTGATTGCCGCCCTGGGCCTGCAGCGTCACGGTCATAGCCTGGAGGCGCAAGCCTCCGAGCCGTTCAGTGATCGCAAAGACGCGGTATCACGCTTGCTGGTCGAGCAGTTCCTGACCTTCCCACGGTTTTTCTTCAGTGGCGGCTGGTGGCGCGCCTGGCGCGAACGCCACCGTCGCCATCGCTGATCAAGCGAAAATCGTGACGGTCTGCCGACTCATGGCGATCAACTGACCGTCTTCGCTCCACAGATTGGCGGCGGCGTGCCCGTAGCCGTCAGCGGCATGTTCGATGTCCACCAGGTACTTGCACCAGTCCAGCGTACTCAACGCCAGCAACGGCTGGACGAATTCGATGGTCCAGGTGAGCGTGCTGCCTGCCGCCGGTTTCTTCAGATGCGACAACAAGGACGGCGGCCAGGCGTCGACCAGCGCCAGGATATGGGCTTCGCTGACCGACTCGCCCTCCCCGTCCCCGCGCAAGCGTACCCAACCACCCATGTCCCGCGATTTGTTACCGGTGAACGGCATGCCACCGACACTCCAGCGCATGGCCAGGTAGCGCATGAATTCCGGAGTCACGCCTTTGATGTACGGCAGCTCCTGACAGTCGTCCCAATGCTTCATCTCAGGAGCCGGGTTGGCCGCGACCACCACTTCGGAAGTTCGCGAAGCGCCGAAGCTGCCCTGGACCAACGTCACCACTTGCCCCTTCTGCATCGCCCGGCCCAGCAGCTGGCTGACGGCTTTGCCTTCGCGCAATACGTCGACTTCAAAACTGACCGGTACATCGGGCTCGACCGGGCCGACAAAGGTGATTGCCAGCGAGCGCACCGGACGATCCGCCGGGACTTTTGCGCGCATGGCTTCGTATTGCAAGGCGGCTATCAGACCACCAAAACTCGCCCGCCCCTGACCCCACTCGGGTGGAATAGACACTTCCTGCGGCTGGCTGCGAACAGCGTCGAGCAGATCGGAAAAGCGCATGGAAACCTCAGAGACTGGGAAATGGATGGAGCGATCTTAACCAGCCCGCAAGGCCGGCACAGCGCTTATTCCGGCCAAAGAGCCCGACAGATAGGCCGGATGGGTTCAGGATTTGAAGCAGGTGGCGCTGAGTTTGTCGAGGACGCGGTCGGCGCGCTCTTCGGCCTGGGCCATGGTGGTTTTCCAGATTTCGACACATGGCTGCAAATCAGGCTCTTCCTTGGCGCGGGCCAGCCATTGCCAGCTGTCGTGCCAATCCCCCAAGGCAGCCTGAGCCGCTTTCAGCCTCGGCATGGCCGCTTCCGGCAAACGATCCAGTTCGGGATAAGCTTCGATCCCATAACGCGCACGCTTGATCAGCAGGCGCAGACGATGGCGGTCATGGGCGGGATCGTGCAGGGCCTGGTCGAGTTTCTTCCATTGTTTGGCCAGGCGTTTTTCGATGCGCTGGCGCAAGCCCTTGAGCAAACCCTGGCGTTGGGAGGCCCGCAGGAAACGCGGAAAGGCGTCGAGGATCATCAACAACTGCGTCAGCTCCGGGCTCATCGCCACGGTGGGATAAGCCTCAGCCATCCGCGCCATGCGCCGGTGCGCGGCCTCGGGTTGATCGTGCTGGAGCAAGTACGCTGCCAGCACTTCACGATCACGCAACGGTGTGGTCAGTTGGCCGACCCGGGACGACGCTGCTTCCAGCTGTTCGACCCCAGGCAAACCGCGCAAGGGTCGCAGCAGGCTGCGCAATCTGCGCACGGTGGTGCGCAGATCGTGCAGCGCTTCCGGATCGGTACGGGCACCCAAGCGAGCCTGACAGGCCAGCAAACGGACTTCCAGGCCCAGTACTTGAGCCACCAACCGATCAACCACGGCAGACATCGCGTACTCCCTGAATCGAGTTACCCTGAGTACGCTCCATCATGCCTCAACGGCCGGCGCGGGACTCACGAATGTAAAAGCGTGCCTTCTCGGCCTTTCTGGTACAACCCTCGTACGCTTCGAATTGTTGCTGGGTCTTGGCACCGGTCAGCAACGACAGCGCCTTGGAGTAGCTGACAGTCCCGGCTAAACCCTCGGCCTTGGCCAGATCCAGTTCGTGCCAAGCGGCGTCGATCTGGCTACCGCAGCTGTCACGGTAAGCGGTTTTACCGGCACAACCGGCAAGCGCCAACGCAATCAAAGGCACACAAATCCAGGCTTTCATCACTCACACCTCAAAGATAATAGACACTCGTGCAGGTAAGACCGCTCTGGCGCGTGAAAAGTGCCTTGGACCCGCAGTGGAAACTATAGCGCTCGCGAGGATACCTACTCGCCTTCCTTGAGTGTCAAAAAACGACGCCCGCTCCCGTCGAACGACCATAGCGATTGAAGCGGGCCCCTCGATGGGTGCATTGTTGAGCCTTGTCAGAGAGGTCGATTCATGAAAAAGCGTGTCGCACTGGTGTTGGGCTCGGGCGGTGCCCGGGGCTACGCCCATATCGGCGTCATTGAAGAGATCGAACGGCGTGGCTACGACATCGCCTGCATCGCCGGTTGCTCCATGGGCGCGGTGGTCGGCGGGATCTATGCCGCCGGCAAACTCGATGATTATCGCGACTGGATCGAGAGCCTGGATTACCTCGACGTGTTGCGTCTGGTGGATGTCAGCTTCCGCCTGGGCGCGATTCGCGGGGAGAAGGTCTTCGGGCAGATCCGCAAGATCGTCGGTGAGATCAATATCGAAGACCTGCGTATTCCCTACACGGCGGTGGCCACAGACCTGACTAACCAGCAGGAAATCTGGTTCCAGGAAGGCTGCCTGCACCAGGCCATGCGCGCCTCGGCGGCGATCCCAAGCCTGTTCACACCGGTGATGCAGGGCAATCGAATGCTGGTGGACGGCGGCATCCTCAACCCGTTGCCGATCGTGCCGGTGGTGTCGAGCCATTGCGACCTGATCATCGCGGTCAACCTCAACTCCACCAACCAGCGTCACTATCAACTGCCGGTGATCCAGCGCCCGGCGGCGTTCAAGACCCGCTTCGACAGCCTGATCAGCTCGCTGGGCTCGAAATTGCCTTTCCGCCGCAAACAGGCAGAGCAATTGCTGCTTCTCGAAAAGGAAGCGCTGATGGCAGAAGCGGCCGAGATCAACCCGTGGATCGAATCCGCCCAGCCCGAAGCCCAGCAACCGGCCGCAGCCCCGGAAAGCGACGGCGCACCGAAATCCGCCACCGGGTCGTTCATCATCGACAACGTCGGGCCAGCGTCTTTGCTGGACCTGATCAACCAGAGTTTCGAGGTGATGCAGACGTCATTGGCGCAGTACAAGATTGCCGGGTATCCACCGGATATCCTGATCAACGTGCCCAAGCGGGTGTGCCGTTTTTTCGAGTTCTACAAGGCGCCGGAGCTGATCGCGCTGGGGCGGGAGATTGCCCGGGATACGCTGGATCGGTATGAGAATGAGCGCAATGAAGATTGGCGGTAAAGCGTACTGACGATCGTTCCCACCCAGAGGGTGGGAACGATCAACAGAACTAAAGGCTGACTTCACTCAACAACCGATACCCCACCCCCGCCTCGGTGACAATGAACCGCGGCTGAGTCGGATCATCCGCCAGTTTCTGCCGCAAATGCCCGACTACGATCCGCAGATAGTGACTGTCTTCGGTGTGGGTCGGCCCCCAGATATCCTTGAGCAATTGCTGCTGGGTGATCACCCGCCCCGGATGCCGCGCCAATTGCGCCAGCACGGCGTATTCCTTGCGCGTCAGTGCCACTTCGGCGCCGTCCAATAGCACCCGGCGATAAGCCAGGTCGACAGTGAGCGGACCGAAATTGAGCGCTGCTTCCTGGGCCTCACCCGTTGGCGCCTGACGCAGCAAGGCGCGCACCCTGGCGAGAAACTCCTGAATGCCGAACGGCTTGGTCACGTAGTCGTTGGCACCGCCATCCAGCGCCTGGACTTTCTGCCCTTCGCTAGCACGCACCGAGAGCACCAGCACCGGCACCGTCGACCACTCGCGAAACTCGCGCAATACCTGCTGGCCGTCCATGTCCGGCAGGCCTAGGTCGAGCACCAGCAGGTCGGGTTTGTTCAATGCGGCCTGGGCCAGGCCTTCCGTGCCGGTGCCGGCCTCCAGCACTTTGTAGCCTTGGGAAGCGAGGCTGATGCGCAGGAATTTGCGGATCTGCGGTTCGTCGTCGATGACCAAAACGGTCGCGGTCTGGCTCATGAATTCACATCAACACAAAGAGGTGGCAAGAGAGTAGCGCAGGCGAGATCAGGCTTCACTGTCCAATCCCGGCTGAGTCTGCAACGGCAAGTGCAGCGTGATGCAGGTGCCGCGCCCGTCGATGCCGTCGGCGACGCTGATCCGCCCGCCATGGGCACCAACCATGCCCTGACAAATCGCCAACCCCAGCCCCGTCCCCTGCCCGCCACGATCGCCGCGAGCGGCGGTGTAGAACATGTCGAAAATCTTCGCCCGGTCCTCCTCCGGAATCCCCGGCCCCTCATCGCTCACCGAAAAAAACAGCTCGCTGTCAGTGGCGCCAGCGCGCAATTCAAGACGTCCGTGGGGTGGAGAGAAACGCGCAGCGTTTTCCAGCACATTGACCAGTGCTTGCTCGATCAACGCAGCGTGCACATAGAGCAGCGGCAGTTCGGTCGGCACTTCGGTAACGACGTGCAACGACGCCAGCACCGCGCGCAGACGATTGAGCGCACTGCCGACGATGTCTGCTGGCGATACCCAGTCCCGCGCCAGCTTCAGGGCGCCGTGACCGAGGCGGGTCATGTCCAGCAGGTTTTGGATGTAGCGATCCAGCCGTTCGGCTTCATCGCGGGTGCCTTCGAGCAGTTCGCGACGGTCCGCAAGCGGAATCGCCTCACCCAGCGCCAACAGGCTGTCGATGCTGCCGCGCATGGAGGTCAACGGCGTGCGCAAATCGTGGGACACCGACGCCAGCAGCGCGCTGCGCAACTGCTCTGTTTCGCCATGCAAGCGCGCCGCTTCAAGGTCATCAGCCAGTTGCGCCCGGGCCAACGCCTGGGCCAACGGTTGGCTCAGCGCGGTCAGCAAGCGCCGACGCTGGCCGCTCAGGGTCTGGCCTTCCTTGGCACACACGCCGAGCAATGCCAGCGGCCCGTCATCCACCGACAACGGCCACCACCACCAGCGCCCGAACGGTAAGGTACCGGTGCCCGCGCCTGCCGGTTGATCGTGTTGCCAGGCCCAATCGGCGGCGGCGCGCTCGGCCTCGGAAAACTCCAGCGGCCCACCGGTTTCGACTTTCCAGCCGCTCTGGCCATCGCGATTGAGCAGGCACAGTTTCAGGTCGCTCCAGCCGTTGAGATGCTGGGCCGCGGCGCTGACCACGGCCTGACGGTCGGTGGCGGCGGTGAGTTTGCGCGACAGGTCGAGCAGTTCGCTGGTCTCTTCCTGAGTGTCGCGCAAGGCCTCCAATTGCCGCCGTTGCCGCGCTGCAAGGTTACCGGTCAGGGCCGCCATCAACAGGAAGAATAGCAAGGTCAACACGTCTTCTTCGCGCTGGATGGCAAATGAGAAATTCGGCGGAATGAACAGAAAGTCATAGGTCAGAAACGACAGCGCCGCACAGGCCAGCGCCGGTCCAAGACTGCTGCGCACCGCTACCAGCAACACTGCCGCAAGGAACACCAACGAAATGTTGGGCAGCGGCAAGACGCTCGACACCGCCCAGGCCAACGCACTGGCGAGCACCGTCGCCACCAGCGCCAAGGCGTAATCGAACCACACCAGCGACAACGCCGAACGCTGACGTGGCAGGTGCTGTTCGTGATCGCTGTCGAGCACGTTGATTTCCAGCCCGCGAGCATCGCGCAGTAAACGCGACGCCAGGCCGCCGCCGAACAAGCGTCGACGCAAACGCTGGCGTGACTGGCCCACCAGCACCAGGCTGGCACGACGTTCGGCGGCGTGCTGGATCAACGTTTTCGCCACCTCACCAGCACGCAGCAACACCACTTCGCCACCGAGGCGTTCGGCCAGTTGCTGGGCACTTTGCAGGCGCAGGCGCGACTGCTCGTCGCGCACCCGGCCGTTGTCCACATGCACCAGGCTCCACGGCAGATGCCGCCGCTGGGCGACGCGACTGGCGTGACGCACCAGACGCTCGGCCTGCGCATCGCCATCGACGCCCACCAGCAAGCGACCGCGCACCGCTGGCGCCGCTTGCCCCAACTGGCGATACCCCTGGGCCAGATCGTTATCGACCTGAGCGGCGGCGGTTTGCATCGCCAGTTCGCGCAGGGCGGTGAGGTTGGTCTGGGTGAAGAACGCATCGATGGCCGCCCGCGCCTGCTCCGGCACGTAGACTTTGCCGTCGCGCAGACGCTCCAGCAACTCGCGCGGCGGCAGGTCGATCAGCAACAGTTCGTAGGCTTCTTGCAACACCCAGTCCGGCAGGGTTTCACGCACCTGTACGCCGGTGATGCCACGCACCTGATCGTTGAGGCTTTCCAGATGCTGGACATTGACCGTGGTGAACACGTCGACGCCGGCAGCCAGCAATTCCTGGATGTCTTGCCAGCGTTTGGTGTGACGGCTGCCGGGGGCATTGGTGTGGGCCAGTTCGTCGACCAGAACCAGTTTCGGTTTGGCGGCGAGCAAGCCATCGAGGTCCATTTCTTCGAGCATCACGCCGCGATATTCCGAGCGCACCAACGGCTGCTGCGGTAAACCGGCGAGGAGTGCTTCGGTTTCGGCGCGGCCATGGGTTTCAACCACCCCGGCCAGGACTTTCACGCCCTGGCGCAGTTGAGTGTGGGCGGCCTGGAGCATGGCGTAGGTCTTGCCGACCCCCGGAGCGGCGCCAAGGAACACCTTGAGCCGGCCGCGGCCATCGCGGGGCAGGTCTGCTAACAGCGCATCGGCGCGGCCGGAGTCACTCATCTGTCATTGCCTTGTTCGACTTGGGATTGGGGTGTTGCCATAAAAGATCGCAGCCTTCGGCAGCTCCTACAGAGGTCGCGGTGTCGACACGGTCAATGTAGGAGCTGCCGCAGGCTGCGATCTTTTGATCTACAGCTTCTGCAGTGCCAGGTTCAACTCAAGCACATTCACCACCGGCGGCCCCACCAACGGCCGCTCGATGTGCGCATCAAGCAGTTGTTCAAGCGTAGACACCGGCAGGTTGCGCGCTGCCGCGACACGCGCCAGTTGATAGGCAATCGCCGCTGGTGGCAAGTGCGGATCGAGGCCGCTGCCGGAGGTGGTCAGCATGGCCAACGGCACCGGTCCCTGCCCGGCCACCTGCAGTTTATTGGCCTCCTCGATCACCCGAGTGGCCAGCGCCGGATTACTCGGCGAAAGGTTGCTGGCGCTGCTCGACACGGTGGCAAAGGCACCGGCCGACGGCCGTGGGTGGAACCACGCATCACCGACGAAATCCTGGGCAATCAACGACGAGCCACGGACCTTGCCGTCGGCGTCGCGCACCAGGCTGCCATTGGCCTGGTCCGGGAAGGCGACCTGGGCGACGCCGGTCACCACCAAGGGGTAGGCGACGCCGGTGATCAGGGTCATCAGCACCAGCAGGCTCAGGGCCGGACGTATCAGTGTGGACATTTCAAAATCCTCGATTCGAAGAATACTCATCACTTAGAAGGCACACACATCACCTGTGGCGAGGGAGCTTGCTCCCGCTCGGCTGCGCAGCAGTCGTAAACCCGGTGAATGCGGTGCCCTGAATAAGCATTGGGCCTGAGGTGGGCCGCTTCGCAGCCCAGCGGGAGCAAGCTCCCTCGCCACAAAAAAGCCCCTGCCTCAAACAACAACCGCTAAACCAGATGCAACGCCGTCAACAGCATGTCGATCGCCTTGATGCCCACGAACGGCACCAGAATCCCGCCCAGTCCATAGATCAGCAGATTGCGCCGCAGCAGCGCCGCCGCACTCGCCGCTTGCACCCGCACACCGCGCAGCGCCAGTGGAATCAGCACCACAATGATCAGGGCGTTGAACACGATTGCCGAGAGAATCGCGCTCTGCGGACTGCTCAGGTGCATGACGTTGAGCACACCCAATTGCGGGTAGATCGAGGCGAACAGCGCCGGCAGGATCGCGAAGTACTTGGCCACGTCGTTGGCGATGGAAAAGGTAGTCAGCGCACCACGGGTCACCAGTAATTCCTTGCCGATCTGCACCACGTCCAGCAGCTTGGTCGGGTCGCTGTCGAGATCGACCATGTTCGCCGCCTCCCGCGCCGCCTGCGTGCCGTCGTTCATCGCCATGCCCACGTCCGCCTGAGCCAGGGCCGGGGCGTCGTTGGCGCCGTCGCCGCACATGGCAACCAGTCGACCGTCGTTCTGCTCATGACGAATGCGCGCCAGTTTCTTCTCCGGCGTGGCTTCGGCCAGCACGTCATCCACGCCTGCTTCGGCAGCAATTGCGGCGGCGGTCAGCGGGTTGTCACCGGTGACCATGACCGTGCGAATCCCCAGTTTGCGCAGCTCGGCAAAACGCTCGCGGATGCCGGGCTTGACCACGTCCTTCAGATGAATCACACCGAGCAATTTGCCGTCGGCGCACACCAGTAACGGTGTGCCACCGCTCTGGGCGATCTTGTCGATTTCCCGGGACAGGGCGGGAGCCAGATCAGCGCGTTTCAGACCGACGAAGTTCAGCAGCGAATCCACCGCGCCTTTGCGATAGACCCGGCCCTGATAGTCGACACCGGACAGGCGGGTTTCAGCGCTGAACGGCACGGCGGTCAGCATTTCAGAGGACGGCTCAGGTTGCGGGTGCAGACCACGCAGGTAGTCGACGATGGATTTGCCTTCAGCGGTGTCATCGGCCAGAGAGGCGAACAACGCGCCTTCGGCCAGTTCCTTGGCGCTGACGCCTGGTGCGGCATAAACCGCGCTGCAGCGGCGGTTGCCGAAGGTGATGGTGCCGGTCTTGTCCAGCAGCAGGACGTGTACGTCCCCTGCCGCTTCCACGGCGCGACCGGATTTGGCGATCACGTTCAGGCGCACCAGACGGTCCATCCCGGCGATACCGATGGCCGACAGCAAGCCACCAATGGTGGTCGGAATCAGCGTGACCAACAACGCCACCAGGAACACCAGCGGCAAGTTGCCGTTGGCGAAGTGGGCGAACGGTTGCAGGGTCACCACCACCAACAGGAAGATCAGGGTCAGGCCGATCAGCAAGATATCCAGCGCCACTTCGTTCGGGGTTTTCTGGCGCTTGGCGCCTTCAACCAGCGCGATCATGCGGTCGAGGGTCGACTCACCGGGGTTGGCGGTGATACGCACCAGCAGCCAGTCCGACACCAGTCGAGTGTTGCCGGTGACGGCCGAACGGTCGCCGCCGGATTCGCGAATCACGGGCGCCGATTCACCGGTAATCGCCGCTTCGTTGACCGCCGCAATGCCTTCGATCACCTCGCCGTCGCCGGGAATCATCTCCCCCGCTTCGACGCGCACCACGTCGCCCTTGCGCAGGCTGCTGGCCGGTACTACCTGAAAGCTGCCATTGGCACTTTTGCGTCGGGCGCTCAAGCCAACGCTGCCGGCCTTGAGGCTGTCGGCGCGGGCCTTGCCGCGACCTTCGGCCAACGCTTCGGCGAAGTTGGCGAACAGCACGGTGAACCACAGCCACAACGCGATTTGCGCGGCGACGAAGGTCGGCACGGCGCTGTCGGGAATGAAGCACAGCACGGTTGTGAGGATGGCGGTCAGTTCCACCACCAACATCACCGGCGCACGCTGCAATTGCCGTGGGTCGAGCTTGACGAAGGCTTGCACCAGCGCCGGACGCCACAGGGCCGAGATCGCGGTTTTCGGTTGTTCCGGCGCCTTGACGACGGCGGCTTTGCTTACAGGCATATTCATCATCGTGCTCCTAAAAAAGCGGCTCAGAAGCCCATACTCAAGTGTTCAGCTATCGGACCCAGCGCCAGTGTCGGCAAGAAGGTCAAACCACCCACCAGCAAAATGGTCACGGTCAGCAAGGTCACGAACAGCGGGCCATGAGTGGGGAAGCTGTTCTGGCCAATCGGCGCGGTTTTCTTCATCGCCAGGCTGCCGGCCAGGGCCAGTACCGGAAGGATGTAACCGAAGCGCCCGATCAACATGCCCAGCCCCAGCATCAGGTTGTGGAACGCAGTGTTGGCACCAAAGCCGCCGAAGGCAGAACCGTTGTTGGCACTGGCCGAGGTGTAGGCGTAAAGCAACTGACTGAAACCGTGAGCACCGGGGTTGCTCACCGCCGCCATCGGGCCTGGCAGGCTGGCGGCAATCGCGCCGAGCACCAGCACGCCCACCGGCATCACCAGCAAGGTCACCACCAGCAGCTGAACTTCCCGGGCTTGCAGTTTCTTGCCGAGGTATTCCGGCGTGCGGCCGATCATCAGTCCGGCGAGGAACACCGCGATCAACACGTTGAGCAACATGCCGTAGAGCCCGGCACCGACGCCGCCGAAGATCACTTCGCCGACCATCATGTTGACCATCGCGACCATGCCACTCAGCGGGTTGAGGCTGTCGTGCATGCCGTTGACCGAACCGTTGGACGCCGCAGTGGTTGTCACCGACCACAGCACGGTGGCGGTGGTGCCGAAACGCGCTTCCTTGCCTTCCAGCGGCGCGGTCTGTTCGACGGCAACGTTGGCCAGGGTCGGATTGGGTTGGTATTCAGCCCACAGCGACGTCGCGCCGCCGATCAAAAACAGCGCCAGCATGCAGGCGATGATCGCGCGGCTCTGACGCAGATCTTTGACGTAATGGCCGAAGGTGAACACCAGCGCCACCGGGATCAGAATGATCGAGGCGACTTCGAACAGGTTGCTCCACGCCGTCGGGTTCTCGAACGGATGCGCCGAGTTGACGCCGAAGAAGCCACCGCCGTTGGTGCCCAGTTGTTTGATCGCAATCTGGCTGGCGGCCGGGCCGAGCGGGATCACCTGATCGACGCCCTGCAGGGTCACGGCATTCACATATTGCGCGAAGGTTTGCGGCACACCCTGCCACACCAGATACAACGCCAGCAGCAGGCACAGCGGCAGCAAGCCATAGAGGGTGGCGCGGGTCATGTCGACCCAGAAGTTGCCGAGGGTTTTGGTCGACTTGCGACCAATGCCGCGACACAACGCAACCAGAACCGCCAGACCGGTGGCGGCGCTGACGAAGTTCTGCACGGTGAGGCCAACCATCTGGCTCAAGTAACTCAGGGATGCTTCGCCACTGTAGGACTGCCAGTTGGTGTTGGTCATGAAGCTGACGGCGGTGTTGAACGCCAGCGTCCACTCCTGACCCGGCAGGTTTTGCGGGTTCAGCGGCAAGTGATCCTGAAACAGCAGGATCGCGAACAACAGCAAGAAGCCCGCGAGGTTGAAGGCGAGCAAGGCCAGGGTGTATTTCTGCCAGCTCTGTTCGGCCTGCGGAACGACGCCGGCCACCCGATAGCAACCACGCTCCACTGGCCCGAGAATCGGCGAAAGCCAGGTACGCTGTCCTTCCATCACCTTGTAGTAGAAGCGCCCCAGAAACGGTGCCGGAATCAGCACCACGGCGAAGAAGGCGAGGATCAGCCAATAGTCATAACTGTGCATAGCCGCTCCTAGTTCCGGTCCGCGCGCAACAGCGCAACCAACAGATAAATGAACAGCCCCACTGCCAATAGCAGTGACACTCCGTCCAGAACGCTCATGGAAGTTCTCCGTGTTACGGCGTATTGCCGCGTGTGGAGTGATTGTCGGCAGGGAGGCTGTAAAGGCGCGAGATCGAGGGGTGCGGCGGGGCATAAAGAATGCGTAAAGAGTGGGTTTCTGCCGGGGTTGCTGTGGTGTCCGGGCTTGCTCGCGAAGGCGGCAGCACTGACGACACTGCCCCCAACTGGCGCACAAAAAGCGGCTAATCCGCCGCGAACATCCCCGATACGACACCTTTTCGCGCTTTACGACTGCCATCACAACACTGGCACGCCCGCTGCACACGCCCTCCCCCGAGCTTTCCAAACCGTTCAGGGGACAACACATGAACACACAACTCAAACCCACGCTGGGCACGCTGCACCTGTGGGGAATCGCGGTCGGGCTGGTGATTTCCGGTGAGTACTTCGGCTGGAGTTACGGCTGGGGCGTGGCCGGTACGCTGGGCTTTCTGGTGACCTCGTTCATGGTCGCCACGATGTACACCTGCTTCATCTTCAGTTTCACCGAGCTGACCACCGCGATTCCCCATGCCGGCGGCCCTTTTGCTTACAGCCGCCGAGCCTTTGGCGAGAAAGGTGGGTTGATTGCCGGGTTGGCGACGCTGATCGAATTCGTCTTCGCGCCACCGGCGATTGCCTTGGCGATCGGCGCCTATCTAAACGTGCAGTTTCCCGCCCTCGACCCGAAACACGCAGCGGTCGGGGCGTACATCGTGTTCATGGGTCTGAACATTCTCGGCGTGAAACTGGCGGCTACCTTCGAACTGGTGGTCTGCGTATTGGCGGTCGCCGAATTGCTGGTGTTCATGGGCGTGGTCGCCCCGGCGTTCAGCTTCAGCAACTTCGCCCTCAACGGCTGGGCCGGCTCTGATGTGTTCGGTGCGCCGGCGATTGCCGGGATGTTCGCGGCGATCCCGTTCGCCATCTGGTTCTTCCTGGCCATCGAAGGCGCGGCCATGGCCGCCGAAGAAGCCAAGGACCCGAAACGCACGATTCCCAAGGCCTACATCAGCGGCATCCTGACCCTGGTGCTGCTGGCGATGGGCGTGATGTTCTTTGCCGGGGGTGTCGGCGACTGGCGCACCCTGTCGAACATCAACGATCCGCTGCCGCAAGCGATGAAAGCCGTGGTTGGCGAAAGCTCCGGCTGGTTGCACATGCTGGTGTGGATCGGCCTGTTCGGCCTGGTGGCGAGTTTCCACGGGATCATCCTCGGCTACTCGCGGCAGTTCTTCGCCCTCGCCCGGGCCGGTTACCTGCCGGCATCGCTGGCCAAACTGTCGCGCTTCCAGACCCCGCACCGGGCAATCATCGCCGGTGGCGTGATCGGCATCGCGGCGATCTACAGTGACGGCTTGATCAACCTCGGCGGCATGACGCTGACGGCGGCAATGATCACCATGGCGGTATTCGGTGCGATCGTGATGTACATCATGAGCATGCTCAGCCTGTTCAAACTGCGCAAAACCGAACCGAACCTGGAACGCACTTTCCGCGCGCCTTGCTACCCGTTGCTGCCATTCATTGCGCTGGTGTTGGCGGTGGTTTGCCTGGTGGCGATGGCCTGGTTCAACACCTTGATCGGGTTGATCTTCCTCGGCTTCATGGCGGTGGGTTTCGTGTACTTCATGCTGACGGCGCAACTGCGTGCCGATGCGCCGGCGGATGCGATGTTGACCGGGCTTTAAACAGCCGCAGTGTGGCTGTCAGATCAGGCATAGAATGGAACCACTGCGAAATTCCATCGCTCAAAAGTGGTATGCAGGATCGGTTGGCGAAACCCGCCCACCGACCTGCCCTCAAGGAGAATCCTATGCCCTGGTATGCCTGGTTGATTCTGATCGTTGCCATCGGCTCGATCGTTGGCGGTTTGATGATGCTGCGCGACACCGCCAACAAGGTCGAATTGACTGAAGAGCAACGCAAGCGCGTCGCCGAACGCAACGCGGAAGCGGATGCCAAGGATGCGCAGGACCGCTAGATCAAAAGATCGCAGCCTTCGGCAGCTCCTACGCGGAATATGCGTTTCCCCTGTAGGAGCTGCCGAAGGCTGCGATCTTTTTGCTTTTGCTCTTATTTTTCCCAATCCGCCTTGGCGATGTGCAATCCGTGCTGTCCTTTATAAGCCGCACGCTCCGGCTGGCTCCAGCCCTCAAGCAACGAATCCTCCAACCGGTAAATCTCCACTCCCAGCGGGCGACAGACGCTCAACGGATCCTGCGCATCCGGCCCCCACATGGCCAGCGACAGATCGCCGCCCGGGCAGGTCGATAGCGCACACAAAAGATCAATCTCGGCAAAGAACTCCAGATAGTCGCCCTTCTGCGCCGGGCAGGCTTTCATGAAATACATGTCGTCGTGGTTCAGGCCGGTGCACTGGAAAATGTTCAACACGTCATGCACATCGAACTCGGTCAGGCCATGGGGTATCACCGCGCGAGTCAGGTTGGAGTGGCAGTGATGATGGAAGTCTTCACCGGTGAGCATTTTGTTCACGTAAGGATCGCAGCGCGTTCCCAGTAAATCGTGCAAACGCCCGCCGTGTTCGTCGATGCCATAACCGGCCAGGCTATCGTCGGTAATGGTCACCAGCGGTCGTAAAAAGGGCAGGTTCGACCAGAGCCGGTCATGGGTGCTGACATGGGCGCCCTGTAACTGCCGGGTCCGCGCCGCCCACAAGCGCTCGCGTGGATCGTGGGCATTCCAGACGTTGAAATCCCCGACTTGCGGGCCGACCGGGGTCGTGACCCTGAACACGTGCCCGGCCGGTACATTCCAGGCGCGACCGGTGCGGATCGGCACCTCGAACTGCTCGATCAGCGTGCGCCCCTCCTTTTTGTCCCGGACTCTCTCGTAGAAAGCCGTGTCTACCTGCAAGGCCGAGCCTTTGCTGACTTGATAGGCCGCCGGATAGTCTTTGTACATGGCACAAATCCTCGATCAGTGATGGGAAGAAGGGGTAAGCATCTGCAACAGGAGGTGTTCGGAATCGTCGAGATAACGGCTCATGGCGTTCGCAGCCGCGCGCTTGTCGCCGTCGGCCAGAAACTCATGTATCTGCCGGTCACGCGCCAGCCAGGGCGCCTGAAAACGGGATTCATCGGGAGCGGTGCAAAACACCAGGCGCAGTTGCGCGACGACGTTGGTGAAGAACTCATCGAACAACGGACTGCGCAGCAACCCGACGATGTGTTGATGAAAGGCCAGGCTGTGGGTGCCGACCGCGCGCCAGTCCTCGCGCTCCCGGGCCAGCTCGGTGGCCTCCAGGGCTTCGAGCATCCGGTCGGACTGATACTCACGCAATGGCTGGCTGGTGCTGATGGCTTGCAGTTCCAGGGTGCGCCGGACCTTGAACAGATCGCGCACATCATCGACACCCAGCCTGCGCACCATCACGCCCTTGTTGCGGACATACCGGGTCAGCCCTTCCTGCCCCAGACGGTGCAACGCCTCGCGAATGGTGTTGCGCGAGGCGTTGTAGGCCGACACCAGATCGTTTTCCACCAGCGCCATGCCGGGCAGCAAACGACCGCCGATGATGTCAGCGCGCAATTCCAATGTGATGTGGTCAGCCAGGGACAGTCCGCTGCTCATACTCAACGCCTCGTGATTGTTCAACAATCGTCTGCGAATGAGTAATCACTATTCGTGCCATCACCTGTCGTTCCTGAACTAGTCCTCCCAGTATTTGAACAATACGCTGGCGTTCACGCCGCCAAATCCGAAACCGTTGGACATCGCGTAGTCAATGTTCATTGGTCGCGCCTGACCGTGAACGATGTCCACGCCTTCGGTGGCCGGATCCGGGTTATCGAAGTTGAGCGTGGCCGGCACCACCTGATCGCGCAGCGCCAACAGGGTAAAGATCGCCTCGACCCCGCCTGCGGCGCCGAGCAGATGCCCGGTGGCGGACTTGGTCGACGTCACCGCGATCTTGTTGTCCGAGCCGAACAACGACTTGATGGCCGCCAACTCTCCCAAATCGCCAACCGGTGTCGAGGTGGCGTGCGCGTTGAGATGCTGCACCTGCGCCGGCGAAATGCCCGCCTGAGCCAACGCCAGCGACATCGCCCGACGCGCACCGCTGCCATCCTCCGGCCCCGCAGTCAGGTGATAAGCATCGGCGCTGGTGCCGTAACCGACCAGCTCGGCCAATGGCTGAGCGCCGCGAGCCAGGGCATGTTCCAGGGATTCGATCACCAGCAGGCCCGAACCCTCGCCCATCACGAAGCCATCGCGCCCACTGTCGAACGGCCGCGAGGCGCGCTCCGGGGTATCGTTGTAGCCACTGGACAGGGCCCGGGCCGCCGCAAATCCGGCGAGACTGACCCGATCGATCGCCGCCTCCGCGCCGCCACACACCGCAATGTCCGCCTCACCACAACGAATCAGCCGCGCCGCGTCACCAATCGCCTGAACCCCGGCCGCGCACGCTGTTACCGGAGCCCCCAAAGGGCCCTTGAAACCGTGCTGGATCGACACATGGCCCGCGGCGAGGTTGACCAGAAACGAAGGAATGGTGAACGGCGATAACCGTCGCGGACCACGGCTGTCAGTGGTGCGCACCGCATCGGCAATCGCGCCGAAACCACCCACGCCCGAGCCGATAATAGTGGCCGTGCGCTCTTGGGCATTGGCGTCGAGCGCTTGCCAACCGGCCTGCTCCACTGCCTGGCGCGCCGCTTCCATGGCGAACACAATGAAGCGGTCCATCTTCTTCTGCTCTTTGGGCGGCGTCGCCCGATCCGGGTCAAAACCCGCCTCGGCATCTTCCGCCAGAGTCGGCACCACGCCACCGACCTTGGCCGGCAGATCGGCAACCACCTCGTCCGGCAACGCCCGCACCCCGGAGCGTCCAGCCAACATACGCGCCCAAACCGCTTCGACGCCGCTCCCCAACGGACACACCAGGCCCATGCCCGTGACTACCACCCGACGATTACTCATAGCGCAAATACCTCAGTCGATTCATGGCGCCTCACTTGTAACGCGCGGCGGCCGTGCTTCTGGACAGATTCGGCGCCATCGCATGACGCGCCGCCATAAAAGCTTCCCACTCCGAGACATTCGCTAACGAAGGAATGGTGATCAGTTCACCCTGATCCAGACCCGACAGCGCCGCGTCGACCATCTCCCCCGCTTCCATGATCATGTCTTCCGGAATCTGGGACGCATCAATACCGGAGCGCTCCAAAATCTCGGTGCGTGTCACGCCCGGCAACACCGCTTGCACCTGGACCCCGGTGCCTTGCAGCTCAGCATTCAACGACTGAGTCAGGCTCAACACATAAGCCTTGCTCGCACTGTACGTAGCGTTGAACCGCTCAGGCAAAAACGCCACCACCGACGCAATATTGATAATCGTCCCGCGACCCGCCTTGGCAAAACTGGCTGCCGCCGCCGAGGCCAACCGCGTCACCGTGGTAACGTTCAGTTGAATCAGGCGCTCCATCTGATCCATGTCGGCGTTGGCCAACAAACCATCCGCCGCGATACCTGCGTTGTTCAGTAACAGACTGATGCTCGAATCGCTGCGCAGACGTTGCTCGACCTTCAGCACCTCATCCTTTTGCGTCAGATCCGCCTTGAGCACCTCCACCTGAACACCATACTCCGCGCGCAACTTGCTCGCGGCAGCCTCCAATCGCTCCTGATCACGGGCGACCAGCAATAAATCAAAACCACGCGCCGCCAACCGCTGCGCGTAAACCGCGCCAATGCCGGAAGAAGCGCCGGTGACGAGGGCCGTACCTTGGGTCTGGACAGAATTCATGACAGTGCTCCTGGGAGGATGCTTAAGGGAAGACGAACGCTTCAGCGAACGACGGATTTATTATAGGCATAATTTTATCGCCATATGATAGCCGTAATTTTTTGCATCCCGATGAAAGGGGCCAGATAGACCTCCGCAGCAACAAGCAAAAAAGGCCGGTCAATGACCGGCCTCCTGGTGTGGATCTATCAGCTTAGTTCACTTCCAGCTTCTCGCGATTCTTGTCCAGAATGGCTTTGCCAATCCCCTTCACTTCCAGCAGTTCGTCTACCGACGAAAATGGCCCATTACTCTCACGATAAGCAACAATCGCCTTGGCCTTCGCCTCACCGATCCCGGACAACTCCCGTTGCAGGGTTGGCGCATCGGCCCCATTCAGATCGACCTTGGCGGTTTGAGACTTGGCGGCAGCGTCCAGCACCAAGGGTGCCTTGGCAGCCTCTGGCGCAGCCGTCGGCGCAGCGATTGCCGCAATAGAGGCGCTGGTGAGCAGGGCAAAAACCAGAGAGTAGAAGTAGCCAGTACGCATAAATGAAGCTCCATGACATCGATTGGAAGAAGCAGCTTTTCCGAAGCTGCCTCCCAAACTTAGGCGATGTGATGGAGCTGTCAAAAGTGTGTCCGTTACAGGATGTGAAACAATCAGGGTTCGAGGCGGCGTTGCTGGTGGATCCAGTCGACGATCTCCCCGTCGGGGGTGTAGCCGCTGACCGTTTCGCGTAGAAGTTGACGGACGCGGGAGTAATCATCCTGTTCGACGGCAAGCAGCAACTCGGTCAAACGCCCCTTGAGCACGTCCCAGGGCAAATGGTCTTCGTTGGCGGTCATGATCATCGGATGTGGCGTCGCTGCGACGTTATCCCCAATCAGCAACTCTTCGTAGAGCTTCTCTCCCGGACGCAGGCCCGTAAACTCGATCGAAATATCGCCCTGGGGATTTCGCTCGGAACGGATGCTCAAGCCGGACAGGTGAATCATCTTCTCTGCCAGCTCGACGATCCTTACCGGCTCGCCCATGTCCAGCACGAACACATCGCCGCCCTGCCCCATGGAACCGGCTTGAATCACCAATTGCGCGGCTTCGGGGATCGTCATGAAGTAGCGGGTGATTTTCGGGTGCGTGACCGTCAGCGGGCCACCGGATTTGATCTGACTGTGGAACAGCGGGATCACTGAGCCGGACGATCCCAGCACATTGCCGAAACGCACCATGGTGAAACGAGTCTTGTTAACCCGGGATACATTGGCTTTATCGCCGAACAACACCGGGGCAATTTCACGGCTGAGGGCTTGAAGGGTCAACTCCGCCAGGCGCTTGGTGCTGCCCATGATGTTGGTCGGGCGTACGGCCTTGTCGGTGGAGATCAGAACGAAGTTCGCGACCCCCGACTGCAGGGCAGCCTGAGCGGTATTGAGCGTACCGATGACATTGTTGAGCACGCCTTCAGCGATATTGTGCTCGACCATCGGCACATGCTTATAAGCCGCCGCGTGATAAACGGTATCCACATGCCAGGTCTTCATCACATCGAGCAGTTTGTGCGGGTGACGAATTGAGCCGAGTATGGGCAATAACTTGACCGACACCGACTCACGACAGCCGCGCTGCTCCAATTCCGACAGGATGCTGTAGAGGTTGAACTCACTGTGCTCAAACAGCAAAAGCGTGGTCGGGCCAAGGGAGAAAATCTGCCGACATAGTTCCGAACCGATCGATCCGCCGGCGCCAGTGACCATGACTGTCTTGCCTTTGATGCAGCGCTCGAGCAAATCAGCCTGGGCTGGCACGGCATCAMGACCCAGCAAGTCAGCGATATCCACTTCCTGGATGTCTTCAACCTTGACCCGACCACTGGCCAGATCGGTGAAGTTCGGGACGCTTCGCACATGGAGGGGATAGGCCTCCAGCAGATTGAGAATTTCCCTGCGTCGTGCGCGGGTGGATGACGGCAGGGCCAAAAGGATTTCCTGTGCGCCGGTGACGTCGATCATCTGCTGGATGTGTTTCGGTTTGTAGACCTGGAGGCCTGAAATAGAGCGATCGGCAATGCTGGAGTCGTCGTCGATGAAGGCTACGGGGCGCATCACCCGGCCCATGCGCAACGCAGCGACCAACTGGTTGCCTGCCACGCCTGCGCCGTAGATGGCGACTTTGGTCAGGCCGTCATCGCGGCTGGTGAACGGTACGTGCTGGGCCGCGGTGAACCAGTCGCCCATGAAGTACTGGCGCATGCATAGGCGTAGGCCTCCGATGATGACAAGGCTTAGCCACCAGTAGTTGAAGATGATGGAACGGGGGACGACGACCTGATGGTTGCTATACCAGAAAACGACTACTGCTAAAATGAGCGCAGAAAGGCTAACCGCCTTGATAATGGCAATCAATGCTTCATTGCCAAAGTAGCGCATGACTGCCCGATACATGCCAAACCGAATGAACAGAGGGATGGCAATCACTGGCGCGCAAAGAAACAACCACAGGTGAGCCCTCAGAGGCTCAAGCAGATCGTCTATACCCAAACGAACCACGAACGAACCCCACAGCGAGATCCAGACCAGGAACACGTCCATGATCACCTGAATCAGGCGCTTTCTCTGGCGAGGCATTCCCAAAAGGAATATCCGCAGTTTGTCCATTCCCATTCCTTCCATCTTGATCTCAGTTAGTCCAAGCCATGCAGGGATTGCACCACAGTCACAGAACAATTCCTTCGATAAACGAAGCAGGCGCCGGTGCCCGGGCACGCTTCACGCATTCACTCTAATCTCCAGTAGAGCGTAAAAGAGTAGAGATTAAACCTTCCAGACAGATAAAATGCACGCCCTGTGCGCATCCCCGATGCCGGTTCTATCACCCAGGATGATGTCAAGTAGACATCAGTCTTTTTTTTTACGCACTGACAATGCATTTTTTAAACTCATGATGCGAGGACGCATGGACCAGCAACCGCCCCTGTCCGGTAGATCAGACGCTGAGCTATTCGTCGAAAACTCAAGGAGTTCACTGACAGCCCCCGAAGTAGCGATCCTTCTGTGTACGTTTAATGGCTGCACATTTCTTAAAGAGCAAATTGACTCTTTCATAGCCCAGACACATCAAAAATGGACGCTATACATTTCTGATGATGGCTCTACCGATGGAACGCTTGCACTGCTGGAAAATTACCAGGACCTGATCAACTCACAACGCATACAAGTGTTCAGTGGTCCGCGCGCAGGTTTTGCTGAAAACTTCATGTCGCTGGTAAGAAACGAGAATATAAAGGCAGACTTTTTTGCATTCAGCGATCAGGACGATATCTGGTTCAATAACAAGCTGGAAAGAAGTATCCGACAATTGGAGTCGCTGCCCCCCCATCTGCCAGCCCTGTACTGCTCCCGCACTCGCCTGATCGATCAAGACCGGAAAATCATTGGTTTTTCACCTGACTTCAAACGGCCCCCAGTCTTCCAGAATGCGCTGATCCAAAGCATTGCCGGTGCCAATACGATGCTCCTCAATAGCGCAGCACGGGACCTCTTGAACAAGATCCCCCACACCATGACCGTTGTCGCGCACGATTGGCTCACCTATCTTTTGACGACAGCCTGCGGTGGAAACGTCATCTACGATTCAGAGCCGACGCTGGACTATCGCCAGCACGGTGGCAATGTCATCGGTGCCAATTCCGGTTTCAAAGAGCGCCTGATACGCCTCGGCAAGTTGATCGACGGACGCTTCAGCCGCTGGAGTGATTCAAACCTTCAGATCCTTGAGTTACTTGAAGGGGAACTGACACCCGTGAATCGGCAGACATTGAATGACTTCAAACATGGGCGGCAAAGCTCCATCTTCAAGAGGTTTCGCCTCATGAAAAAGTCAGGTGTTTATCGCCAGACCCTGGCCGGTAACATCAGCCTCATTCTGGCCATCTGCCTGAACAAGATTTAAGGTGACACAGCGGGCACCGACACAAGGTGCCCTTTTCAAAAAAGTGCTGCTCGCACCGATCACAATTTTTTAATGATGTATCGGCACAGACGTACGTAATACAACGTGCGGGTTCTGAGTCGCCCCAACCATTTCTTACCCAGCTTGTGATAAGGCGCCTGAAACGCAAGATCACGAATCACCGCAGTGACGCTCAACTCAGAAGTACGATCTATGCCAGCGTCGATCTGAGCCAACAGCGTAGGCCTTACATGATGCTGGTCAACCTCTCTGGCGACCTCGGCACGGCTGATAAAACCGCTGTCGATGGCTCTTCTAAGGCATGCCATCCAGAGATGGCCGTTCGGGTTCTCAAGAGAAACCCAAGGCTGGGTGTTCATGTCGGTGTAATGCAGCAATGAGGTCTGTCCGGCGGAGTACTGCTCCAGAGAGTTCCACGTCACCGGCACCGAGTAGCCAATCTGTTTCGCGACGCTCATTTCGAACATCAATGTGCGGTATTCAAGCGCCCCACTGTCCAGATCAGCAACAATATCTTCGATCTTCCAGTTTAATCGCTCGCAGTCCAGAACCATGACGCTGAATTGCGAACGGCGCCCCTGGGTCCCGCTTGCTACCGTCAACAGATGATTGTCGCCAAACGGCTGATTCCAAAGTCCTTCAATGTCCGCAAAGACCTGCATGTCGGCGTCCATGTAAATGGCTCGCCCTTTGAACTGACACAACTCCGGAATGAGGAATCGCTGAAACGAAAACGGTGTACGGGCCCGGTTTTCCAGGCCTTTAGGCTGCGGTATCGATCGCTGATGACTATAAATCGCCGACAGTTCAACCGATAGAGAAGATCGCTCTCTGATCGAAAACTCCAGCACTCGCATTGGCAGCCATTCCGCGGGAGTCGCGGCTACAAAAACCCGTACAGGTGTATCAGTGTTATCCGTGGCAGTTGGCGCTGGATGTTCATCGGTCTGCTGATTCATTTTTTTTCCGCGCCAAACTGCCAGTCGGCCAGCTTCTGAATGGAACCGGCATTGAAATATCTACACTCTTCCAAAATCACATATTCTATGGAGTTGAATAACATCGCCCGTTAATTCCACATCATCTGGTTATTTTCTGCACCACAGAATTCACAACATCCGTGCGCACCCGGCAGGCACTAACTCCGATAGCTATGGGCCATGTCAAACACCTTGTCCAGTTGTCGTTCAAGCTTGCCGATCGAGAACTGTTCAGCACAATAGGCTTGAGCAATCTCCAATGCCTGCTTGCGCGACTGCGGCGAGTCAAGAGACTGTTTCAACGCCTCATGCCACCCCTCATTCACTAGCGCTCCACCACCCTCCGGAATCACTTTGCTGTACACCGGGATGTTCGACGCCATAACAGGAATCCCCGCCGCAGTGTATTCAATGAATTTTGTCGGTGCCTTGCACAGGTTAAAGTCTTCGTTGACCAGAGGTGCCAGGCCGATGTCCCAGTTCAAACCGGCCAGCACGGAAAGAAACTCCGCGTAAGCTTTATTGACCTTGTGGCTTTTAACCCTGTCGCCGAAGCGCACGAGGCGCTCGGGCATCTGGATGGTACCGAACACCTCAAAATGCAGCTCGGGCCTTTCGTCGAGCAGACGCTCAAGCGCCGGCACAACCATGTCCAGGTCTTCCTGATGCCCCTTGGACCCCATGTAACCTATCGTCTGATACGAACGCTCCTGCCGGACAATAGTGACCCGCTCCCCCATAAACGGCGCATACATCCCGTGAAAAATAGGTTGGTGGGGGTACATCCCGCCCAGCAGACCTGCCAGATGAGAAGTGGATGCGTAGATAAGATCACAGTGGGCGAGCAGATATCGACGCGCGTCGATAACGTCCTGGGCGCCTTGGCGCTTCTGGATCTCCGCACCTAGCGAATGGGGAATTTCCAACAGGTTATCGTCGATGTGATAGACAACCGGAATGTTCTGCGCTTTGAAGTAATCGACAATATCGGCGCCAAATGGCTGACCGTATCGAGTAATGACGACCAGATCCGGATTGAACGAATCACTCCATTGCTTCCAGCACCCATCCCCCTTTCGCGCGACAAGATTCTGGGAAACAACGGCAAAGTTCACTTCCCCCCGGCGATGCATCTCGCGCAGGGGAAGATCGAAACTGATGAAATAGGTGGCGTTTACATTCTCGGTAAAAATCAGAATGTTCCGGCCATTCGGGTTGCCGGCCTGGAAAACGTCGAAATCACTCGACGCTCCGGTAGCACGCGGTCTGAACAGCGACTTGAGAAACGCAATCATGCGTTGGAAGCCTTCTGATCACCCGAACTTTGCCCGGCCTGCAGTTTGGCCTCATACGCCTTGATCACTTGTTGACGATGGCGCTTGGCTTCATAAACAGCCTTGTGCGGAATGTAGCCCGACAGTTTGTCGGTAGCCGCATTTTTCTTGTCCCACAGGCCGTGCAGGAACGATGGAATAAAATGGCGATATTTGATGTCGCGCAGCAGTGAAGGCCTGAAGTAACCGAGGTCGATTTCCTTCTGGATGGCTGCTTCGGTCAATGTCCCGTCCGCCAGCATCATCCGCACTTCAGCAAACCATGGCCAGGCGTTCTTGTTGCCGCAGGCGGACCAGGGCTGAGTATAGACGTCGGTGTAGTGAATCAACCGAGTGTCCGTGTCCCAGTGCTCCAGGCTGTTCCATTCGAACGGCACACCGTACTTGACGTGCTCTTCGTCCAGAATGATCAGCTGTGACATGAGCTGGTCGTAGTCATAACGCCCTTCATCCATGCCACGCACAATGGTTTCAACGTCCCAGTCCAAACGCTCGCAATCGAGCAGCATCACGGCGCACTGCTTCTTGCGGGTTTTCGGGGCGCCAACTTTCTGGGTCGACTCGTCCGTGAACTTTACTTCCTGCTGGATGATGATTTTCGCGCCATCGAACGGAATGTTCCACAGTTCGCGGATATCACGAAACACCAGCATGTCGGCGTCCATATAGATCGCCTTACCCTTGTAGCCGCTGAGTTTGGGAATGCAGAAACGACTGAAGGAAAACCCGGTGCGCTGACCGTTACGCGGGTCTAACGGCTCAGGTACCGGAAGGTCAAGCATCGGGATAACTTCAACCTTGGCCGTGGTATGTCGCTTGATCGAATACTCGAGGACGGGAACGGCTAACAGCTGCGAGCGATCAACACCCACATATACCCGTATCACTTCATCGTCATGAACCATTCGAAAATCCCTCTTAAACGTTAGCGTTCTTGAATTCTACCTTCGCCCATTCGGCAAGACGCTCTACGCCCGACTGAATGCTGACATTCGGGCTCCAGTTCAAAGCGGCCCGGGCGGCGGTAATGTTGGCGCACGCATAGCGAATATCACCGATCCGGAACTGGCCGGTGATTTTATAAGAGGTGTCGCTCACGCCCAGATTGCGCATCAGCATTCTGGCCATTTCAAGGATCGAGACCGGCTCGCCGCTACCAATATCGAGAATTGTGCCGTGGGCAACGTTGGCATTGTTCGCCTTGACCAACGCGTCCACGATGTCATCCACAAAAACGAAATCACGGGCAATATCGCCGTCTTCGAAAATCGCCAGTTCGCCACCGGCAAGCAGTTGACGAGCGAAGATCGACAATACGCCGGTATAGGGGTTACGCAAGGACTGGCCAGGACCGTAGACATTCTGGAAACGCAGAATGGTCGCATCCCACGGCGCGCCGTCACCGGCCTGGCATAGCAGGTATTCCTGCATCAGTTTTGTCGAAGCGTAAACCGAAGCCGGTGCCGGCGGCAGCCCCGCGTGGCTGGCGATAGGCCGAGCCGGTAACACCGCACTTGCCGGCAATGGCACCGTGAAGTCACCAGCGGTCATCGTCTGTGGCTGGCGTGGCAAGCCGACATATTCCACACCGCGGGCATCGGCGTAACCGCCCTCACCGTATACTGCCCGCGATGCCGCCAGTACGACCTTGCGCACATTGTTCTGCTTACGAAGCGCCTCGATCAAGTGGGTTGTCCCCAACACGTTGACCGAGCAATAACGAGACGGCTCATCGTAAGACTGGCCGGTACCGGTTTCTGCTGCCAGGTGATACACCAACTCCGGATCAGCTTCGCTTACGGCTTGCATCAGCGCCTGGGCATCGGCGACATCGCCGCGGACAAAGCGTACGTTCTGCGGCAGGACAGGGTCGACAGCATCACCACCATGGACCTGAGGGTGCAGGTTGTCGAAGACCCAAATAGAGCGAGAAGCATCTTCCTTGAGCAGGGCCTTGACCAGACGACTACCGATAAAGCCGGCACCGCCGGTAATGAAAATACGCTGTGTCATTGATTTGTTACCTGGGAATGTAGTGATGTTGAGCAAACCAAGTCGTCAACTATTCGGATGGCGGCATCGCCTTCCAAGATCATACGTTTTACAAAACGCTCGGAAAGGTGCCTGAACTCTGGCGCTTGGCTTTCATCCAGAACGCGCTCGATGAACGCGGACCAGTTCGCCATCTGCTCGATGGCGTACAGTGGAGCGTAGGTCTGGGTGTCGAGATCGCCCTTGACCACAGCAACCGGCAACCCGCGCGCTGCTGCATCGAGAGCCACAGTAGAAGGACTGGTGATAACCGCCTTCATCCGACCCAACAACCCGCCAGCGGTATATCGCTCCCATTCGGGCTGTTTGGGATCGGCGATGATCAGATTCGAGGCGACGGGCTTGTCTCCCTTGTAACGAGAGGTCAGCCACAGCCCCGCATGATGAGGCTTGATCAAAAAGGTGACAGCAGGAAATTGTTCCGCCAGCGCAGTTACCCCTGCAAGAAAAAACTGCCGATATTCTTCGGAGTACCGATGCCAATGCAGGTTTTCAAAGACACCAACCACACAAGCTTCGGGAGCGATCAACGTATCCAGATTGGCAACCTCTTCCTGGCCCACCTTGGAGCAGCCAACCGAAACGCATTTTGCACGGGTAGCTGCGCTGATGTCGGCGTGCAAGGTTTCCAGCCCGCCCCAAAGGTAAATCCTGTCGGCGGCGAAATTGATCCGGTCTATCGATTGGATCTTGTCGCTGTAGGTCAAGCCCACATTCTCGAGACCATGTTGCAAGGTCGCAGTCATGACGCCGACACCCTTCGCCGCTTCGGTAAGGGTGCGACTGAATCGATGAGGACTGAGATTGGTTTCCGATACCGTCAGCAGCACTCTAGTCCGGGAGCTGAAGTGGAATGAAGCCAACGGCTCGGTGGCGGATACTACTCGGACATTGATCTGATGAAGTGACAGGGTTTTCATCACTCGCGGAGAAGCTTTGAGCAATGCGCCGCTGCACACCACCTGCAGCGCTATCTCGCGCTGCTTGAGTTCAAGCATGATCGGCAGCGCAAGATCCAGGTCCTGGACCAGATGCAGTACCACGACGACCTCTGCTTCGTAGGAGTCTGCACCGGAGCGTTGCTCGATGGCCGATTGCACCGCATCCTGCCACAGAGAGCCAATGACAGCAGAACTGAAGTGCTGCTCAATCAGCGTCCGTGCAAGCGCTACGTCTTGGCGACCATTTTCGGTGCTCGACAGATAACGACGCAGCCCCTGCAAAAAATCACCGGTCATGATGCTGCCGGCTAACGGCGACAGTGCAGGCGTTGCGGTAGCGACGACGGGAATGCCTCGTGTCAGGGCATGAACCGTGCGATTGGCGGACTTGCAGACACTGAACGGGTCGCAGGAGTTAGGGATCAGAACAACCCGTGAAACAGCCATCCAGTCGTCGACAACGTTGATCGACCATTCCACATAGCGTGATGCAATAGCCATCGGCTTGATAAAGCGCTCGTACTTGGCAGCGTTGTTGCTGATCACCACAAGCTCAACCGGATACTCCAGCGCGATCGCTTCCAGTGCATCCTGGATGAGAAGCAAGTCCAGCATGCCGAAGTCGGCGTAATCGGCACCATGATTACCGAACCACAGTAAATACATGGTTTTCGACGAATCAGGGGCTGGTGCATTTGAAATCACAGGAGGGATCGCAGGAACTGCGACACCCCTTGTCTTTTTGAAGACCGCAGCCAGTCTCCGGAGCGGGCGCAAGGGTACCCCCACAATGGCCATAACAGTTGCGATCGAACCATCCTTGCCACGCTTTTTCCTGATACGTTGCAATTGCTTCTTCAACAAACGCTTGAGCGTGTAGATACCGCCTGAGTCCTTGATCTCATTCGCCAGCCTCATAAACCGGCTGCGCCACAAGGAGAGAGCCATGGTTTTTTGCATCGCCATGGCATCTTCGACAAGCTTGCGACCTTCGTTCGTTACCGTTTCAGAAGCCAGGCCATCCGGAATGACGTGCACGGCCACGCCTGGCACATGGGCCTTTATGACGTCTGACAAAGGTTCAGTGGTTGTCACAACAGCAGTTGCGAGCTGGGCCATTCTGATGAACATTTCGCCATGCGTGCCCAATGGTCCCTTGCCATAACCAGGCACAAAAACGTTGTCACATAGGTCGATGATGACGGGCATGTTCAGAGCCCGGGCACGCTGAACCAATGCCAGGCTTTCAACAGAAAAAGCTTTGACGACGACAAGGGCATCAAGGCTTTCAAGATTGACAGGACCTTGACTGGTAAACAGACTGCAGGTAAAGCCTTTCGCTTCAAGTGCCAGCAAAGGAAGTAATGCCCGATAGCGCACACTGGCCATGTCAAGCGACAGTGAGGCAACGCACCAGCCCACGTTTATCTGATGTCTATCCATAAGACTTCCCACCTCTGAACACTTCCCCCGCCCTTTGGTCAACGCAACTACAAACGGACCGGCCAATAAATAAAACAAAAACCGATAAAAAGAGATATAGCAATCCGCGCCCATGAATAAGAACCCTGGCTCTGCTCATGCAGCGCAAGCTCAATCCCGATGCGATTCGTAACCGCGCATTCTACCGAACACCTACCTATCCGCGGACTTTTTTTTCGGGGCAGGACATTTTGGACGATATTCACCAGGGCTTCATGACTTGCATCAAACAGACCAGCTGGCTCAAGACCGCCAAGGTTACGACCGAGAGCCCCGCGTTTGACTGCGCCCCGCGAGGCATACCTGTTAAGGGCAGCCTCGATCAAAGACCTTGAAGCTTTGCTGCCGTGCAATTGCTCGACGGTGCAGGAAACAACCGACCTGGACAAGGTACCGCTTGCACCGACAACATCGCCGTGCCGGTTATGCCGAATTTTCTCCAGCTGCATTTCCGCTATACGAGCCGGCACGCCTGAGGCTAGCACCTGCATTCCAAGAGGTTGAGCCTCCGGACAATAGATGCGCGGATGCGACCCCAGGCAACCTGCCCGGGCATAAACATGGTACCGTTTCGCGCCGCCGACGTAGCGTTGGCATTTCTAACATGCATGTCGATGAACCAAGCTCATGAAAAGAAAATTAACGAATTTGTTGCCAATGCGGTACATGACAGATGGAGGAGCCAAGTCGTTATGCACCACATTCCTGCCATGCCCGGGAGGGAGCGGTAGTAATGTCAAAGGCTGAGCCAATACTGTCAAAGGCTGAGTCAGTGATATCCATCGCTGATGTAGCCTCGCAACCTCATGTGCCATATCGCGGCGATATTGACGGGCTTCGCGCCATCGCTGTTTTGGGCGTAGTGTTATATCACGCTTTTCCTACGCTCATAGTCGGGGGTTTTACAGGCGTAGACGTCTTCTTTGTGATATCGGGTTATTTAATATCAGCCAATATTTACAAGAGTGCTGCGGCGGGGCGTTTCAGCTTTGTTGATTTTTACCGTCGCAGGGTTCGAAGAATATTTCCCTCGCTTATTTTGGTGATGGTGGCATGCCTAGGTTTTGGATGGCTTGCTCTTTTCCCCAACGAATATGCGGAGCTTGGAAAGCAAACTGCCTTGGGAGCAGGCTTTGTATCTAACATAGGTTTCTTTAGAGAAAGCGGCTACTTCGATGTATCATCAATCACCAAGCCGTTACTGCATCTATGGTCGCTGGGCGTAGAAGAACAGTTCTACATTCTATGGCCAATTGCTGCAGTTCTGTTGTGGCGCACAGGAAAATTTTTCGGAATTTTTCTGATCTTATCCATAATCCTATCCTTCATAGCTTCTATTATTGTCATCAAGACCAATCAAGTCGCTGCATTTTATTTGCCATTTTTCAGGTTTTGGGAATTGGCCATGGGAGCGTTGCTCGCATATAGCTCCAGGAATGGATGGAAAGCTCATTCATTTTTTGCATGGCTCGGGATAGCACTGATTGCCGCCTCATATACTTTCGCCAAAGAGGGAGTAACCTTCCCTGGATATTGGGCTCTCCTTCCAGTGTTCGGAGCATGGCTGATTATTGCATCGACTTCATCCGGCTGGCTTAATCAAAATGTATTGGCCTGCCCTCCAGCCAAATTTCTTGGACTCGTTAGTTTTCCCTTCTACCTTTGGCATTGGCCAATTCTCTCATTTGCCCATATAGTGCTTGGCGAAGAACCATCTCTGCTTGCTAGAGCCGGGGCAGTTATAGCTTCGTTGCTGCTGGCATCTGCAACGTATTTTTTTGTAGAGAAGCCACTCAGGTTTTCAAAGAGCGCGTACGTGACTGTAGGCCTGACTCTGTCAATGGTATGCGTCGGGACATTTGGCTGGTATGCGGCGCGAGCGGATGGGATCCCTTGGCGTGCCGCAGCAGTAGACCAAGAAGAGTTGAACAAGCTCATGGTCGGCCCTACTTGGAAATACACAAAAAATGACCTGTGCGTCTCTCTGTATGCGCCCACATTTCGTTATTTTTGCTCGCAGGAAAAAGCAGCACCACCAACAGTTATTCTTATTGGAAATAGTTATGCTAACCACTTGTATGGCGGGCTAGTTGAGAGCGCTCGTTTCTCAAAGCAAAACATACTCTCCTATGGTTCGTGCCAACCCGGCGGCTATCCGATTGACTGTGATACACAAGAAAAAATAGTTGCAGAAAACCCATCAATAAAATTAGCTATAATAAATGAGCTTTGGCCGAGACTTGGCGCCGATGGCCGAGAACAGGACATGATAACCGGAGAACCATTAAAAGCTGGTGGCGATCTAGCAGCTCGATACGAAGATTTTTTAAATGCCAAAATTGACTTCATGAACAAACATGGCGTAACGACTGTTATCTTCAAGCCAAAGCCGGAAGTCATGTATGAGCCTCGGACATGCTTTCCCCGCCCGTTCGCTCCAGCAGCAAATGACTGCTTGCTTCCCTTGGAACAGGTTAAAAAACAACAGGAGGGTATTGTCGCTGTGATTGATCGAGTTGTAGCAAAACATCCTGAGGTTTTTGTGTTCGATCAAAACCCTCTGTTTTGTAACGAGAACTCATGCAGCCTAATAAAAGATGGAATGCCCTTGCTGCGAGACTATCGCCATTACAACGAATTTGGCAGTCGACTTATCATTGAAAGATTTGCAGATTGGGCAAAGCAGCACAATATTGGAGTCGTCGACTAATTGAGTTCTGGCAATTGATTGATCTGAGTGTTGCCACCGCAAGGTGGCTCATTTCAACCAAGCCCGCCACGCGCGGGCTTTTTTATTGCCTGAGAACGATCAAAAAAGGGGTTTGGTGGGCGTTGTAGCGGTCGTGTTGCATGCGATCGGAAACGCGCCTTCCTGCGGATCCGATCATTTGATTGCAACACCGCAAATACGCCTGAGAGACTTGTCAAACCGGCTTATCAAAGCCGGGACGATACTTGAGCACTTTTGCAGGTACACCGCCCACGATAGCCCCTCGATCGACGGTTCTATTGACAACCGATCCCGCGGCGATAATGGCACCATCATGGATTGTGACCCCATCCAGGATGCGACTCCCCGTCCCGATCCATATGTCACTGCCCATCTGAATGCCTTTTCGAGTGAGGCCCTGCTTGGCAATAGGCACTGTAGGGTCATCGAAAATGTGATTGGCAGGAATGACGACAGTATGCGCCGCAATCCGCACATAATTCCCGGTTTTCAGCCCGCCATGACCATAAAGCACACAATACGGGTTAACCGAATTGGATTTACCCAACTCTATTCGCCCCCCCGGCCCAGTGTCCAGGATTGCGCCGGGATGGAGTATGCTTCCGTCACCTATAACAATGGTTGAATCCGAGTTAGTACAAATAAGTCGCGCGCCGGACTTTATGACCACCCGCTTTCCAATCACGATATTGGAAAGACACCCCTCAAAATAAGCATCCGGCGCGACCTGAACCCCCTCTCCAAAGGAGACGGTTATTTCTTCTTCTATTTTATTTGAAGAACAAAAGAACTGCCTTATCCTCGAAAGAATGATATTCATTAATATTTTACTACGTATGCTTTCGTCCTGTTCGGCGCATCATCTCCGTATCGGATTTGAGCTAGCGCTTCAGGTTTATCTTTAAAAAACTGATCAATAGCCTTTCCTGCCATCGGGTAATTTACAGAATTATAGTCATCAAAAAAAATCACCCCCCCCTTGACCATACGAGGATAGAAGTACTCCAAACACTCAATGTGCGGCTCGAACAAATCACAATCGATATTAACGTAGTGATATTTCTGTTCTTCCAGCAATGGTAGCGAGTGACTAAAAAGGCCTTCACGTAACTCGACGTAGCGACTCAGATCAGCTTGATCGATCAGAGCTTGAACCCCTGCAAGAGACGTCTCTGCAAATAAAGTCTTATTCAGATAAGTCGCATCAGCCGGCGCGAACAGCTTGTCTTGATCCGAAAGTGGCGGCAGACCGCTAAATGTATCCAAGCCCAGCATTTTAAAAGGTATACCGCTCTCACGCGCGTACTTTGCGCATGCCACAAGACTGCTACCCGTAAAAACGCCGCATTCCACTGCATTGAACCTGGAGAGTCTGCGGACACCTCTATTCCAGAAGAAATCTCCCCAGGGATTTTTTTTCTTTTTCTGCCTTTCACTTCGGAGAAAATTGGCAATGGCTATTTGAAAGCCATGAAGAACAGGAACCCGCTCGAAAAAAATATCGGGAAATGGAGGAACATGCGGAAACTCGAGCGACGCATTGAACTTAAGCTTCTTTTTTTTCACAACACCGTTATTGGACATTTTTACACCCTCGAACTGGAAAGGGCCAAGCCCAAGTCAACGATGCCAGTTTGGCCTGACACCGAAGTAACATCGAAATTAAAGAAGTTTTGCGACATCTCAAGTGGCACGGCGGCATCCCCCACCACCTCATTGACAATATAGCTCAAGAAATACTTCCCACCGAGCAAGTGGTTGTTAAATGAAAATTCCAAGTGATACTCATCCCCTTCAACCACATCATGCAGCAGTGGACCGCACTCCGCCCCATCAATTGCACATACAGTAATACCAGAACTGTTCCTGATACCAAAATTAAACGCTATACACTCCGCTGAACTCGCAGCTAAAAACTTAGCCTTGAATACATACTGATTTGCCTGATCCCTATACTCCAACGAAAAATCTTTAATCATTTCAGCAGTCGATGAAAGCTTACTGATCTCCGACTTACCCATTGAGCGAGCTTTCGGCTGCTGTTCGCTTCGTACACTTTTGTACACTTCGATGGCCTCAAAGACGGATCCATCGTGAATTTTCTTGCCACCCTCGATGACGACAGCCCGGGTACAAAAATTCGCTAGCAAATTCTGGTTGTGCGTCACCAACAGAAAAGTCTGCCCCGAATCACGCATCTCCCGGATACGGTCGTAACATTTCATACGGAAGCTGGCGTCGCCGACAGCCAACGTCTCATCAATAATGATCAAGTCGGCATCAACATGAACTGCACAGGCGAATGCAAGGCGAGACTGCATACCCGACGAATAGGTTCGCATAGGCTGATCAAAATAATCACCTAAATCGGCGAACGCTATGATATCAGCGATCCTGCGATCAGCGCCTTGCTTGTTAATGCCCTGAATACTACAAAAAAGATAAGCGTTTTCTCTACCAGTGAAACTCATGTTAAAGCCGGCAGTGAGCCCGAGCAATGTAGCGATACGGCCATATCGGGACACTTGACCGTCAGTGGGCTCAATCACATTTCCCAAAATACCAAGCAGTGTTGACTTACCGGCACCATTCCGCCCAATAATCCCAACCGTCTCACCACTGCGAACTTCAAGATCAATGCCATCCAGAACTTTTTTACCGCCAACCCCCTTCGACGCTCGTTTCAGCAACGCATCGAAAAAGACAGTCATTGGCCGCAAGGAACTTGCGTAGCTTTTGCTTATACTTGATGCTTCAAGAAGCAGGCGATTGCGTTCAATATTAGACAACATCGGCGACCACCCCTTTGATCCTGTTAAACAACCAAACAGAAAAAATACTTAAAATAAGCGCCGACGAAAGCAGAGAAAGAAAAACAATTAGAGAAGGCCCCCTACCAAAAACCAAGGCCTCCCTTATAGGTTCGACTATAACGGTCAGTGGATTAAGCCAAAGAATGAAACGATACGCTTCCGGCGCAAGACTGACAGGATATGAGATGGGAGCGGCATAAAAAAGCACGCGCATCAGCAACCTGACTGCCTCTGAGATATCCCCAATAAAAGGGCCAATCATCGATAAAATTAAAGAAAGCGCGGAAATAATAGTCAAAGACAACATTAACAAAATCAAAGCCCAAGCAATCCCAGGCAAGCTAACCACAGAAAATGCCATGCATAAAACCAGCACCATCGTCGCGTATATTATACCGTGGACGTAGGCACGCATGAGATTCGCAAGCCAGATCACCCACAAAGGAAACGGCGACTTGACAACATAAGTTCTTTTGCTCGCATAGACCACCGTAGACGAGTTAACAACATCGGAGACAAGCAAATATATCGACAAGCCGATAAAAAACGGCAACACAAAACCAACGGACACATTAGAACCGGGCTCATTCCAACTTACTTTTAATATGCCACCAAAAACAACTGTATAAACAAACAATAAACACAGCGGTGTCAGGACCATCCAAAAGACACCTAGAAAGGATCTTTTGTATTTAGCCTGCAGGTCGCGTCTTGCCAAATCCCATGCTAACCTAAAGCATTCTGCGAACTTCATAAAAACCTCAAAAAATGGATACAACAAATATCCAGTTCAAATATTCTCAGGCGCGAAATTATAAGGAAACACCGCCGAAAAAGCGAGCGTGATGGCATATCAATACCGCATGATCACGACTATCCTTCCTACCGAGCACTGCTGGACAACTCATCGGATCATCCATCCACCACTCTCAACCCAGCCCTCCAACCCACAGGCCATCTGCTCGTTTGGCAGGCCGAGTCGGATCTCGATTATCCAGACAAAGAGGTCACCAACGGGCCGAGGGCGAGAGCCCTCCCCCTCTTCACTCGCGCCCAGCTGCCCTTGCTGAAGTAACAGACGAAGACACCACAATAAAGCACAGCATGCCGACTCGAACTTATGTCCTGCCCGCCTTTAATAAATAGGCAACAAAAATAAGCGGTAAATACGCCATGCAAATTCCCGCCACAACGTTCAAATAATCCTGACTAACCAAGATCGAAACAGGTAGCAAAAAAACAACATTAATGGCGACCACACTCACCGTCACTTTTTTATGCCCCCAACGACGCGCCGCTTTTTGATAGGCATGGCTGCTATGGGCTTGATAAACCTTATCTCCACCTATGAGGCGTCGAATTAGCGTCCATGTCGCGTCAACAATAAAAACCCCCAGCAGAATCAACCAGTTCCAGATCAATTCAGGCTTGCTCCAGGCTGACTGAAGCGCCATTGCACCGAGAATAATGCCAAGGAAACCGCTCCCCGCATCCCCCATGAAAATCCGGGCCGGCGGAAAATTCCAGCAAAGAAAACCCGCAACAGCCCACACCAGTATCAGGGGAGCCCAGATCAGCTCAATAATGCCGCCCATCCAATAGAGCAGACACATCCCTAGACATACGCTGATAGCCTCAACACTGGCCAAACCATCGATACCGTCCATGAAGTTGTAGAGATTGAGCAACCAGACCAGATAAATCGCACCAACGACACCACCGAACCATCCCGGCGTCAACGAAACACCCAATAGCTCAATGGGCGCTATCCCGCCGAACCAGAACAACACCCAAACCGCCGCAATAAAGTGCCCTAGCAAGCGCCATCTCGCGGCGATATGCCCATGGTCGTCGGCGAAGCCGATTACCGCAGTCAACATGCCCGCGCCCGACAGCGCCATCAGTGCCGGTAGCGACAACAAATCCAACAATGCGAGAACTGGAAGCGCGAGCAAAAAAGCAACAACGATTGATACGCCCCCACCGCGAGGAGTGGGAACCGAATGAGCGCTACGCTCGTTCGGAATATCCATCAGGCTTCGGGACAAGGCATACCGGCGCAAAAACCCGGTCAACCCACATGAAACGGCAAACACCAATACCAACAGCGTAAAAATCATCTTGCCTCTTTATCCCGGTAATGGTCAGCTGCCTGACGCAAGGCCCTTTCTGTACTGACAGGCGGATGCCATCCAAGCACCTCACGCGTGTGCTGGATATCCACCTGTAAAGAACTGCATAGCCGCTCGGCAACCCCCGACGCTCCGATCATCGAGGCAACAACGCTCAACAATCGCGCAGGCACAGGTAACAGTCTCGCGACCTTACCCAGTGCAAAGGCCATACGGCGCAGCAACTGACTAGTGGACAGATCCTCACCATCGCTGACCAAAAAAACCTGACCGGCGGCAGCAGGATTGTCGATACAGGTAACCACCAGGTCCGTGAGATTTCCGAGCGCAACCAGACTGCGCCGATTATCGATGGCCCCCAATGGCAAAGGCACGCCGCGATCCAGCCAACGCATCATGCTGAGGAAATTGGCTTTGACACCCGGCCCGTAAACGAGGGGCGGACGGATAACCACAACCTCCATCCCGGTTTCCTGGCTGATTTGCCACAACGCAACCTCCGCCTCATGCTTGGACACGCCATAAGGATCGACTGGCGCAGGTAAATCCGTCGCCTTGAACGGTACATTGCGTACCGTGCTTTCGCCATTCACCTTGATTGAGCTGATAAAAATAAAACGCTTCACTCCGGATTCTGCTGCACGCCTTGCAAGCCGAACGGTGCCCTCGACATTGGCCTTACGAAACTCCGCGAGGCTGTCCGCAGCCGCTTCATTCATGACATGCACTCTGGCCGCACAATGAACGACGACCCCCCCCTCCTCCAGCACTGGCATGCCTATCGGCAGATCCAGATCAAAGGGAACGACCCGGCATAAACCACTCAATCGAGAGCTTGCGCGAACTGCCGCGACGGGCGCGAACTTCTTGTCGAGCAACAATCTGAAGACCACGGCTTCACCGACAAACCCGGTCGCACCCGTTACTAAAACTTGCGGGCCTTTCATCTACTTTTACTTCCGATCAATGCCGCTGCCCAACAAATCAAAAAAAAGAACACTTTATCCCGTACCCGCCGACGACATTTCCAGGCACTAAAAGAGAGCCTCAATAGCTGCCCGCGCCCCAGACGTAGCCAGCCTCGAACGAAAGGATCAGCACTTTGCCCTACTTGACGCGCTATTAGTCGGACTTGGGAGAACCACCAACCATCATGAATAGTCTTGTAACGCGCAATTAATGGATTGATGCCGGTGTTAGCCCCAATCTGGTTTCGCTCGTGCTGACGATATTGCATGGACGGTTGCGGATCGATAAACCATTTGAAGCCATGGCTGCGCGCAAAGGCATAGCAATACCAATCGTGCAGACTGACACCTTGCAGCTCAGTCCAATTGGCTAACAGTGACGCCTTTAAAGCCCCCATTACCCTGCTACTCATCACATACGTGCAACCTGGCCCAGCTGCTTCAAACAGGAAGTCCCACGCAACCTGAGGCTGAGCCTTATCGAGCAACTGTGTCCTGCCGCTCGACCAAAAAGCGATGACATTGCTGGAGTAGGCATCTACATTCAGGGTATGAATCGTGCCGGTCGCGCGCTGAAGCTTATCCACGTGCCAGATATCATCCTGATCGGCAAAGGCGACAAAGTCATAGCCTTCAAAGTCGACATCGCGAATGAGGCGAAAGAAGTTACGGGAGGCACCGCCGAAACTACCGGCGGCCGGCAAAACTAAAACCTTGAGGTGATCAGCCGCATAAGCTGCACACCAGGCTTCGGTGCCATCAGTGGAAGGATCGATACTGATATAAACGGTTACGTCGACAGCTGACTGGTCGAGAATCGAGGCCAACTGCTCCTCGATCCACTGCATGCCATTGTAGGCAGCCAGCAAAACCGCAACCTTGGGATGTTTTACTGGCATGCCATTCCTGCCTGGACCGATTAAACGCGACTGCTCGAAAGGTTTATCCTTCGAATCAGTGGGAAGGCGAGTCCAGCAGTTTCTGCAGATATTGACCATAACCAGTCTTCTTCAGGGCATCAGCCTGAGTGCCCAGCTGCTCCGCACTAATCCAGCCATTGTGGTAAGCGATCTCTTCCAGGCAAGCCACTTTCAGTCCCTGACGCTGCTCGATGGTGTGCACGAAGTGACTGGCCTCCAGCAACGAATCATGAGTACCGGTATCCAGCCAGGCAAAACCGCGTCCGAGCATTTCGACATTGAGGGTCTTCTGCTCGAGGTACGCACGGTTAACGTCTGTAATTTCCAGCTCGCCACGTGCGGACGGCTTGATGTTCTTGGCGATCTCGACAACCTGGTTGTCGTAGAAGTACAGACCCGTCACTGCGTAACTGGATTTTGGCTTCAGTGGTTTCTCTTCGATGCTCAAGGCGCGGCCGGAAGCGTCGAACTCGACGACACCAAAACGCTCCGGATCCGATACGTGATAGCCGAATACGGTCGCGCCAACCTCTTGAGTGGTGGCGGAACGCAGGTTTTCCGAGAAGTGCTGACCGTAGAAGATGTTGTCGCCCAGGATCAGGCAGCAAGGATCCTTGCCGATGAACTCTTCGCCAATGATGAAGGCCTGTGCCAGACCGTCCGGGCTAGGTTGTTCGGCGTAGGTCAGCTTGATGCCGTACAGACTGCCGTCACCTAGCAACTTGCGGAAGCTCGGCAGGTCTTCAGGGGTAGAGATAATCAGGATCTCGCGCATACCGGCGAGCATCAGCACCGACAGCGGATAGAAGATCATCGGCTTGTCGTAGATCGGCAGCATCTGCTTGGACACGCCAAGGGTCAACGGGTGCAGACGAGTGCCCGAGCCGCCAGCGAGGATGATGCCTTTACGATTTGTCGTGTTCATTTATTCAGGACTTCCATCAGCATTCGGGTGACGCCACTTTGCCAATTCGGCAAGTGCAGAGAAAAATTGTCGCGCAGCTTCTGAGTGCTCAACCGGGAATTCAGAGGGCGGCGCGCCGGTGTTGGGTAGGCGGTTGTGTCTATCGGATTGATCGCTGTAACAGCGAGTTCTTCGCCATTGGCCTTGGCGAAACCGATCACATGACTGGCATAGCCGTGCCAGGACACTTCGCCAGCCGCCGCCAGGTGATACAGGCCCGCCAATTCAGGACGCTGCAGCACTTGCTGAATGGCCAACGCCGTCACATCGGCGATCAGGTCTGCACCCGTCGGGGCGCCAATCTGGTCGGCGATAACGCTCAAGGTTTCGCGATCCTTGGCCAGACGCAGCATGGTCTTGGCAAAGTTGTTGCCGCGAGCGCCATAGACCCAACTGGTACGGAAGATCAGGTGCTTGCAACCTGAGGCAATAATTGCCTGCTCACCAGCCAGTTTGCTGGCACCGTAATGATTCACCGGGGCGACGGCATCGGTCTCTTGCCATGGCGTCAGGCCTTCACCGCTGAACACGTAATCGGTCGAGTAGTGAATGAGCCAGGCCCCCAGAGATGCAGCTTCTTCAGCCATGACCTGACTCGCCTGACCGTTCACGCGGTCGGCCAGCTCAGCCTCGGATTCAGCTTTATCGACTGCGGTGTAGGCTGCTGCGTTGACGATGACGTCGGGTTTAACCTGACGGATCGCCGCGCGCAGTGCATTGAGGTCAGATAGGTCGCCGCTCAAACCATCGACCGGATGACGGTCCAGGGCGATCAGCTCGCCAAGAGGCGCAAGGGAGCGTTGCAGCTCCCAGCCGACCTGGCCGTTTTTTCCCAACAGGAGAATTTTCATGCTTTGTCCGAACGGTCCGTGTAGTTCTGGTCGATCCATTGCTGGTAGCTGCCGCTCTTCACATGAGCTACCCACTCAGTGTTGTTCAGGTACCACTCGACAGTCTTGCGGATACCGGTTTCAAAGGTTTCTTCCGGCGTCCAACCCAGCTCGCGCTGAATTTTGCTGGCGTCAATCGCGTAGCGCTGGTCGTGGCCCGGGCGATCCTGAACGTAGGTAATCAAGCTGGCGTGTGGACGATGAGCGGAGTCCGGACGCAGTTCGTCGAGCAGCGCACAAAGGGTATGCACCACTTCGATGTTTTGCTTCTCGTTATGGCCGCCGATGTTGTAGGTCTCGCCGATCACGCCTTCGGTTACGACTTTGTAGAGTGCGCGGGCGTGGTCTTCGACGTAGAGCCAGTCACGAACCTGGTTACCTTTGCCGTAGACCGGCAGCGGCTTGCCTTCCAGTGCATTGAGGATGATCAGCGGGATCAGCTTCTCGGGGAAGTGGCACGGACCGTAGTTGTTCGAGCAGTTGGTGACCAGGGTCGGCAGGCCGTAGGTACGGCTCCAGGCGCGAACCAGGTGATCGGAACTGGCCTTGCTGGCCGAGTACGGCGAGCTCGGCTGATACGGCGTGGTTTCGGTAAACAGGTCTTCCGGACCTTCGAGGTCTCCGTAGACTTCGTCGGTGGAGATATGGTGGAAGCGGAAGTTGGCTTTACGCGCATCGTCCAGTGCCGCCCAATAGTGGCGTGCAGCTTCCAGCAAGGTGTAAGTGCCGATGATGTTGGTCTGGATGAATTCAGACGGACCGGAGATCGAGCGGTCAACGTGGGACTCTGCGGCCAGGTGCATGATGGCATCCGGTTGGTGCTCACGCAGGACACGGTCCACTTGATCACGGTCGCAGATATCAACGCGCTCGAACACGTAACGCGAGCTTTGGCTGACTTCGGCCAATGACTCAAGGTTACCGGCATAAGTCAGCTTATCGACGTTAACGACAGAGTCGGCAGTGTTGGAGATGATATGACGAATGACTGCCGAGCCGATAAATCCGGCGCCGCCGGTTACTAGAATTTTCACGCGAAACCATACCCTTAAGTTACTGACAGGGCCGCCAACCGCGCACTGTCTAATCCATGAATACAAAAGCCATCAAGTTCGCCGAGGCTTCTGACAGAGTCAGTCTGAACCGATTAGGGAATGCCCTATCGACCAAGCGCAGCATTTTACAGCTTAATGAAGGTTTTACTAATGGATATGGACAAGCTGCGACGCAAATCCCACGCCTGCAACGGGTTTATCGCAATCAGACAAGGCGCTTGCGTGAGGCTCTGGACGTACGCCCCAGAAACCAGCCCAGAATGGGGCCAATCACCATGCCGACCAGCAGCGCAATTACCATGATCAGCGATACTGGCAACTGCGGGCCTGCCCAGCCCAGGAAAAGCAGCGACACACTCTGCTGGTTCTCAAGAACGAACGCCAGGATCGCCAGGACGAGCAGCAGGACAAATACAGCGAGAAGTACGCGCTTGACGTTACGCATCAGCGGTTCCTTGAAGTGCAGCAGCTGTCAAAGCCCCTCCTCCTCGTCCTCATTCACACGATCGCGCAGTTCTTTGCCTGGCTTGAAGTGAGGAACGAACTTGCCGTCGAGGCTGACGGACTGACCGGTTTTCGGATTGCGCCCTACGCGCGGTGCGCGATAGTGCAAGGAGAAGCTGCCAAAACCACGGATCTCGATGCGATCACCGGTGGCCAGACATTGGGACATTTGCTCAAGCATGGTCTTGATGGCCAGCTCCACATCCTTGGATGAGAGTAGCCCTTGATGGGTGACAATTCGTTCGATCAACTCCGACTTCGTCATATTTTTCCCTTCTTTTTCAAGCAGCTAGATCAGCGCTTCAAAGGTTTTAGCATGCCCGGAGGAATTTGAACAGCCCGAGTTCTTGACATCTCTTTCCCGGCCCTGAGATGCCCGATTTCAGAGCACCGGAACACTACTCAAACCCTGCATTCACCTACAGATAACCAGCATGGTCCGTGTCAGATAGCCCGCGGGATTGAAGCCGAAAGGGAATACATCTTCTTCCTTGGCATCATCGGACCTTACGATGACTTTATAACCTGCACCCTTGCACTCCTTGGCCGCTCGCTTGTGACACCTCTCCCATCCCGAGCCCAACCCCGAACAATCGACCTCTATGCCACTGACTCCGCGCACCGCGTGAGTCTTGGCGCTGGTGGTACAGCCCGCCAATGTCATTACTGCTATCACGACAATGAGCTTGTTCATTCACTTCCTTATGCCGGGCGCATTGCCCAGCGGTCGTTCACTTCAGACTAAGCCTAACCTTGAATAGACGATTGACCTGCATGAAGTTACAGACAACTTATGTAGATCGTTGGTTTCACGAAAGAAATAAAGCGGTGGCGTCAGCCCTCCCCGGGATTCACCAAATTGCAGACACAAAAAAGGGCGACCGAAGTCGCCCTTTTTCTATGGTCTGACAGAACTCAGTTCTGTTTTTCCATTTGTGCACGCAACAGGTCGCCCAGAGTGGTAGGACCAGCAGCGATGTCAGCAGCAGGCTTGTCTTTCAAGCTCTGGATTGCTTCTTTCTCTTCAGCATCATCTTTCGACTTGATGGAGAGCTGGATTACACGGCTCTTGCGGTCAACGCTGATGATCTTGGCTTCTACTTCCTGGCCTTCTTTCAGAACGTTGCGCGCGTCTTCAACGCGGTCACGGCTGATTTCGGAGGCTTTCAGAGTCGCTTCGATATCGTCGGCCAGAGTGATGATGGCGCCTTTGGCGTCAACTTCTTTCACGATGCCTTTAACGATGGCGCCTTTGTCGTTCTCTTGAACGTACTCGGAGAACGGATCGCTTTCCAGTTGCTTGATACCCAGGGAGATGCGCTCGCGCTCTGGGTCAACCGACAGGATAACGGTGTCCAGCTCGTCGCCTTTCTTGAAGCGGCGTACGGCTTCTTCGCCCACTTCGTTCCAGGAGATGTCGGACAGGTGAACCAGACCGTCGATGCCGCCGTCCAGACCAATGAAGATACCGAAATCGGTGATCGACTTGATGGTGCCGGAGATTTTATCGCCCTTGTTGAACTGGCCAGAGAAATCTTCCCATGGGTTAGATTTGCACTGCTTGATGCCGAGGGAGATACGACGACGCTCTTCGTCGATGTCCAGAACCATGACTTCCACTTCGTCGCCGACTTGTACGACTTTCGAAGGGTGGATGTTCTTGTTGGTCCAGTCCATTTCGGAAACGTGTACCAGACCTTCAACGCCTTCTTCCAGCTCAGCGAAGCAGCCGTAGTCGGTCAGGTTGGTTACACGAGCGGTAACGCGAGTGCTTTCTGGGTAACGGGCTTTGATAGCAACCCATGGATCTTCGCCCAGTTGCTTGAGGCCCAGGGAAACACGATTGCGTTCGCGATCGTACTTCAGAACCTTGACATCGATCTCGTCGCCAACGTTGACGATTTCGGAAGGATGCTTGATACGCTTCCAAGCCATGTCGGTAATGTGCAGCAGGCCATCGACGCCACCCAGATCGACGAATGCGCCGTAATCGGTGAGGTTCTTGACGATACCTTTGACTTGTTGGCCTTCCTGCAGGGATTCCAGCAGAGCTTCACGCTCGGCGGAGTTCTCGGCTTCGAGGACGCTGCGACGGGAAACGACAACGTTGTTGCGTTTCTGGTCGAGCTTGATGACCTTGAATTCCAGCTCTTTGCCTTCCAGGTGCGTGGTGTCGCGCACTGGACGGACGTCAACCAGAGAACCTGGCAGGAACGCACGGATGCCGTTAACGTCGACAGTGAAGCCGCCTTTAACCTTACCGTTGATAACGCCCTTGACCACTTCTTCGGCTGCGAAGGCTGCTTCCAGAACAATCCAGCATTCAGCGCGCTTGGCTTTTTCACGGGACAGCTTGGTTTCACCAAAGCCGTCTTCAACCGAGTCCAGAGCAACGTGAACTTCGTCACCGACGTTGATGTTCAGTTCGCCAGCGTCGTTGTAGAACTGCTCAAGCGGGATGAGTGCTTCAGACTTCAGGCCAGCGTGAACGGTTACCCAGCGAGCTTGGTAATCGATATCAACGATAACACCGGTGATGATGGAGCCTGCCTGAAGGTTCAGGGTTTTTAGGCTTTCTTCAAAGAGTTCCGCAAAGCTTTCGCTCATTTTAATTCCTGTTGATAAGGGCGAAGAATACGCCCATCTCCACATCCCAGACGATGTGGGTTAGTTTCATTTAAAAGAAGCTCCGCAGGACTATGACTGGTCCCCTGCGGCCCTCTTGGTCACCCGGCGATATCGCGAATGGCGATCTCGCTCATGATGCGTTCCAGCACCTGATCGATGGATAATTCCGTGGAATCCAGCTGTATGGCGTCAGCCGCCGGTTTGAGCGGGGCTACCGCTCGCTGGGTGTCACGCTCATCGCGCGCACGGATCTCATCTAGCAGACTCGACAGACTAACACCATCGACTTTGCCCTTCAACTGCAAGTAACGTCGGCGCGCACGCTCTTCGGCACTGGCAGTGAGGAAAATCTTCAAGGGCGCGTCGGGAAATACCACCGTACCCATGTCGCGACCATCGGCCACCAGACCCGGCGCCTCCTGAAAAGCCCGCTGCCGCTGCAGCAACGCCTCGCGAACCGCAGGCAACGCGGCGACCTGCGAGGCACCCGAGCCGACACTCTCGGTACGGATCACATCGCTGACTTCATCACCTTCCAGAATAATGCGCTGCAACTGACCGTCGGTCGCCGCGATGAACTGCACATCCAGATGCGCGGCGAGCTTCTTGAGCAATTCCTCATTGGTCAGGTCGACGCCATGGTTATGCGCAGCGAAAGCCAGCAATCGATAAAGTGCACCGGAATCCAGCAGGTTCCAACCCAGGCGCTTGGCCAGAATCCCGGCGACAGTACCTTTGCCAGAGCCGCTTGGCCCATCGATAGTGATGACCGGTGCGATGCTGATCACGACTGAGCCTCTTGTGCAACACGGATACCGACCTGCGCGCACAGCGCGAGGAAGCTCGGGAACGAGGTCGCGACGTTGGCGCAATCATGGATGCGGATCGGCGCAGTGGCGCGCAGTGAAGCCACGCTGAAGGCCATGGCAATCCGGTGATCGCCGTGACCGTGCACTTCGCCGCCGCCGATCTGGCCGCCGTCGATGATGAGGCCGTCCGGAGTGGGCTCGCACTTGACGCCCAGCGCCAGCAGACCGTCCGCCATGACCTGGATCCGGTCCGATTCCTTCACGCGCAGCTCTTCGGCACCACGCAGCACAGTGCGACCTTCGGCACATGCAGCCGCCACGAACAGCACCGGGAACTCGTCGATAGCCAGCGGAACCAGCGCTTCGGGAATCTCGATACCTTTGAGTTTAGCTGCCCGCACGCGCAGGTCGGCTACCGGCTCGCCACCGACTTCACGCTGGTTTTCCAGAGTGATGTCAGCGCCCATCAGACGCAGGATGTCGATTACGCCGGTACGTGTCGGGTTGATGCCGACGTGCTCGAGCACCAGCTCCGAACCTTCGGCGATCGACGCCGCCACCAGGAAGAACGCCGACGACGAGATATCGCCCGGCACTTCAATGTGGGTCGCGGTCAACTTGTGGCCGGACTCGACCGAGGCGGTCGCTCCGTTAACCGTTACCGGGTAGCCGAAGCCGCGCAACATGCGCTCGGTGTGGTCGCGAGTCGGTGCCGGCTCGGTGACCGTGGTCTTGCCTTCGGCATACAGACCCGCCAGCAGCAGGCAGGATTTAACCTGGGCACTGGCCATCGGCATGGTGTAAGTCAGGCCCTTGAGCTTGTTGCCGCCACGAATGGTCATCGGTGGACGACCGTCAGCGGCGGTCTCGATCACAGCGCCCATTTCACGCAGCGGATTGGCCACGCGATTCATCGGACGCTTGGACAACGAAGCGTCGCCGGTCAGGGTGCTGTCGAAGTTCTGCGCAGCCAACAGGCCAGACAGCAGACGCATCGAAGTGCCGGAGTTACCCAGATAGATCGGGCCCGGCGCAGGCTTCAGGCCATGCAGGCCGACGCCGTGAATGGTCACACGACCGTGGTGCGGACCTTCAATGACGACGCCCATGTCGCGGAAAGCTTGCAGGGTCGCCAGGGCGTCTTCGCCCTCGAGGAAACCTTCCACTTCGGTGACGCCTTCGGCCAGGGAACCGAGCATGATCGAGCGGTGGGAAATCGATTTGTCGCCCGGTACACGAATCCGCCCAGTCAGGCGGCCACCAGGTTGTGCCAGGAAAATCAGATCGTTGGAATTCATAGCGTCCACATAGGCCCGGCGGGCCAGGATTTTACTGAAATGCTCGCGGGCAACCCGGGCGCGAGTGAACACGCCCAACAATTGGTGCCCATCCCCTGCATCGACCGCGTCGCGCAAGGCGTCGAGGTCGCTGCGAAATGTATCGAGTGTGCGCAGGACAGCTTCGCGGTTGGCGAGGAAGATGTCGTGCCACATGACCGGGTCGCTACCGGCGATTCTTGTGAAATCGCGGAAACCGCCCGCAGCGTAACGGAAGATCTCAAGATTTTCATTGCGTTTGGCCAACGAATCGACCAAACCGAACGCCAGCAAGTGCGGCAAATGGCTGGTCGCCGCCAACACTTCGTCATGACGCTCGACTTGCATGTGCTCGACGTCGGCGCCCAATTCGCGCCACAACCGGTCGACCACCGCCAGCGCGGCCGGATCGGTCTGATCCAGCGGCGTCAGAATCACTTTATGGCGACGGAACAGGTCGGCATTGGAGGCTTCCACCCCACTCTGCTCGGAACCGGCAATCGGATGCCCCGGCACGAAACGCGCCGGCATGCCGCCAAACGCTTCGGTCGCCGCGCGCACCACATTGCCCTTGGCACTGCCGACGTCAGTCAGAATCGCCTGCCCCAGGTCCATGCCCGCCAACAGCGCGAGCAGCTTTTCCATGGCCAGGATCGGCACCGCCAACTGAATCACGTCCGCACCCCGGCAAGCCGCCACCAGGTCTTCTTCGCAGCGGTCCACCACACCCAACTCGACCGCCAGTTTGCGCGACTGTGGATCGAGATCAACCCCGACCACTTCGCGGCACAGACCGCTTTCACGCAGGCCTTTGGCAAACGAACCGCCGATCAACCCCAGACCGACCACCACCAGGCGACCGATCATAGGTTCAGCAGATTGCAGTGCAGTGACATCAACCACGAGCCATAACCTTGGTCAGCGCCTCGAGAAAGCGGCTGTTTTCCGCTGGCAAACCGATGGTGATGCGCAGGTGATTCGGCATGCCGTAGTTGGCCACCGGACGCACGATCACGCCTTCACGCAACAACCCCTGGAACACCGGGGCAGCAACGCGACCCAGATCGACACAGATGAAGTTGCCTTTGGATGGAATCCAGCTCAGCCCCAACTCACGGAAACCTGCCTCAAGCTGCTGCATGCCGGATTGGTTCAGGCGACGGCTTTCAGCCAGGTACTCGACGTCTTGCAGCGCGGCACAAGCGGCGGCCAGCGCGAGGCTGTTGACGTTGAACGGCTGACGCACGCGATTGAGCACATCGGCGACGATGGCCGAGGACAAACCGTAGCCGACCCGCAGCGACGCCAGGCCATAGGCCTTGGAGAAGGTGCGCGAGACCAGCAGGTTCGGATAGGCCGCCAGATAATCCAAGCCATCCGGCAAGTCGCTGCCTTCGGCGTATTCGATGTAGGCCTCGTCCAGCACCACCAGCACATGGGCCGGTACGTCCTGCAGGAATTCATCCAGCGCCTCGGCGTCGAACCAGGTCCCGGTCGGGTTGTTCGGGTTGGCGATGAACACCACGCGGGTATCGGCATCGATCGCGGCCAGCATCGCCGGCAGATCATGACCCCAGTCTTTGGCCGGGATCACTTTTGCCTGGGCGCCAACGGCCTGGGTCACGATCGGATACACCGCAAACGCATGCTCACTGAACACCGCATTCAGGCCCGGTGCCAGATAGGCACGCGCCACCAGCTCCAGAATATCGTTGGAGCCGTTGCCCAGCGTCACTTGGTTCAGCTCGACGCGACACTGATCGGCCAACAGGGTCTTGAGCGCAAAACCATTGCCGTCCGGATAACGGGTCAGCTCGGCCAGCGCTTCGCGAATCGCCGCCAGCGCCTTGGGACTGGCACCCAGCGGGTTTTCGTTGCTCGCCAGTTTGACGATGCTGGCCGGATCGAGGTTCAGCTCACGGGCCAGTTCGTCCACAGGCTTGCCCGGAACGTAAGGCGAAAGTTGTTGCACGCCCGGCTGTGCCAGAGCGAGGAAGTTGCCACTCATTTGCTACCGCCCTTAGAGAACTGCTTTCGGGTAGGAACCCAGCACTTTGAGTGCCACTGCTTCCTGACTGATCTTTTCCAGCACACCCTTGACCAGCGGGTCGCGGTGATGGCCGACGAAGTCGATGAAGAACACGTAGGTCCATTTACCGCTGCGCGACGGACGGGTCTCGATCCGTGTCAGATCGATGCCATTGTCGTGGAACGGCACCAGCAACTCGTGGAGAGCGCCGGGTTTGTTGCTCATGGAAACGATAATCGAGGTCTTGTCGTCACCGGTCGGCGGCACTTCCTGGCTGCCGATCATCAGGAATCGCGTGGAGTTGTCCGGGCGATCCTCGATTTTCTCGGCCAGACGGGTCAACCCGTACAAGCCGGCAGCCATGTCGCCGGCAATCGCCGCCGAGTTCCACTCACCCTTGACCCGCTTGGCCGCTTCGGCGTTGCTGGACACCGCCACGCGCTCGACATTCGGGTAATGGGCGTCCAGCCACTTGCGGCACTGGGCCAGGGACTGGGCGTGGGAATAGATGCGGCTGATGCTGTCGGTCTTGGTGTTTTCGCCAACCAATAGGTGATGGTGAATACGCAGCTCGACTTCGCCACAGATCACCATGTCGTGTTCGAGGAAGCTGTCGAGGGTGTGGTTGACCGCGCCTTCGGTGGAGTTTTCCACCGGGACCACGCCAAAGTTCACCGCACCGGCCGCCACTTCACGGAACACTTCGTCGATCGCCGCCATTGGCTTGCTGATCACCGCGTGACCGAAGTGCTTCATGGCCGCAGCCTGAGTGAAGGTACCTTCAGGGCCGAGGTAAGCCACTTTCAGCGGCTGTTCGAGGGCCAGGCACGAGGACATGATTTCGCGGAACAACCGCGCCATCTCTTCGTTACCCAGCGGCCCCTGGTTACGCTCCATCACGCGCTTGAGCACCTGAGCTTCACGCTCAGGACGATAGAACACCGGCACTTCGCCTTCGGCCAGCGAGGCCATCTTTACTCGCGCAACTTCCTGGGCGCAGCGTGCGCGCTCACTGATCAGCTCCAGGACCTTTTCGTCCAGAGCGTCAATGCGCAGGCGCAGTGCCTTGAGTTCTTGCTCAGACATTAGCCGTGTTCCTTCTCGAACTCTGCCATGTACGAGACCAGTGCGTTGACCGCAACGATATCGACGGCGTTATAGATGGAGGCACGCATGCCGCCCACGGAACGGTGACCTTTGAGGTTCAACAGGCCACGCTCGTCGGCACCGGCCAGGAACGGCTTGTCGAGACGATCGTCGGCCAGACGGAACGGCACGTTCATCCACGAGCGGTCCGACTTGTTGATCGGGTTGCTGTACAAGCCGCTGGCGTCGATGAAGTCGTACAGCGTGCGCTGCTTCACTTCATTGAGCTTGCCGATGGCTTCGACACCGCCCTGCTCTTTCAGCCACTCGAACACCAGACCGGACAAGTACCAGGCCAGGGTTGGCGGCGTGTTGTACATCGAGCCGTTGTCGGCCGCGACCTTGTAGTTGAGCATGGTCGGGCAGATGGAACGGGCGTGACCCAACAGGTCTTCGCGAACGATGTTGACGACGATGCCGCTCGGGCCGATGTTTTTCTGGGCGCCGGCGTAGATCATGCCGAAACGCGAGACATCCACCGGGCGCGAAAGAATGTCCGAGGACATGTCGGCGACCAGCGGCACATCACCGGTTTCCGGGATCCACTGGAATTCCATACCGCCAATGGTTTCGTTCGGCGCGTAGTGAACATAGGCCGCGTCCTTGGACAGGTTCCATTCGTTCTGACCGGGAATAGCGAAATAGTCGTAAGGCTTGGCGGTCGCGGCAACATTGACGTGGCCATAGCGCGAGGCCTCCTCGATTGCTTTCTGCGACCAGATACCGGTGTCGATATAGTCGGCGGTGCGACCTTCCGGCAACAGGTTCAGCGGAATCTGGGCAAATTGCTGGCTCGCGCCACCTTGCAGAAACAGCACTTTATAGTTCGAGGGGATATTCAGCAGATCACGCAGATCCTGCTCGGCCTTGGTGGCAATGGACACGAACTCATCGCTGCGATGGCTCATTTCCATGACCGACAGGCCCTTGCCGTGCCAATCAAGGAGTTCAGCCTGGGCGCGCTTCAGGACAGCTTCGGGAAGCGCCGCAGGACCGGCACAGAAGTTATAGGCTCTCTTGCTCACATCCAATCTCGCTCTGATTTGGTGGTATCACGCAGTAAATCTGTAGGAGCTGTCGAGCAGAGCGAGACTGCGATCTTTTAGTGCTGAACGAAAACAAGAGCCAGATCAAGAGATCGCAGCCTCGCTTCGCTCGACAGCTCCTACATAAAAAACAATTCCACAGCTCCCTGAGGACAAACAACAAGGGGGCGAATCTTCATCCGCCCCCTGCTTGCCCGCTTACTCCTGCGGCTCTTCGTCGGCGGCGGCGTCGAGTTGCTGGTCGTCGGCAACATCGTCGATCACGACCTCACCCTCGAACACTGCATCCTCTTCACCTGCAAGCCCTTCGCCTTCCAGTTCTTCGCCTTCGACTTCCGACGGCTCCTGAACCCGCTCCAGGCCCACCAGCGTTTCATCGTTGGCCAGCTTGATCAGGGTCACACCCTGGGTGTTACGGCCCAGGCTGGACACTTCGTCGACGCGGGTACGAACCAACGTACCCTGGTCGGAAATCAGCATGATTTCCTCGCCGTCGAGCACCTGAACGGCGCCGACCAGACGGCCGTTACGCTCGTTGCTGACCATGGCGATAACGCCCTGACCGCCACGCTTGTACTCAGGGAACTCGGTGATCGCGGTGCGCTTGCCGAAACCACGCGCCGAAGCGGTGAGGATCTGGCTGCCTTCTTCCGGGATCAACATGGAAATCAGCTTCTGACCTTCCGGCAAACGCATGCCGCGGACGCCTCGAGCGGTACGGCCCATGGCGCGAACGTCGGTTTCCTTGAAGCGAGTCACCTTGCCGCCGTCGGAGAACAGCATGACTTCGCGATCGCCATCGGTAATGGCCGCAGAGATCAGTACGTCGCCTTCATCCAGCTCCAGCGCGATCAGACCGACGCTGCGTTGACGGCTGAAGGATTCCAGCGGGGTCTTCTTCACGGTGCCTTTGGCAGTGGCCATGAAGATGAAGTGACCTTCGGTGTATTCCTCGACCGGCAGCATGGTGGTGATGTATTCATCACTGTCCAGCGGCAGCAGGTTGACCAGCGGGCGACCACGGGCCGCGCGGGAGGCTTCCGGGATTTCGTAGGTTTTCAGCCAGTACACTTTACCTTTGCTGGAGAACAGCAGCAGCGTGGTGTGGCTGTTGGCGACCAGCAGGTGAGCGATGTAGTCCTCATCCTTCACGCCGGTAGCCGATTTACCTTTACCGCCACGACGCTGAGCCTGGTACGCAGCCAAAGGCTGGGTCTTGGCGTAGCCACCGTGGGAAATGGTCACGACGCGCTCTTCTTCCGGGATCATGTCACCCAGGGTCAGGTCGAGACGGGCATCGAGAATCTCGGTGCGACGCACGTCGCCGTACTCGGCGCGGATCACTTCCAGCTCTTCGCGGATCACTTCCATCAGGCGCGTGGCGCTATTGAGGATGCGGATCAGCTCGCCGATCTGGTTGAGGATCTCTTGATACTCGGCCAGCAGCTTTTCGTGTTCCAGACCGGTCAGACGGTGCAGACGCAGCTCCAGAATGGCTTGTGCCTGCTCTGGCGACAGGAAGTACTTGCCGTCGCGTAGACCGTATTGTGGATCGAGGTTTTCCGGACGGCACGAATCGGCACCGGCACGTTCAACCATTGCAACCACCGCGGAGGACTCCCACGGCGTGCTGATCAGCGCTTCCTTGGCTTCCGACGGGGTCGGCGAAGCCTTGATCAGGGCGATGACCGGGTCGATATTCGACAGGGCAACCGCTTGACCTTCCAGGATGTGGCCACGTTCACGCGCTTTACGCAGCTCGAACACGGTACGACGGGTCACGACTTCGCGACGGTGACGAACGAAGGCTTCCAGCAGATCCTTGAGGTTGAGGATCCGCGGACGGCCGTCGATCAGCGCGACGATGTTGATGCCGAACACACTTTGCAGCTGAGTCTGGGCGTAGAGGTTATTGAGGATTACCTCAGGCACTTCGCCGCGACGCAGCTCGATCACGACGCGCATACCGTCCTTGTCGGACTCGTCGCGCAGCTCGGTGATGCCTTCGAGCTTCTTCTCTTTGACCAGCTCGGCGATCTTCTCGATCAGACGGGCCTTGTTCAGCTGGTAAGGGAGTTCGGTGATGACGATCTGCTGACGACCACCAACCTTGTCGATGTCTTCGATGATCGAGCGGGCACGCATGTAAATGCGCCCGCGACCGGTGCGGTAGGCTTCAATGATGCCGGCGCGACCGTTGATGATCGCGGCGGTCGGGAAGTCCGGACCGGGGATGTATTGCATCAGCTCATCGACAGTCAGCTCCGGATTGTCGATGAGTGCCAGGCAACCGTCGATGACTTCACCGAGGTTGTGCGGCGGAATGTTGGTCGCCATGCCCACGGCGATACCGCTGGAGCCGTTGACCAGCAGGTTGGGGATCTTGGTCGGCATGACCGCGGGGATCATTTCGGTGCCGTCGTAGTTCGGCACCCAGTCCACGGTTTCTTTATGCAGGTCGGCCAGCAGCTCGTGCGCCAGCTTGGTCATGCGCACTTCGGTGTATCGCATGGCCGCGGCGTTGTCGCCGTCCACCGAACCGAAGTTGCCCTGACCGTCCACCAGCAGGTAACGCAGCGAGAATGGCTGCGCCATCCGAACGATGGTGTCGTACACCGCGGTATCACCGTGCGGGTGATACTTACCGATCACGTCACCGACAACACGGGCAGATTTCTTGTACGGCTTGTTGAAGTCGTTGCCCAGCTCGCTCATCGCGAACAGCACACGCCGGTGCACGGGCTTCAAGCCATCGCGCGCATCGGGCAGTGCCCGCCCGACAATTACGCTCATCGCGTAGTCGAGGTAGGACTGCTTCAGCTCGTCTTCGATATTGACCGGTAGGATTTCTTTGGCCAGTTCGCCCATGAGAAGCCTGATTCCTTTTTCTGGTGAAACTTCGTCACATCCATATGGGACGAACGAAGCTCGCCGATGCAGACTGAGTGCCATGCACCGACTTACGACAAATCAACGAGTTATGCCATGGATCTGCGCAGTAAAGGCAGCCACATCAGGCTACCCTGGAAACCGCCGGATGTTATCACAAGAGCCGCCACGCACCTATCCCCCAGATGCGCATGGAGCATAGTTAGTTGACCGGTGACAGGCTTGAAGGGGACGAGAGGGGCTTAGAGGTGTGATCAACCGGCATTCAACCGTATTTTTCACTTGTAAACACTGACCTGTAGGTGCTGCCGAAGGCTGCGATCTTTTCGGGACCGTTACCGACTTATGCCGGGAAGATCAAAAGATCGCAGCCTTCGGCAGCTCCTACAGGGATTTCGTGCAGCCTGAATGATTTAATGCAGTCGCTTGCGGCACATCAATTGGGCCATTTTCGCGGTGTCCGGGCGCTCGACGATACCCTTTTCAGTGACGATCGCATCGATCAGGTCGGCCGGAGTCACGTCGAACACCGGGTTGAACGCTTCCACATCTGCCCCCACCCGCTTGCCGCCAACTTCCAGCAACTCGCGGCCATCTCGCTCTTCGATAGGAATCTCGTCGCCACTGGCCAGGTTCATGTCGATGGTCGAACTCGGCGCCACCACCATGAAGCGCACGCCGTGGTGCATGGCGTTGACCGCCAACTGGTAGGTGCCGATCTTGTTCGCCACATCGCCATTGGCGGTAATCCGGTCGGCGCCGACGATCACCCAGGTCACACCCTTGGTTTTCATGATGTGCGCGGCAGCGGAATCGACATTGAGGGTCACCGGAATACCTTCATTGGCCAATTCCCACGCGGTCAATCGCGAACCTTGCAGCCATGGCCGGGTTTCGTCGGCGTAGACACGCTCGACCATGCCTTCGATGAACGCCCCGCGAATCACCCCCAGCGCCGTGCCGAAACCACCGGTGGCCAGTGCACCGGTATTGCAATGCGTGAGGATCGCCTGGGCGTTGCCCTGATGCTTGCGGATCAGATCGACACCCAACTGAGCCATGGTCAGGTTGGCTTCGCGATCACTTTCGTGGATGGCGATGGCTTCGGCTTCCAGCACCGACAGCGGATCAGCGTGCTCCCTCAGGCGCTCAAGCCGCTCACGCATCCGGCCCAAGGCCCAGAACAGATTGACCGCGGTCGGACGGGAGTCGGCCAGCAGCGCGAAATCCTCTTCCAGCGCCGCTTGCCAGTCGCCACCTTCGGCAAAACGGGTACGGGCCGCCAGCACCACGCCATAGGCCGCACTGATGCCAATGGCCGGCGCACCGCGCACCACCATCGAGCGAATGGCTTCGGCCACACCCGCAGCGCTGGTGTAGGCGATCCAGGTTTCCTCGAACGGCAAAATACGCTGATCCAGCAGGTACAGTGCGCCATCACGCCAATCGATGGCCTTCACCTTCTCAGCAGCCAACAGTCGATCGCGCATCCCACACCCCGCACTCATGAACAAAAGCCGCCGATTATAGCGATCCCCCCGCGAAGACGCTCGGGTATACTTCGCCATCCTTTACAAAAGCACTGGAACCGACTCTCGATGCCGACCCCCACCGCTGCGCTCGACCTATTATTGCTGCCGACCTGGCTGGTACCCGTCGAACCGGCTGGCGTGGTCCTTAAAGAGCATGCCCTGGGTATCCGCGACGGTCGTATCGTGTTTATCGGCCCACGCGCAGCCGCCTTGAAGCTTAACGCAACCGAAGTGCGCGAATTGCCGGGCATGCTGCTCAGCCCCGGCCTGATCAATGCCCACGGGCATGCAGCAATGACGCTGTTCCGCGGCCTGGCCGACGATCTGCCGCTGATGACCTGGCTGGAAAACCACATCTGGCCGGCCGAAGCCAAATGGGTCGACGAGGCTTTCGTACGCGACGGCACGGACCTGGCCATCGCCGAGCAGATCAAAGGTGGCATCACCTGCTTCTCTGACATGTATTTCTTCCCGAAGGTCGCCAGCGAACGCGTACATAACAGCGGAATTCGCGCCCAGATCGCCATTCCGATCCTCGATTTCCCGATTCCAGGCGCCAGCACGGCGGATGAAGCCATTCGTCAGGGCGTCGAATTATTCGGCGATCTCAAGCATCACGAACGGATCAAAGTCACCTTCGGTCCCCATGCCCCGTACACCGTGGGCGACGAAAACCTGGAAAAAATCCGGGTGATCGCCGAAGAGCTGGACGCCTCGATTCACATGCACGTCCACGAAACAGCCTTCGAAGTGCAGCAGTCGGTGGAGCAGCGCGGCGAACGCCCGCTGGCCCGCCTCGCCCGCCTGGGCCTGCTCGGGCCGCGCTTCCAGGCCGTTCACATGACCCAGATCAGCGATGAAGACCTGGCGCTGCTGGTAGAAAGTAACACCAATGTGATTCATTGCCCGGAGTCGAACCTGAAGCTGGCCAGTGGCTTCTGTCCGGTCGAGCGTTTGTGGCAGGCCGGGGTGAATGTAGCGGTCGGCACCGATGGCGCGGCCAGCAATAATGACCTGGACCTGCTCGGCGAGACCCGCACCGCCGCATTGCTGGCCAAGGCTGTCGCCGGCTCGGCCACTGCGCTGGACGCCCATCGCGCCCTGCGCATGGCCACGCTCAACGGCGCCCGCGCGCTGGGAATCGAAGCGCAAACCGGTTCGCTTGAAGTCGGCAAGGCGGCAGACATCGTCGCGTTCGACCTGTCGGGCCTGGCTCAGCAACCGGTCTACGACCCGGTTTCGCAACTGATCTATGCCACTGGCCGCGACTGCGTGAAACACCTTTGGGTCGCCGGCAAGCAACTGCTCGATGACCGCCGCCTGACCCGCCTGGATGAAGCGCAACTGTGCGCCACCGCCAAGGCCTGGGGCAGGCGCATCAGCGGCCACACCGAATCGTAAGCACCCTGGACCAAAACCGGGGCAACAGAATTTTTCAAGTTTTAGAGGACTGACACCATGAGCAACGTCGACCACGCCGAAATCGCCAAATTCGAAGCCCTGGCCCATCGCTGGTGGGACCGCGAAAGCGAGTTCAAACCGCTGCACGACATCAACCCGCTGCGGGTCAACTGGATCGACGAACGCGTCAATCTGGCCGGCAAGAAAGTCCTCGACGTCGGTTGCGGCGGCGGCATCCTCAGCGAAGCCATGGCCCAGCGCGGCGCCACCGTGATGGGCATCGACATGGGCGAAGCGCCGCTGGCGGTCGCGCAATTGCATCAGCTGGAATCCGGCGTAAACGTCGAGTACCGGCAAATCACCGCCGAAGCGCTGGCCGAAGAAATGCCTGAGCAGTTCGACGTAGTCACCTGCCTGGAAATGCTCGAACACGTACCGGATCCGTCCTCGGTGATCCGCGCCTGCTTCCGCATGGTCAAGCCTGGCGGCCAGGTGTTCTTCTCCACCATCAACCGCAACCCGAAGGCTTATCTGTTCGCCATCGTCGGCGCTGAATACATCATGAAGCTGCTGCCGCGTGGCACTCACGACTTCAAGAAATTCATCCGCCCTTCCGAGCTCGGTGCCTGGAGTCGCATGGCCGGCCTGACCGTCAAGGACATCATCGGCCTGACCTACAATCCGCTGACCAAGCACTACAAACTGGCATCCGATGTCGACGTCAACTACATGATCCAGACCCTGCGCGAGGAGTAAGCCGATGCGTATCAGAGCAGTTCTTTTCGACATGGACGGCACCCTGCTCGACACCGCGCCGGATTTCATCGCCATCTGCCAGGCGATGCGTGCCGAGCGTGGTTTGCCGCCGATGAACGACAAGCACATCCGTGACGAGATCTCCGGCGGCGCCAGGGCGATGGTCGCGGTGACTTTCTCGATGGACCCGGAATCGCCGGGCTTCGAGGAGCTGCGCCTGGAGTTTCTGGAGCGCTACGTCAAAGGTTGCGCGGTGCACAGCAAGCTCTTCGACGGCATGGGCGAATTGCTGGCCGACATCGAGAAGGCCAACCTGATCTGGGGCGTGGTCACCAACAAGCCGCTGCGCTTCGCCGAGCCGATCATGCAGCAACTGGGGCTGGCCGAGCGTTCGGCGCTGCTGATCTGCCCGGACCATGTGAAGAACAGCAAACCGGACCCGGAGCCGTTGATCCTGGCGTGCAAGATGCTCGACCTCGACCCGGCCAGCGTGCTGTTTGTCGGCGATGACCTGCGCGATATCGAGTCCGGGCGTGATGCCGGCACCAAAACGGCTGCCGTGACCTATGGCTATATTCATCCGGACGATAACCCGCGGCATTGGGGCGCGGATGTGGTGGTCGATCATCCGCTGGAATTGCGCCAGGTGCTGGATAGCGCTTTGTGCAGTTGCTGATTCAAATCAAAAGATCGCAGCCTGCGGCAGCTCCTACAGGGGACCGCGATCGGCGTAGGAGCTGCCGAAGGCTGCGATCTTTTCGGCCCTGTTAACGGATTGTGTTGAGGTTTTTTATGTTTGATTATTCCGCCCGCCCTGAATTGCTCAAGGACCGGGTCATCCTGGTCACCGGCGCTGGCCGAGGCATCGGTGCTGCCGCCGCGAAAACCTACGCCGCTCATGGCGCCACCGTGTTGCTGCTGGGCAAGACCGAAGCCAATCTGACTCAGGTCTACGACGAAATCGAAGCGGCCGGGCATCCACAACCGGTGGTGATCCCGTTCAACCTGGAAACCGCCCTGCCCCACCAATACGATGAACTGGCAGCCATGATCGAAACCGAATTCGGCCACCTCGACGGCTTGCTGCACAACGCGTCGATCATCGGTCCACGCACACCGATCGAGCAGTTGTCCGGTGAGAACTTCATGCGCGTCATGCAGGTCAACGTCAACGCCATGTTCATGCTCACCAGCACCCTGCTGCCGCTGCTCAAGCTGTCGCAAGACGCCTCGGTGGTATTCACCTCCAGCAGCGTCGGTCGCAAGGGTCGTGCTTATTGGGGCGCTTACGGCGTGTCTAAATTCGCCACCGAAGGCCTGATGCAAACCCTGGCCGACGAAGTACACACCGTCGCCCCCGTGCGCTCCAACAGCATCAACCCCGGCGCCACCCGCACCAGCATGCGCGCTCAGGCCTACCCTGGGGAAAATCCGCTGAACAACCCGACACCCGAGGAGATCATGCCGGTCTACCTTTACTTGATGGGGCCGGACAGTACCGGCATCAACGGTCAAGCGTTCGACGCTCAGTAATGCCCGTGCGTCGCTTTTGTGCCGCGACGACTTCCCGTCGCGGCACGCAAAGCCAGCGATAACTGCTGCTGTTTCAAGTCAAATAAATGTCAACATCCCCGACACCATCCTTCGCGACCTCCCCGACCTTGTTGATTTAGAACGCTTTTTAGCCGACTGAACCGAATGGCATGACTTTCGCTCTAATTTTGCTCAGACACGCCGTGTGAAAGCAGACGGGGCAGAGCTTGAGCCGAGAGGTTACTAATCTTCGGCAAAGCGGACTAAACTCGTGCCAAATGTCCTACGGGACTGATGGACCAGTATGACGCGCAGCCCAAAGCCGCTCTCACCCAGCCTGTAAGACAGTCTTACTGTTTAGGGGCTCACGCCATATGAAATCGCCTTCCCAGACCAACGCAATTGACTTCGACAGCGCCAAATTGCAACGCCTGGGCTTTGGTCAGCAGCCTCCCCTTCTGGAGCGGCCCGGCAGTCTTGCGCAGTTGCGTCAGGAGCTGGGCCTGCAACTGCAAACCAGTCTTGAGCCGCAACGCATTCTCGGACTTTTCTTCCGTGAAATTCAGCGCCTTGTACCGCTGGATGCCTTGAATTATGAGCATCAGCCCAGCGACTTGCGCCTGCAGTTCGGCCAGCGAGGTCATCATTCGATCAGCTACAGCCTCAGTCATGAAGGCGAGCAATTGGGTGAACTGGTGTTCCGTCGCAATCAGCGTTTCAGCGATGAAGAGCAAGGCCATCTGGAATCGCTGTTATCAGCGCTTCTCTACCCGATGCGCAATGCCCTGCTCTACCGTGCCGCCACCCAAAGCGCCTTGCGCGACCCGCTGACCGACACCGGCAATCGCATCGCGATGGATCAGACGCTGCAACGGGAAATCGAGATGTCGCGCCGACACTCACAGCCCCTGTCGTTGCTGATGCTGGACATCGATCACTTCAAACAGATCAACGACACCTACGGGCACAGCGCTGGCGATGAAGTGCTCAAGGCCGTCGCCGCTTCGATCAAAAGCCAGTTGCGTAACGTGGACATGGTGTTCCGGTTTGGAGGCGAAGAATTCATGATCTTGCTGTCCAACACCAGCCGGGAAGCCGCGGCCATGGTCGGCGAACGACTGCGGTTCGCTGCACAGGCTCAGGACTATGTGGCCGAAGGCAAGGTCATCGAACTGACGGTCAGCCTGGGTTGCTCGACCCTGCTGCCCGGCGAGTCTGCCGAGAGCCTGTTGCGACGAGCCGACAGTGCGCTGTATGTGGCCAAGCGCGAGGGGCGTAACCGGTTGGCGATGGCGGGGTAGATATTTTCGAAGAGATCGCAGCCTTCGGCAGCTCCTACGAGCTGCCGTAGGCTGCGGTCTTTTAGCTTTCGGCCAACGCCATCCGCTCACGGACTACCGGGGCTTTTGCTGCCAGTTCCAACTGCATGCATCGCTCCAGGAACAGGTACATGTAGTCGTAACTTTTGCAGACCGCCTGGCGCAATTCCATTTGCAGGGATTTGCTCGGGTTCAGCCCCGCCAGGGTGCAGATGATTTCCAGCGCTTCCCAAGGATGGGCATCGTCGTACTGGGCGTGCATCTTCAACCACTTCATGGCCCGCTTGCGATCTTCCTCGGGGAACGAGTCCGCGTATACGCCACTGGAACAGACCAGCGCCGACCACTCCCCGGTTGCACCCTCGATGGCGTAGTTGGTGGCGGCGATGGCCACGATCAGCGAGTCCGACGAACTGGTGTGCCAGCACCAGTGACTCAAGGCGTGAAGTTCAGGGGCAACCTGTTGCGCCTGCAGATCTTCCAGGCTGATACCGTGAGCACGGCTCCAGTGCACCCAGTAATCGGCGTGGTTCAGCTCGACGCGAATATTGCGCATCAGCCAGCGACGCGCCATGTCTTCGCCAGGGTGGCGTGCAAAACGGGTCTTGGCCAGGTTCTGCGCCATGTATAAGGCGAACTGTTCGACCACCGGCCAGCCACCAATGAGGTACTGACGCATGGTTTTTGCGCTGAGCTTGTTATCGCGCATACGCTGGTACAGTTCATGTTCGACAACGCGGCGCTTGCTCTCACTGCAATCCTGAATCAATTGCTGAGCCCAGGCGGGGTAACTTGCAGCTTCCATGAGGGGTCCGGTTCTGTTGAATGTGTCGATCACTGTCGCGCTCCTTTTGATTGTGATTTTCAGATCAACAAGAGATTTCAACGGAACGTGCCGGGCGCCTTGAATAACAAAGGCCGGGGCCTGGCAGGACGACTTTGTAAACTGTCGCAGGTAAACAGATGCGGGCGTTCAATCAGATACCCTTGAGCGTAATCCACCCCGATCTCCAGCAATGCCTGCTCGATCTGAGGTGTTTCAACGAACTCGGCAATCGTACGCTTACCCATGACATGCCCGATGTGATTGATCACTTCGACCATGGCGCGGTTAATCGGGTCGTCCAGCATATCCTTTACGAAACTCCCGTCGATCTTCAGGAAGTCTACAGGTAAATGTTTCAAGTAAGCGAACGAGGACATACCGGCGCAGAAGTCATCTAATGAGAAGTGGCAACCTAAGCCTTTGAGTTCATTAATAAATCTAATTGCGCTAGGCAAATTGGAAATCGCGCTGGTTTCTGTAATTTCAAAACAAATCATTTCAGGTGGAATTGAATATGCAACAAACTGTTCACGAAGGAAGTCCAGAAACGCCTCATCTCCGATAGTAATACCTGACAGATTTATCGCACACATGGCCAGCGGCTCTTCGCCCTCTTGGGCGATGGCCTGGGCAATGACCTTGAAAACGTTCTCCACCACCCAGCGGTCAAGCGACGTCATCAAACCATAACGCTCGGCGGCCGGAATGAAACTGTCCGGCAGAATCATGCGCCCGGCTTCGTCATGCAGGCGCAGCAGGATTTCGATATGTCCGCCGTCCCGCTCGCCAAGGCCCAGAGGCGCGATTTCCTGGGAGTACAGGCAAAAGCGGTCCTCCTCCAACGCCATGTGCAGGCGCTGCACCCAGGCCATCTCGCCAAAGCGCAGGGACAGTTCCGAATCGTCGGCGTGATAGACCTGAACCCGGTTGCGGCCCTTTTCCTTGGCCATGTAACAGGCCATATCAGCAGCTCGCAGCGAGGCCTCGAGGGTGGCCGGACTCTGAGTGACGTGCACCAGACCAATGCTCACCGTGGTCACGAACGGCCGGCCTTTCCAGACAAAATGCAGGTTCTGCACAGTCTGGCGCAGGACTTCGGCAATTTTCTCAGCCGCTTCCGGCGCACAGTTTTCCAACAGAATGCCGAACTCGTCACCACCCAATCGGGCCAGGGTGTCGCCTTCGCGCAAACCTGATTGCAGCAACGCACAAATATGCCGCAACAATTCATCGCCGGCAGCATGACCGCAGGTGTCGTTGACCAGTTTGAATTGATCCAGATCGAGGAACATCAAGGCGTGACGCCCCGCTTGTCGCATCAGGCCATGCAGGGCCTGTTCCAGGCGATATTCGAATTCGCGGCGGTTGGCCAGCCCGGTCAAGGCGTCATGGGTCGCCTGCCAGGACAGATTGGCGATGTACTGCCGCTCCTGGGTCATGTCATGCAGCACCAGCACGGTGCCACTGACCTTGCCCGCGTTGCGGATCGGCGCACCGACCAGGGTGACCGAAACCGTGCTGCCGTCCAGTCGCTGGATCAGTTTGGAATGTTCGCTGCCGCCGCCGAGCTGGCCGCTCAAAATGTGCTCAATCAAGGTAAAACCGTCGGCCTGAGCGTTCTCGTCCAGCAGATTGAACAGCGCCGCCAATGGCAACCCCGTCGCCTGTTCGGCCTTCCAGTGAGTCAAGGCCTCGGCCGCCGGGTTCATATAGGCAATCGCGCCCTCGACGTCGGTGGTGATCACCCCATCGCCAATCGATTGCAGGGTGATCTGCGCCCGGTCTTTCTCCAACTGCAAGGCATCGGCGAAGGCATGGCGCTGCTCGAGCAGTTTGTGGGTACGCAGCAAGGCCAGCACGATCAGGCCCAGCGCGGTGGCGAGGTTCGTCGCCAGCAGCAGCCGGAGAATCATGCGCGAGCCCTCGCCCAAGGCATCGCTGAACGCTTTGGCAGGGGGCGTCACGCCATCGTTGATGGCCAAAATCTGCATCTTCCAGCGCTTGATGTCGGCATCGGTAGCCTGGTTCTCGACGATACCCTGATGCATTTCCCGCGCGACGTCATCGAGCCGCACCAGGTACGCGTCACCGATCGTCCAGAGCTCGATGGCTTTTTCCAGGTAACTGAAATGCCGGAAATTGAGGTACAGCCAAATCAGGCTGGGGACGTCGTCCGGGTGATTGCCACCCTTGAGAATTCCCAGGCGCGCGGCCTCTATATTCGGTGGCTGATGATCCAGCGCCATACGCAACTCATGGCCGCCCTGAGGCACGGCAATCGCGTTCTGGTATTTGAGAAAAATCGTCTCGTCGCGACTGTCGGCGTAGAGATTGAGGTAATAGATGGCGTCTTTCTGGCCCTTGGACCACAGGCTCTCACCGCCGACGTAGCCACGAACCGCTGAAAGAACGTAAAGACTGACGCCGCCCAACAGTGCCTGAAACAACACAACGGCGATAAATGGCCAGACGATGCCCAACAGCCGCGGTGTTCCGAGAGTCCGTTTTTGCTTCATGAGGTCCCTTGCATAAGCACTGCCGGATGAACACCCGAATAAATCCCGCACCTGACAGCACAGACTAGGCTAATTTTCGACACTTCGAATGGTCGGGCACACCGCTACGACCCAATTGCATGGCCAGACCAGGTCCTCCGGGACAGTTCAAATACTAAGCACAGAAAGCCGTACAAGGTTCAAGGTCGTTGAATTTGCTGCAAATGCCCATAAAGCTTGGCGTACAAACCACCCTCGGCAATCAATTGCTGATGATCGCCATCCTCGGCAACCTGCCCGCCATCGAACACCAGCACCCGATCGGCCTGCTTCACGGCCGACAATCGGTGCGCAATGATCAACGTGGTGCGGTGGCTCAAGAACCGCGCCAGCGCCTGGTGCAGGTTGTATTCGGTGGCCGCGTCCAGTGCGGACGTGGCTTCGTCGAGGATCACCACTTTGGGCTCGGCCAACACCATTCGGGCAATCGCCAGGCGTTGACGCTGCCCGCCGGATAAACGCACACCGGATCGCCCGACGATACTGTCCAGACCGTTGGGCAATGCACGCACCGTGTGGTGCAGCTGAGCAATTTCCAGTGCCTGCCAGCAGGCCTCGTCACTGCGTTCGCGGCCCATGGTCAGGTTGGCGCGCACGGTGTCGTTGAACAGGGCGGGATGTTGCAGGACCACGGCGACATTTTCGCGCACAGTTTCCAGGCCGATATCTTGCTGAGTCGAACCACCGAAACGGATGGTCCCGGCCTGCGGCGTGTACAGACCCAGCAGCAACTGCACCAGAGTACTTTTGCCGCCGCCACTGGCGCCGACAATCGCGACTTTTTCACCGGGGGCAATCGACAGGTTCATTTGGTTCAGCACCAACTCGTCGCCGTAGCCGAAACTCAGCCCCTGCACTTCGATACCCACCGTGTCGCGCCCTTGGAACGGATCGACACTGCCGGTGTATTGCGGCTCGTCGGCACGGGCCAGCAACTCGTTGATCCGCGACAGCGCACCGCCGGCGGCGTAAAAGGCGTACTGCAGATTGAGCAGCTGTTCCACCGGACCGATCATGAACCACAGGTAGCTGAACACCGCCAGCATCTGGCCGATGGACAGGTCKGAAAACAGCACGGTGAGCATGGCCGCGGCGCGGAAAATATCGATGCCGAACTGGAACAGCAAACCGCTGGCCCGGTTCGATGCATCGGTTTTCCACTGCGAGCTCACCGCGTAATCGCGCACTTCCCGCGCTCGCTGCCCCAACCGTCCGAGGAAAAACCCCTGACGATTACCGGCACGCACTTCCTGGATGGCGTCCAGGGTTTCGGTCAAGGCCTGGGTGAAGCGTGAGGTGCTGTCGTTCTCGAGCTTCTTCAGATGTTTGACCCGCTTGCCCAACTGCACCGTGGCGTAGATCACCAGCGGGTTGAACAGCAGAATCAACAGTGCGAGTTTCCAGTGCATCCACATCAGGATCGATGCGGTGCCCACCAGTGTCAGCATCGCCACGAGGAAACGACTGAGGGTTTCGCCGACGAATTTGTCCAGCGTGTCCAGGTCGGTGACCAGGTGCGTGGTCACCGTGCCGCTGCCCAGGCTTTCGTATTCGCCCAGCGAGATGCGCTTGAGCCGGTCGATCAACCGCACCCGAATCCGATACACGATGTCCTTGGCCAGCGCCGCAAACAATTTCGCCTGCACCACGTTGAACAACAATGCGGCGCAACGCAGCGCCAGGGTCACCAGCAGCATCAGACCGATATAACCCGCGGCTTTCTGCCAGACGTCGGGCAGCGCGTGGTTCATGACTTTCAGCGCAACGTCACCGTGGCCCAGCAGTACTTCATCCACCAGCAATGGCAACAGCAACGGGATCGGCACGCTGCACAGCGTTGCCAATACCGCAACGCCGTTGGCGATCCACAGGGATTTTTTATGGTGTAGGGCCAGGCGGCGGATTTCCGCCCAGCTCAGCCGATCGACACGTTTGGGAGCCGCTGCATCATCGGGCAGATCATGCACAGGCAGCGCGCTCCAGCCAGCGGCCGAGCAACGGTGACAACTCGCTCAGGGACTGATAACCGTTGGTCAGCAGCGCCAATTGACCATCGCGCTCTGCCAGCAAGGTCGGGAAACCGGCAATGCCCAGGTCCTGGACCCAGGTGAAATCGGCGGCGGTCGCTGCGTGCTGATCGGCACGATCGAACGCGGCGGCAAACTCGATGCGCGGCAAACCGGCCTGCTCCGCCAGCTCCACCAGCACGCTGGCGTGGGTGACGTCGCGACCTTCGGCGTAGAACGCATGCTGGATCAGCCCGAGCAATGTCCAGGCGCAATCCGGCGCCAGGCTGCGCGCGGTCACCAGTGCCCGACAGGCAGGCTCGGTGTCGTAGACAAACCCGTCGGGCAACGCGCCTTCAAATTTGAACGGCTGGCCGGTGGCTTCGCTGACCGCCTGCCAGTGCTCAAGGATGTAGCGCCGGGTGGTCGGCTCCAGCGCCGCGCCACTGCCGGTGCGCAAACCACCCACCACCAGGTGCAACTCCACACCCGCTGCCTGCGCCTGCTCAACCAGCGCTTTGGCCACCGGAGCGAAGCCCCAGCACCAGGAACACATCGGATCCATCACATAGAGCAGGCGTGCAGACATGGTTCAAGCCTCGGAAGCGGATTGCTTGTAGTTGTAACCGATCGGGTGCGGCATGTTGCGCGCCTTGGCCAGTTCGATCTGCTTCTGCCGGTCGATGGCACTGCGACGGGTTTTCTCGCTCAGCTTATCCCAGCAATGCGGGCAACTGATGCCGGCCACGTAGTGCTCGGATGCGCGGTCTTCCACGCTGACGGGCGTACGACAGGCATGACATTGATCGTAGTCGCCTTCGCTGAGATCGTGACGAACGGTCACGCGGTTATCGAACACGAAGCAGTCGCCCTGCCATTTGGTTTCTTCCTGCGGCACCTCTTCGAGGTACTTCAGGATGCCGCCCTTGAGGTGATAGACCTCGTCGAAACCCTGGCTGAGCATGTAGCTCGACGCCTTCTCGCAGCGAATGCCGCCGGTGCAGAACATCGCGACTTTCTTGTGCACGGCCGGGTCGAAGTTGGCTTTGATGTAGTCGGGGAACTCGCGAAAACTGGTGGTCTTCGGATCGATGGCGCCTTCGAAGGTACCGATCGAGACTTCGTAGTCGTTGCGGGTGTCGATCAACAGCACTTGCGGATCGCTGATGAGCGCGTTCCAGTTCTGCGGATCCACATAGGTGCCGACCTTTTTGTTCGGGTCCACGCCTTCAACGCCCAGGGTGACGATTTCTTTCTTGAGTTTGACTTTGGTGCGGTAGAACGGCTGCTCATCGCAGTACGACTCTTTGTGGTCGATGTCGTCCATGCGTGGGTCGTTCTTGAGCCAGGCCATCAGCCCGTCAATGCCTTCGCGGCTGCCGGACACGGTGCCGTTGATGCCTTCTTCGGCGATCAGCAACGTGCCTTTGATGCCGTTGTCGATCATCGCTTGCAGCAGTGGCTCGCGCAGATCAACGTAATTTTCCAGGGTGACGAACTTATACAGTGCCGCCACGACAATCTGTTGTGTCATGGGTAACTCTCCAGGTGGCTACCCTCGTAAGGGGTGAACCGGATGCGAAAAAAAACGCGCCGGGTGAGCGGCGCGTTGCGGATTCTAGCAAAAAACCAAGGGTTAATGCTTGCTGCCGCCAGCACAGGTCGGCGAGGCCGGAGCCGCGTCGATCTGCGCCCATTCCTCCGGCGTGTAGGTATGCAGCGCCAACGCATGGAACTCGCCCATCAGTTCGCCCAAAGTGCCGTACACCTTCTGGTGACGCTTGACGCGATTGAGCCCTTCGAACTGCCGGCTGACCACCACCGCCTTGAAGTGGGTCTGCAACCCACGGCTGTGCATGTGGCTTTCATCCAGCACTTGCAGGTGCTCGGGCTGTAGCAGCCCCAGCGTCGATTCGATGCGTTGTTGCATGGTCATCCCAAACTCCGCTTAAGGCTTTTTCTTGGCTGGAGCGGCCGCATCTTTCGGCGTCAGCTCGGCCGTCATGTCAGCCAGCAGTTTGTTGACCACAGGCACCGCGCTTTCCAGCTTGGCTTGAGTCATCTGGGCCGATTGCTGAGTCAGCTGCGGCATTTTTTCCAGGACTTTCTTGCCCAGTGGCGACTGGTAGAACGCCACCAGATCCTTGAGCTCGGATTCGCTGAAGTTGGTGGTGTAGAGCTTGACCATGTCTGGCTTCAGCTTGTTCCAGCCAATGGCTGCGTCCAGCGCTGCGTTGGCCTTGGCCTGGTAGGTTTCCAGCAGGGCTTTTTTCGATTCAGGGGCTTTGGTCTGTTCAAAGCGCTGAGCGAACATTTGCTGCACTTGCATGTACACCGGAGTGCCCAGTTTGTCAGCGTGCGCCAGGGTCAGGAAAGCTTCGGCACTGGCGTTGTGGCTGGCGGTATCGGCAAAAACCTGGCCGCTGGCGCAAACCAGTGCAACCGCGGTACAGATGGCACGAAGACGAGTCATCGAGTTTCCTTTTCTAGCAGGCGAGGTAAATCCTCAAGGGCGACCATTCTGCACCTAAAAAAGTGTGTCGCTCAACCCCAAGCCTTGTCGCGCCTGATTTAGAGGGGTTGAACGGTCAAATTCCAGACTGATGGAACCACAAGAGGCGATCACGGCCTAAACTGCGCTATCAGACCTACAGGAGTGTGCATGATGAGCCGTATCGAAACCGACAGCCTGGGCCAGGTGGAAGTCCCGGATGACGCTTACTGGGGCGCTCAGACGCAACGCTCGCTGATTAATTTCGCCATTGGCAACGAACGCATGCCGCTGGCTGTGTTGCATGCCCTGGCCCTGATCAAGAAAGCCGCGGCACGCGTCAACGATCGTAATGGCGACCTGCCCGCCGACATCGCCCGCCTGATCGAACAAGCGGCCGACGAAGTGCTCGACGGCCAACATGACGACCAGTTCCCGCTGGTGGTCTGGCAGACCGGCAGCGGCACCCAGAGCAACATGAACGTCAACGAAGTGATCGCCGGTCGCGCCAACGAACTGGCCGGCAACCCGCGCGGTGGCAAGAGCCCGGTGCACCCCAACGATCACGTCAACCGCTCCCAGAGTTCCAACGATTCCTTTCCCACGGCCATGCACATCGCGACGGTTCAGGCGGTGCAACAGCATTTGCTGCCGGCGATCGCTGAGTTGTCCGGCGGCTTGGCGGAGCTGTCCGCGCGGCACATGAAACTGGTCAAGACCGGTCGTACCCACATGATGGACGCCACGCCGATTACCTTCGGTCAGGAACTCTCGGCGTTCATCGCACAACTGGATTACGCCGAGCGGGCGATCCGCAGCGCGTTGCCGGCGGTCTGTGAACTGGCCCAGGGCGGCACCGCGGTCGGCACCGGGTTGAACTCACCCCATGGTTTTGGCGAAGCGATCGCTGCCGAACTGGCCGCCCTCTCCGGCCTGCCGTTCGTCACCGCGCCGAACAAATTCGCCGCACTGGCCGGTCATGAGCCACTGACCACGCTGTCCGGCGCCCTGAAAACCCTCGCCGTGACCCTGATGAAAATCGCCAACGACCTGCGCGTGCTGGGCTCCGGACCGCGAGCCGGGTTCGCTGAAGTGAAACTGCCGGCCAACGAGCCGGGCAGCTCGATCATGCCTGGCAAGGTCAACCCGACCCAGTGCGAAGCGTTGTCGATGCTGGCCTGTCAGGTGTTGGGCAACGACGTCGCCATCGGTTTTGCCGCCAGTCAGGGGCACCTGCAATTGAACGTGTTCAAACCAGTGATCATCCACAACCTGCTGCAATCGATCCGCTTGCTGGGCGACGGCTGCAGCAACTTCCAGCAGCATTGCATCGCCGGCCTGGAACCGGATGCCGAGAAAATGGCCGAGCATCTGGAACGAGGCTTGATGTTGGTGACAGCGCTGAACCCGCACATCGGCTACGACAAATCAGCCGAGATTGCCAAGAAGGCTTATGGCGAGGGGCTGACCTTGCGTGAGGCGGCGTTGCAGTTGGGGTATCTGACCAATGAAGAGTTCGATGCGTGGGTGAGGCCGGAGAATATGCTGGAGGCGGGGGCCAAGGGTTGAAATGAAGTGAAGCAAAAAGATCGCAGCCTGCGACAAGCTCCTACAGGGATTGATGTTCACCGAAATATCGCGAATGAACATCGATCCCGTAGGAGCTGCCGCAGGCTGCGATCTTTTGATTTTCAGGCCATCCGCACCCGTCGTGCCCTGAGCCCGGCGATCAACGATGGCCCCAACGCCACCAGCGCCGACCCGAGCACCACCAGCACAGCCCCGCCATAACCCAGACCGTTGATCGTTTCGGCATGCACAAAATCAGGCCATAACCAGGCCGCCACGGCCACCGCGGCAAAAGTCACCAGCGGCGTGATCGCCAGCGTCGCGCTCACCCGCGAAGCCTCCCAATGCGCCAGCGCTTCAGCAAACGCGCCATAAGCGATCAGGGTGTTCAAGCAGCACGCCAGCAGCAGCCAGCCTTGCAGCGGGCTCAGTTGCAGTGCTTCCTGCGGATGCACCCACGGCGTCAGCAACAGCGCGCAGAACAGGTAAATCACCATCATCACCTGCAACGAATTCCACACCGTGAGCAACTGCTTCTGGCCCAAGGCATAAAAGGTCCAGACCGTGGACGCCAACAGCACCATCAGCACACCCGCGGTGTAATCGGTCAGCGAGGTGAGCAGCTCACTCAAGCGCTGATTGAAGAACAGTGCAAAGCCGATCAGCAGCACCAGCAGGCCAATCCCCTGCCCCACGCTGAAACGCTCCTTGAACACGAACAGGCTGGCGATCAGCAACATGATCGGGCCCATCTGCACCACCAGTTGCGCGGTGCCGGGACTGAGCAGGTTCAGGCCCATCAGGTACAGCACGTAGTTGCCGACCAGGCCGAGTACCGCCATCAACACCAACCAGCCACCGCGCGGGCCGAGGACTTTGCGACTCGGCAAGCGTCTGGTCGCCGCCAGATATATGAACAGGCACCCGCCGGACACCATCAGGCGAAACCAGGTCACCGTTATCGGGTCCATCACCAGCAGCACTTGCTTGAGTTTGATCGGCAGAATTCCCCACAACAACGCGGTCAGCAAGGCCAGGAATAAACCGTACACCCAGCGACCCGATGAAATATGCATGCTGCCCCCGAAGCCCATTGGCAAGAATGCTCATTCTAGGCTCAGACCGGAGCGCGACACAGGGACAGTTGCCCTCGGGCCGCGAATGAAACTGTGCAGGTCGCACCATGACGTTGACGGGATGCCGTCGATCAGCTCGCCAGGCGTTGCAAAGGGTTCATGCATAAGCTCATTGAAACCGCCCTCTGCAGGAGATCGCCCATGTACGGCATGCGCGCCCAGGACACCGCACCCGCCACGCACTTTCGCTGTGACCGGTTGTGTCGCGTCAATGGGGAGTTGTATTTCACCACCCGGGAACAGACCCTGGAGGGGCCGTTCGATAATGCGGCGACGGCCGAGAAGGAGATTCAGGCTTATATCGAGCGGATGCAGGTTTTGCGGATGAACTCGTAAATCGCGTCGCCTGCATCGCGGGCAAGCCCGCTTCCACAGGGTTTGTGGCGTTCGCCGTATTTGTGATCGCCGCAAATTACTGTGGGAGCGGGCGTGCCCGCGATAGCAGTGCAACAGTTGCTACAAATCCGGGCACTTACCGCACCGCCTCGAACAACCCCGTAGCCCCCATCCCCCCCCCCACGCACATGGTGACGATGCCGTAACGAAGGTTACGCCGCTGCAACTCGCGCACGATGTGCCCGACCTGACGCGAACCGGTCATGCCGAACGGGTGGCCGATGGAAATCGAGCCGCCATTGACGTTGTATTTGTCGTTGTCGATCTCCAGCCGGTCGCGGCTGTACAGGCATTGCGAGGCGAACGCTTCGTTGAGCTCCCACAAATCAATGTCGGCAATCTGCAACCCCTTGGCCTTGAGCAACTTTGGCACCGAGAACACCGGGCCGATGCCCATCTCGTCCGGCTGGCATCCGGCCACGGCGAAACCGCGAAAGAAGGCTTTGGGCTTGAGCCCCAGCGCCAGGGCTTTTTCCAGGCTCATCACCAGCGTCATCGAAGCACCGTCAGACAGCTGCGACGAGTTGCCGGCGGTCACCGAGCCGTCTTCGGCAAACACCGGTTTCAACCCGGCCAGGCTTTGCAGGGTGGTGTCGGGGCGGTTGCAGTCGTCGTGATCGATAATGCCGTCGAGGATCTGCACCTGGCCGGTGGCCTTGTCTTCAACGCGATACTTCACCGCCATCGGCACGATTTCATCGTTGAACAACCCGGCGGCCTGCGCCAGAGCGGTACGTTGCTGGCTTTGCAGGGCGTACAGATCCTGCTCTTCACGGCTAACGCCGTAACGACGCGCGACGATCTCGGCCGTCTGGCCCATGGGGAAATAGATACCTGGCACCTGCTCTTTCAGCAGCGGGTTGATCAGGTGGTCGGTGTTGACGCTTTTCATGGTCAGGCTGATCGACTCGACACCGCCGGCGACGATGATGTCGCTGCAACCCGAAGCGATCTGATTGGCGGCAATAGCGATGGCCTGCAAGCCCGACGAACAGAAGCGGTTAAGGGTCATCCCACCCGTGCCGATGCCCAGGTGCGACAGCACCGCAACATTGCGACCGATGTTGTAACCCTGGGCGCCTTCGTTGGAACCGGCGCCGACGATGCAATCCTCGACGCTGGCCGGGTCGACATCATTGCGCGTGAGCAGCGCGTTGACACAGTGGGCCGCCATGTCGTCAGGACGGGTCATGTTGAACTTGCCGCGGAAGGATTTGGCCAGGCCGGTCCGCACGCTGTCGACGATCACCACTTCACGCATGGCATACACCTCATTGTTGTTGTCAGTCGGGAGTTGGATCGAGCATAAGCCCCACTCATGACTGACCGCGACAATCATTCACCCCGCGTATGCGTAACCATTGGCTCAGCGCTTGCGCTTTTGCAGTTTCTTCTCCCGTTTGTCGGACTTTTCGAATGCTGCTTCCAGCGCCTCATTGAGGGTGCGCAATACCTTGACCCGCGCCCAGCGCTTGTCGTTGGCTTCCACCAGGGTCCAGGGCGATACCTCGGTGCTGGTGCGGTCGACCATATCGCCGACCGCAGCGCGGTAATCGTCCCACTTGTCGCGGTTACGCCAGTCGTCTTCAGTGATCTTGAAACGCTTGAAGGGGATCTCTTCGCGCTCCTGGAAGCGCTCCATCTGAGTCTGTTTGTCGATGGTCAGCCAGAACTTGACCACGATCACCCCGGCATCGGCGAGCTGCTCTTCGAAGTCGTTGATCTCGCTGTAGGCACGCAACCAGTCCGCCTCGCTGCAAAAACCCTCGATGCGCTCCACCAGCACCCGGCCATACCAGGAACGATCGAACACAGTGAATTTTCCCCGCGCCGGAATATGCCGCCAGAACCGCCAGAGATACGGCTGCGCCCGTTCTTCTTCGGTAGGCGCGGCGATTGGCACGATGTTGTACTGACGTGGGTCGAGTGCCGCGGCCACCCGACGGATCGCCCCGCCCTTGCCTGCCGCGTCGTTGCCCTCGAACACCGCGATCAACGCGTGACGACGCATGCGTTTGTCGCGCATCAACCCGGAAAGCCGTGCCTGCTCGGTAATCAGTTGCTCTTCGTAATCGTCCTTGTCCAGGTTCAGGGTCAGGTCCAGGCTGTCGAGCAGATTCACCTGATCGACGCTGGGAGACAAGGGCGCGGCACTGACTTTGTGCGGGTGAATCCTGGGCCTCTTGAGCGCGCTCTGGAGGCCTTCGAGCAGAATCCTGCCGACCGCCAGGCTGCGATAACGCGCATCCAGGCCAGCAATCACGTGCCACGGCGCATAGTCGCGGCTGGTACGGCGCAGCACCCGTTCGCCGTACTTCACAAACTTGTCGTAGGTCTCGGATTGCTGCCAGTCCAGCGGGCTGATGCGCCAGCTGTGCAGCGGATCGTCGTTCAGCGCCTTGAGCCGCGCTTTCATTTGTTTCTTGGAGAGGTGAAACCAGAACTTGAAGATCAGCGCGCCTTCGTCGCACAACATCTTCTCCAGCCGTTCGGCGCCGTTGATGGCTTGATCGAGTCGCGGATCCTTGAACACGCCATGAACCCGTCCTTGCAGCATCTGGCTGTACCAGTTACCGAAGAAAATCCCCATGCGCCCCTTGGCCGGGAACATCCGCCAGTAGCGCCAGGCAGGCGGTCGCGCCAGCTCTTCGTCGGTCTGCTGGTCGAACGTGCGAACCTCGATCGAGCGCGGGTCCATCCATTCGTTGAGCAACTTGACCGTCTCGCCCTTGCCGGCCCCTTCGATGCCGTTAATCAAAATGATCACTGGAAAACGGTGTTGCTGCCGAAGTTCGAACTGCGCTTCGAGCAAGGCCTCACGCAGGGCCGGCACCTCGGCTTCATAGGTTTCTTTGTCAATGACATGACCGATTTCGGCGGATTCGAACATGGAGACGCTCCTTCCAGGATTGAGCAAGACTAGCAGGTGTGCGGTGACGCAAAAATGGTCAAAAGATCGCAGCCTTCGGCAGCTCCTACATAAGATCGACGTACACCTGCAGGAGCTGTCGAAGGCTGCGATCTTTTGCGGTAACCACCCTTTTGAGCAGGCGGGCTAGAATGGCGGTCTTGCCGTTGCCGAGCCTGCCATGAAACCTGTATTGCCCCACGCCCAGCTCGACTGGGACGACCAAGGTCGCCCGCGTTCGCGGGTGTTCGATGATGTGTACTTTTCCGACCAGTCGGGCCTTGAAGAAACCCGCTACGTGTTTCTGGAGCAAAACGATTTGCGCGACCGCTTCGCCGCATTGCCGGCGGGTGGGCGACTGGTGATTGGCGAAACAGGCTTCGGCACCGGACTGAATTTTCTCTGTGCCTGGCAGTTGTTCGAACAGCACGCAGTGGCCGGTGCGCGGCTGCATTTTGTCAGTGTCGAAAAGTACCCGCTGAGCACCGCCGATCTGCGACGGGCCCTGGCGTTGTGGCCGGATCTCAAGCCGTTCGCCGATCAATTGCTGGCGCAATACGTGGCGATTCATCAAGGTTTCCAGCGCCTGGTGCTGGGCAATGGCCGCGTCACCCTGACCCTGCTGATTGGCGATGCACTGGAGCAGTTGCCGCAACTGGACGCGCAGATCGACGCCTGGTTTCTCGACGGTTTCGCCCCGGCGAAAAACCCCGACATGTGGACCGCCGAACTGTTTGCCGAACTGGCCCGTCTGGCGGCACCCGGCTCGACCATCAGCACGTTTACCAGCACCGGCTGGGTACGCCGCCTGTTGAACGCGGCGGGCTTCAAGATGAAACGCACGCCAGGCATCGGCCACAAATGGGAGATCCTGCGGGGCACCTTTCTTGGCTGGCCTGAAGAGACCGCACCACCTGCCGCGACTAAACCCTGGTTCGCTCGCCCAACCCCGCCGACCGGTGAACGCCGCGCCCTGGTGATCGGCGCCGGGCTGGCCGGTTGCGCCAGCGCCGCCAGTCTCGCCGCGCGGGGTTGGCAAGTAAGTTTGCTGGAGCGTCACGAAGCACTGGCGCAGGAARCCTCGGGCAACCCTCAGGGTGTGCTGTACCTCAAGCTTTCGGCCCACGGCACCGCGCTGTCGCAATTGATCGTCAGCGGTTTTGGCTACACTCGGCGCCTGCTGGAACAGCTACAGCGCGGCGTCGACTGGGACGATTGCGGGGTCTTGCAACTGGCCTTCAATACCAAGGAAGCCGAGCGTCAGGCGCAATTGGCCGCGGCCTTTCCACCAGACCTGGTACACCTGCTCGATCAACCGCAAGCACAAGCCCGGGCCGGCATCGAACTGGAGCACGGCGGCTTGTTCTTCCCTGAAGGCGGCTGGGTTCATCCGCCTGCGTTGTGCCAGTGGCAGGCGTCTTCAACGAACATCCAGTGGCTGCCCCATCGCGAGGTACTGGAACTGCGCAAGGTCGATGATCAATGGCAGGCCTGGGATGGCGAAGCACTTCTAGCCAGTGCCTCCGTGGTGATTCTGGCCGGTGCCGCCGAGATCAAGCGTTTTCCCCAGAGCGCCGAGCTGCCGCTCAAACGCATTCGCGGCCAGATCACCCGACTGGCGCAAACCCCTGAAAGCCAGAGCCTGGCGACCGTCGTCTGCGCCGAAGGCTATGTGGCGCCCGCACGTCTGGGTGAACACACCCTCGGCGCCAGCTTCGATTTCAAGAGTGACGATCTGGCCCCGACCGTCGCTGAGCACCTTGGCAACCTGGCGTTGCTCGAAGAAATCTCCACCGACCTGGTCACCCGCCTGCATGTTCAAGACCTGGACCCGCAGCAGCTTGAAGGGCGCGCGGCGTTCCGCTGCACCAGTCCCGATTACCTGCCGATCGTCGGACCACTGGCCGATCAGGCCAGCTTCGCCAATGCCTATGCCGCGCTGAGCAAAGATGCCCGGCAAGTGCCCGATGTACCCTGCCCGTGGTTTAATGGGTTTTACGTCAACAGCGGTCATGGTTCTCGCGGTTTGATCACCGCGCCATTGTCCGGCGAACTGTTGGCGGCATGGCTTGAGAACGAGCCTTTGCCCTTGCCCAAAACCGTGGCCGAAGCCTGCCATCCCAACCGTTTTGCCTTGCGCCAGTTGATCCGCGGAAAAGTCTGACACACAGACTTATAACTTATCGGTCTAAAACTCCAGGGATTCAGCCAGGTCAGTTTCCGAGTACCCGCCGTTTTTGGCGGGTATCGATTGACCCTCCCCAACGGAAAAACCGGTAAGGACTTATGTGCGGATTAGCTGGAGAATTACGTTTCGACCATCAACCTGCGGACCTCGCAGCCATTGAACGAATCACCCATCACCTGGCCCCTCGCGGCCCTGATGCGTGGGGCTTCCACAGCCAAGGCCCGATTGCCCTGGGCCATCGGCGGCTGAAGATCATGGACCTGTCGGACGGCTCGGCGCAGCCGATGATCGATAACCAACTGGGCCTGTCCCTGGCCTTCAACGGCGCCATCTACAACTTCCCGGAACTGCGCACCGAGCTGGAAAGCCTCGGTTATGCCTTCTACTCCGGTGGCGACACCGAAGTGCTGCTCAAGGGCTATCACGCCTGGGGTGAAGCGCTGTTGCCCAAGCTCAACGGCATGTTCGCCTTCGCCATTTGGGAACGTGACGCCCAGCGTCTGTTCATCGCCCGCGACCGTCTCGGTGTGAAGCCGCTGTACCTGTCGCGCACCGGCCAGCGCCTGCGCTTTGCCTCGGCATTGCCGGCATTGCTCAAAGGTGGCGACATCAACCCGATCCTCGATCCGGTGGCGCTCAATCATTACTTGAATTTCCACGCGGTGGTCCCGGCCCCGCGCACCTTGCTGTCGGGCATCGAAAAACTGCCCCCGGCGAGCTGGATGCGCATCGAAGCCGATGGCACCACCGAGCAGAAAACCTGGTGGACCCTGCCCTACGGCCCCCATGCCGACGAACTGAATCTGACCCTCGAAGACTGGCGCGATCGCGTGCTCGAAAGCACCCGTGAAGCGGTGGCGATCCGTCAACGGGCGGCGGTGGATGTCGGTGTGTTACTTTCCGGTGGCGTCGATTCCAGTCTGTTGGTGGGGCTGTTGCGCGAAGTCGGGGTCGAAGATTTGTCGACCTTTTCCATCGGTTTCCAGGATGCCGGCGGCGAGCGCGGTGACGAATTTCAGTACTCGGACCTGATCGCCAAGCACTACGGCACCCGGCACCATCAACTGCGCATCGACGAAAAAGAAATCATCGAGCAACTGCCCGCGGCGTTCCGCGCCATGAGCGAGCCGATGGTGAGCCATGACTGCATCGCCTTCTACCTGCTGTCCCGGGAAGTGGCCAAGCATTGCAAAGTGGTGCAGAGCGGCCAGGGTGCGGACGAGTTGTTCGCCGGGTATCACTGGTATCCGCAGGTGAACGGCGCCAGCGATCCGTATGCGGCGTATCGCGAGGTGTTTTTCGACCGCAGCTATGCCGACTATGCCGCCACAGTGCAGCCGAAATGGCTGACAGCCAACGATGCCGCCGGTGATTTCGTCAAAGAACATTTCGCCCAACCCGGTGCCGACGCTGCCGTGGACAAAGCCCTGCGCCTGGACAGCACCGTGATGCTGGTGGACGACCCGGTCAAACGGGTCGACAACATGACCATGGCCTGGGGCCTGGAAGCGCGCACGCCGTTTCTCGACTATCGCCTGGTGGAATTGTCGGCGCGGGTGCCGGGCAAATTCAAACTGCCGGATGGCGGCAAGCAAGTCCTGAAAGAAGCGGCGCGACTGGTCATTCCAAGCGAAGTGATCGACCGAAAAAAGGGCTACTTCCCGGTGCCTGGCCTCAAGCATTTGCAGGGCGATACGCTGAATTGGGTGCGTGAACTGCTGCTCGACCCGAGCCAGGATCGCGGCTTGTTCAACCCCGCCATGCTCGACCGCCTGCTAACCGATCCGCAAGGCCAGTTGACCCCGTTGCGCGGCTCCAAGCTGTGGCAATTGGCGGCCCTGAACCTGTGGCTCAGTGAACAAGGAATCTGATCGATGAAACCCCACGCCACGGTTTACAGCCAACGCCTGTTGCGCGGTCAGGCACCCTCCTACGAACGCTTGCAGGCACGCCTGGCCGAAGACGGCAGTGCATTGAGCGCCGCGCCCATCGCCGTGCATTGCGGTTGGGGCCGGTTGCTGATCGGCCATACCTTTCCCGATGCGGAGAGCCTCGCCCAAGAGTTGCTCAATGAGCAGCCCGGTGAGCGGGACATTGCCTTGTACGTCGCAGCGCCCCAGCAAGTGCTGGGGCTGGAACCGGCGCAACTGTTCCTCGACCCGTCCGATACTTTGCGCCTGTGGTTCAGCGATTACCGTCAGGCCACCCGGGTGTTTCGCGGTTTTCGCATTCGTCGGGCGCAAAGCGAGGCGGACTGGCAGGCAATCAATCAGCTGTATCAGGCTCGCGGCATGCTACCGATCGATGCGAGCTTACTGACGCCCCATCACCGGGGCGGCCCGGTTTACTGGCTGGCCGAAGATGAGGACAGCGGCGCGATTATCGGCAGCGTCATGGGCCTCAATCACCACAAGGCATTCAACGATCCGGAAAACGGCAGCAGCCTGTGGTGCCTGGCGGTGGATCCGCAATGTTCCCGCCCGGGCGTCGGTGAAGTGCTGGTGCGGCACTTGATCGAACACTTCATGAGCCGTGGGCTGAGTTACCTGGACCTGTCGGTGCTGCACAACAACCGTCAGGCGAAGAGTCTTTACGCCAAACTCGGTTTTCGCAACTTGTCGACCTTTGCGATCAAGCGCAAGAACGGTATCAACCAGCCGTTGTTTCTCGGCCCCGGCCCCGAAGGCGAGTTCAATCCGTATGCGCGGATCATCGTCGAAGAGGCTCATCGGCGCGGTATTGAGGTGCAGGTGGATGACGCGCAAGCCGGTCTGTTTACCTTGATCCACGGCAGTCGTCGGGTGCGTTGCCGCGAATCCCTGAGCGATCTGACCAGCGCCATCAGCATGACCTTGTGCCAGGACAAAAGCCTGACTCACAAGGTGCTGAAAAACGCCGGCCTCAAGCTGCCCGCACAACAACTGGCGGGAAGCGCGGACGACAATCTGGCGTTTCTCGACGAGCACGAACGGGTGGTGGTCAAACCGCTGGACGGTGAACAGGGTCAAGGGGTGGCGGTGGATTTGCGCAGCATTGAGGAGGTCCAGCAAGCCATCGAAAACGCCCGTGCATTCGACAGTCGAGTGCTGCTGGAAAGTTTTCACGACGGCCTCGATTTGCGGATTCTGGTGATCGGCTTCGAGGTGGTCGCGGCTGCCATTCGCCGGCCGGCGGAAGTGGTGGGCGATGGTCAGCATTCCGTTGGTGCGCTGATCGAGGCCCAGAGCCGTCGCCGTCAGGCGGCGACCAGCGGTGAAAGCAAAATCCCGCGGGATCAGGAGACCCAACGCACCTTGCAGGCGGCCGGTTATGACTACGCCAGCATTCTGCCGGCCGGCGAGCACTTGTTCGTACGGCGCACGGCGAATCTTCATACCGGCGGCATCCTCGAAGACGTCACGGCGATTCTGCATCCAGCCTTGGTGGACGCGGCGGTGCGCGCGGCGCGAGCACTGGATATTCCGATGGTCGGGCTCGACCTGATGGTGCCGGCCGCCGACCAGCCGCAGTACGTGTTTATCGAAGCCAATGAACGCGCCGGCCTGGCCAACCATGAACCGCAGCCGACGGCCGAGCGGTTTGTGGATTTGTTGTTTGCGCATAGTCAGCCGGCAGTCTCTTAGTGATGTACTGCCCGGCCCCATGATCGTTCCCACGCTCTGCGTGGGAATGCAGCCAGGGACGCTCTGCGTCCCAAACGATTGCTGCGCGTCCGAGGAGTCATTCCCACGCAGAGCGTGGGAACGATCAGCTCTCACCCCATCAGGAGTTTCCATGACCAGCAAAATTCCCGAACCGGATCTCGATTACCTGCAAAAAGTCCTGCTGGAAATGCTCGCCATTCCCAGCCCCACCGGGTTCACCGACACCATCGTGCGGTACGTGGCCGAGCGCCTCGAAGAGCTGGGCATTCCCTTTGAAATGACCCGTCGCGGCACCATCCGCGCGACTCTCAAGGGCAAGAAGAACAGTCCGGACCGAGCAGTCTCCGCTCACCTGGATACCATTGGCGCGGCGGTTCGCGCGATCAAGGACAACGGACGCCTGACCCTGGCGCCCGTCGGCTGCTGGTCCAGCCGTTTTGCCGAGGGCAGCCGCGTCAGCCTGTTCACCGACAACGGCGTGATCCGCGGCAGCGTGTTGCCGCTGATGGCTTCCGGGCACGCGTTCAACACCGCCGTGGATGAAATGCCGATCAGCTGGGATCACATCGAATTGCGCCTGGACGCCTATTGCGCCACCCGCGCCGATTGCGATTCGCTGGGGATCAGCGTCGGCGATTTCGTCGCCTTCGACCCGTTGCCGGAGTTCACCGAAAGCGGCCATATCAGCGCCCGTCACCTCGACGACAAGGCCGGCGTTGCCGCACTGCTGGCGGCACTGAAAGCGATCGTCGACAGCGGCGAAGAATTGATGATCGACTGCCATCCGCTGTTCACCATCACCGAGGAAACCGGCAGCGGTGCGGCGGCTGCCCTGCCCTGGGATGTCAGCGAATTCGTCGGCATCGACATCGCGCCGGTCGCGCCCGGCCAGCACTCCAGCGAACACGCGGTGAGCGTAGCGATGCAGGATTCCGGCGGGCCTTATGACTATCATCTGTCGCGGCACCTGCTGCGCCTGGCCGCTGACAACGAACTGCCGGCGCGTCGGGACCTGTTCCGCTATTACTTCAGCGATGCTCACTCGGCCGTCACCGCCGGCCACGACATTCGCACCGCGCTGCTGGCCTTCGGTTGCGACGCCACCCACGGCTACGAACGCACCCACATCGACAGCCTCGCCGCCCTCAGCCGCCTGCTCGGCGCCTACATCCTCAGCCCACCGGTATTCGCCAGCGATGCACAACCGGCCACAGGATCACTGGAGCGGTTCAGTCACCAAATCGAGCACGAGACGCAGATGGAAAGCGATACCCGGGTACCATCGGTGGATAGTCTGCTGGGGCAGCGCACAGAAAGCTGAGGCGAACACTGGTGATGTGTTCATATCCGCCGTAGCATCGCGCCAATGTTTAACCGAGGTGCCTTATGCTGATCCCCCACGACCAACTTGAAGTCGACACCCTGACCCGCCTGATCGAGGATTTCGTGACCCGTGACGGCACGGACAACGGCGATGACACGCCGCTGGAAACCCGTGTGTTGCGTGTGCGTCAGGCATTGACCAAGGGCCAGGCGCTGATCGTCTTCGATCCGGAAAGCGAGCAATGCCAGTTGATGCTCAAGCACGACGTGCCCAAGCACCTGTTCGACTGAAGCCCTTAACGAGCCTTGGCTTTTGCCTGTTTGATCTGGATGCGCTCGTAGACTTCGGCGCGGTGTACGTTGACCTGCTGTGGCGCTTCAACACCGAAGCGCACACTGCTTCCGTTGACGGCGAGCACCCGCACGGAAATGTTGTCACCAATGGATATCAATTCGCCCACAACGCGACTGAGTACAAGCATGGCATTCATCCTTCAGGGTTACCGGTCCCTGAAGATGCCCGGCGCAGAGCGGGTCTTCAATGCAACGACCGCAAAACAGTCCCGCCCTACAATGCAAGCTGCATCGCCCTGACGGACGTGTCTGACAAACCGCTTGAATGAAGGACCGATCCGTCAGGAAGCGGTAAGGCGCGGACCAAACAGAATGACACTCGCCCCAAGCACACACAGCGCCACGCCGATCCAGTCCGAGCCCAGTGGTCGAATCCGCTCGACCACCGCCAGCCAACCAACCGACGCAATAATGTAGATGCCACCGTAGGCGGCATAGGCGCGACCGGCGTAGCTCGCTTCGACACGGGTCAGCAGTAGCGCGAACAACGTCAGGCTGAGCAAGGCCGGGATGACCCACCACACGCTTTTACCCTGGCGCAGCCACATCCAGAAAGCGAAGCAGCCGGCGATTTCGAACAGCGCGGCGAGGAAAAACCACAGGTAATTGAGCATGCAGACGTCTCGTTGGGATGGCCGGTTGGCGGCCACCCTAACGACGGTGTTGCGCACAGGCAAGTTCAGCCTGCGTTTTGTTTGGCCTTGGCGCGCATTTTGTCGGCCATCACCGTCATTTCGTTGTAGAGCAATTGCGGGTCTTTCTGTTTGATCGCCCAGGCCACACGGCCCTGCTCGTGAGGCAGGATCAAGAATTCGCCGGCGGCGACCTGCTGATAGATGTAGTCGGCAATGTCAGCAGCGGTGATCGGTGAGCTTTCCAGCAATTTGCCGACCTGGGCTTTCATGGCCGGGGTCGGGCCACGGAAGGAGTCCAGCAGATTGGTCTGGAAGAACGACGGGCAAACTACATGCACGCTGACTTCCTCATGGGCCAGTTCAATCAGCAAACTTTCGGACAACGCCACCACACCCGCCTTGGCCACGTTGTAGTTGCTCATGGCCGGGCCTTGCATCAGCGCCGCCATCGAGGCGATGTTGATGATTTTGCCTTTGCTTTTCTCCAGCAGCGGCAGGAAGGCCTTGCAGCCCTTGACCACGCCCATCAGGTTGATCGCGATTTGCCAATCCCAGTCCTCCAGCGACAGTTCACTGAAGAACCCGCCCGAGGCCACACCGGCATTGTTGACGATGACATCGATACCGCCGAACTTCTCTTCACAGGCTTGGGCGAACGCCGTCAGCTGGCTGTAGTCGCGTACATCGCAACGCTGGATGAAGCCGTCACCGCCGGCTTCGCGCACCAGCTTGAGGGTTTCCTGCAGGCCGGGCTCACTGACATCCGACAAGGCCAGCTGCCAGCCTTCACGCGCCCAGCGCAGCGCGATTTCGCGACCCAGGCCTGAGCCCGCGCCAGTGATCATCATGCGATTTTGCATAGCAAACAGCCTTGTTGTTCCGGGGAAGATGCACCGAGTGTAGCGAAGGATAATGCGCGACCCACGCTCCATCAGAGTGCTGAATGGCCAGCGATGAATCACGGCGCGGTGCGGTTGTTTCAACTTCGAGACAGAGCAAAAGAAATAAACATACTTTCCAAAAACATTAAAAAAACTTGGAATTTTTCTTCATAGCCATGAGTCGGATTTTTTAAGCAGCTAAGATTAATACAAGTCCAGCTGATGGCTAAAACGCCAGGTCAAACCCACAACGCTTCCAACAAGGAAATAGACATGGGCACAATTCTTATCGTTATTCTTATCCTGTTGCTGATAGGCGGCCTGCCGGTCTTCCCGCACTCCAGAAGTTGGGGTTACGGCCCGTCCGGCATCATCGGCGTGGTGTTGGTGGTGCTGTTGATCCTATTGCTGCTTGGCAAGATATAGAGATTCTACCGGCAAAAAAAAAGAGGCCCTGCGAAGGGCCTCTTTTCCATGTCCGGAGAACTTAGTCCGGCTTGCCGTCAACCACACCGGCGGTGTTGTCCAACAGGCTCTTGGTAGCCGTCTGGATGAACGACTCGAGTTTCTGCTTGAGCGCCGCTTCGTCAGCCGATGCCGGGATCACTTCACCTTTCGGGTTAGCGCCCAGTTCGTATTGATACAACTTCGGCGGCATCTCTTTAGGCAGTACCAGCACGCGGTCCGCGGTGAGCAAGGCGACCGTCTGATCGCTGCCCGACGGCTTGATCATGCCGAAACCCTTGTCACCTTCCGGCAGGTTCAGCAAGTCGCGCCCCCAGCATTGATGAACCACGTCGCCACCCACGCGGCCCATGATGGTCGGCACGATGTCGATCTGGGTGCCCACTGTGTGGTCGACCTGACCGAATTTTTCCTGTATGCCCGGCCCGATCATCAGCATCGGCACGTTGAAGCGGCCCAGGTCCATTTCGGTGATCTGTTGTTCATTACCAAAACCGTGGTCGCCGACGATCACGAACAGGGTTTCCTTGAAGTACGGCTCTTTGCGGGCCTTTTCAAAGAACTGACCCAATGCCCAGTCGGAGTAGCGCATGGCGGTCAAGTGTTCGTTGAGGCTGCCACGATCGGTCACGCGCTCCACCGGCAATGGCGTCGGCAACGCGTATGGCGTGTGGTTGGACAGGGTTTGCAGCAAGGCATAGAACGGTTTCTTGTCCTTGCCGTCGCGGGCTTTCAATTCTTCCAGGCCACGGTTGAACATGTCTTGGTCAGACACGCCCCAGGTCGGATCGGAGAACACCGGGTTGACAAAGTCATTGCGCCCGATGAAGTTGGTCATGCCCTGATTGCTGAAGAAGCCCGACTGGTTGTCCCAGGCGAAGTCGCCGTTATAAACATACACATCGTCGTAGCCACGACTGCTGAGCAACTGCGGCAGGCCAGACAGTTTGTGGCTGCCTTCCGGCGTCTGCATCAGGTATTCGAAACCCGGCAGGTTCGGGAAGCAGGCCATGGTGGCGAACATACCCTGGTGGGTATGGGTGCCGTTGGAGAAGAAACGGTCGAACAACAGGCCTTCTTTCGACAGTTTGTCGAAGTACGGCGTGATCTCGCCCGGACGTCCCAGAGCGCCCACCGAGTGACCGGCGAAGCTTTCCATCAGGATCACCACGACGTTCTTGATCGGCAGTGTCTTGTCGGTGGCGGGGGTGTAATTGCGGCGCACCGCGGCGGTCTCCGGGTTCACCAGTTTGTCGCTCGGAGTCAGCAACATATCGCGCACAGTCTGCTGGGCCAGAGGTTGTTCCAGTGTGGCTTTCCAGATGTTGTCGCGCTCTTCGGACATCCGGCTCTTGGCCGCGGCGATCAGCGACAGCGTGCCGTTGAGGCCCAACTGGTTGGCGAAGTTCGAGTCGGTGGTGTAGACGTCACCCCAACGCAGCGGCGGGCCCTGGCGCAGGGTGCCACGCGCCGCGACCACGCAGACCATCAGGCAGACCACGAACACCACGCCGCGCGCATACCACGGAGCGACCTGGCGCGTGCCGATGCTGCCACCGCTGAACGGCCCGCGAGGACGAGTGGCGCGGTCGGCGCCCTTGAACGCGAGGGTCAGAATCAACGTGCCCACACCCCAGGCCAACAGGTAGCGAACTACCGGAAAACCGTACCAGAGCATGCTCATCACGGTTTTCGGGTCTTCTTTCACGTACTGGAAGACCAGGCCGTTGAGGCGCTGGTGGAACTCGCGGTAAAAGTCCATCTCCATCAGGCCGAGGAACAGCGCGATACTCGAGGCAATGGTCAACCAGAGCCGGAAGAACCCGCGGGCCGCCATGGCCCGGGCGCTGAACAGGGCCAGCAGCAGCGGAACGCTGAGGTAAACCACCAGGCGCAAGTCGAAACGCAGGCCATTGGCGAACGCTTCCAGGAAGGTCGAAGCCGGTGTGTCGAGGATCATCGAGCGGTTGTAGACCAGCAGCGCGACGCGCAGCAGGCTGAACATGACCATCATGATCAGGGCGCACAACAGCGTGTAGGCCAGATGCGATTTGACGGTCGGTTGCAGCAGGCGACTAGTAGCTCGCTGCTGATTCAGGGCGTCCGGGTTTGCCATGTCGTTTTAGGACCCATTGGAAGTTGAAGTTACAAAAATACAGTGGCGCCTTGCCCTCTGTTGGCCATCCTCGGCCCCGGGGCGTGCGCGGTGCGCAAATGTTGCACGATCAACCGCGGCATTGCCATTGATTACTGTCCGGCAGCCCAACTGTCGCTTGTAGCGCTCTGGGACAAGAGGCGTTGCGCAAAGTTGCGGGGTTGATTCGTTGAGGCGAATTGTCTTGGAGAGATTGTGAAAATTTCGTTCAACGCATATCCGGAAACAAAATAACTCCCCTCCCTTGGTAAAAATGAAACGCCCCGATTTGATCGGGGCGTTGTTGAACAGGCCGTATGAACAGAATACGCGGTTACTTCTCGGCGCGTTCTTTCAGGGCTTTGAGAGTATTGAACGGCGCATCGACCACGAACTTGTTGGCCAACCACGACGGCACGCTGCCGCCTGGATCGGTGTGGACCTGATACGTCACTTCGACTTGATCGCCTTTGGGCACGAACTTCCAGAAACCCTTGATCTGGGCAACCCGTACAAAACCTTTTTCTTCCGGAAGGTACTTCGGCTGCCCTTCCAGCTCGCGGGTCAGGCTGCCATCGGCGCCGTCAACGGTGGTGACATGCAATATCGAATCGCGAGGAGTCACCGGCCACGGTGTATTGAACTGAGTGTAGGTCCAGCTCTGGTTGCCTTCATGCTTGAGCAGCTTCTGGACCTTGCACTCGTGAATCCAAGCGCAGGCTCCCGGAACGTCTTCCTGCAGTGCACGCAGTTTGGCCATGGTGGTCTTCATGATGGTTACACCACGGTAAGCCTTGTATTGGGAACCGGCCACCTCACTCAAGGACACCTTGATGCCGTCTTCGTCCTTGGCGGTTTTCCAGTCTTCGGCCTGGGCCGTGGAGGCCAGCAAAACCGTCAAACCACACAGCACAGCGATACGATGCAGCGAACCCATAGTCTTATTCCTTATTGTTGAAGTTCCGTTCGTTGAACACATCACGCGGCCGTCATTTGCTCCCACCAGCCCAGCAATTTGATCGCTTCGTCGCGGCTGCTTCCGCAAACCTCGACATCGGCCTCAAATGCCGAACACACCGCGGGACGTTCCGGCTTGCCGAAAATGCTGCACAGGTTATCGGCGGACAGTTGTACGCATCGTTCTCCGGCGGCTTTGCCATTGGGCATGCCGGGAATCGGCGAACTGATGGAAGGGGCAATGCAACAGGCGCCACAGCCTTCACGGCATCTCATGACGACAAGCTCCTCGCGACGAGCAATGTGTTAAAGGGACGTGGCACAGAGTAACGGCTAAAACAGTTGTTTTAAATTACCCGGGCCCGGGTTTTTACGCTCAAACGAACGTGACTGACCAGTCTCCGACAAAGCGTCTGTTTCGCGGGTCACGAACAGGGGGAAATTTACTGCTTGAACTCGAATTCCAGCGCCGCGCCTTCAACTTCCCGGCGCTCTTCATTGCGCAACTGCAGCTTCATTTCGTTACTGATCAGGCGACCGTTGAGCTGAAACGGACTGCTCTTGCCACCGAACATTTGTGGCAACACCGCATCGTGTCGGGGCAACGGGACCGTGCCGACCGGTTTCAATTCTTCGACCTTGTCCTTGGGCAAACTCAAGTCGAGAGTGGCCGGAGGGAGTTGGGTTTTCACCACTTCACTGGCCGGTTTCGACTTGGAAGCAATGGGGGAGCGTTTTTTTACCGGTGCAGCCTTCTTTTTGACCGGAGTGGCTTTTTTGACCGGCGCTGTTTTATCAGTGGTTGTGCTGGCTGTCGGTTTTTCCTGAACGGAAGCCGCCATGACACCTTCCGCGTGACAAGTCATCAACAGGCAGATCAATAACCAGGCAGCAGGAAAAATCGGCTTCATGGACCCAACGGCGCGAACGGCAGAAGGTTATATGCTCGCCTGTTGGAGGCGACAAGACAAGCGGGCAGTTCATAACTGCCCGGCAGGTTAAAAACCGCTCGTCGTCTCTTGGCAAAGTTGCGTTGCCAGCAACCCCAGCGTCATCAATGCACGCTCGGCCTCGCGGTTCCAGGGGATGCCACAGTTCAGGCGAATGCAGTGATTGAACTGTTCGGTGTTACTGAAAATCAGCCCCGGCGCAATGCTGATGCCCTGCTGCAGCGCACGCACATGCAACTCTTGCGTATTGACCCGCCCCGGCAGACTGACCCACAGAATGAAACCGCCGGTAGGTCGGGTCATCTGTGTACCTTCCGGGAAGTATTGCTGCACTGCCAGTTGGAAAGCGCTGAGGTTCTTGCGGTACTCCTGACGGATGTAACGCAAATGCCGGTCGTACCCGCCGTTCTCCAGATAGGCCGCAATGCCCATTTGCGTGACACTGCAGGCCGAATGCGTGCTGAACGTCTGCAAGCGCTGAATTTCCTGCTGGTACTTGCCGGCAATCATCCAGCCGATCCGCACGCCGGGCGACAGGGTTTTGGAGAAGCTGGAGCAATAAATCACCCGATCCAGCCGGTCATAGGCCTTGAGCGATTTGGTGCGGCCCTGCTCGAACATCAGCTCGCCGTATATATCGTCTTCGACAACCTGAATATCGAAATCCGAAGCCAGACGCAGCAGTTGTTTCTGCCGCTCTTCGGGCATGGTGCCGCCCAAGGGATTGCTCAGGCGCGTGGTCAGCACCAGGGCCTTGATCGACCACTGGTTGGCCGCCAATTGCAAGGCTTCGAGGCTCATGCCGGTGGCCGGATCGCTGGGGATCTCGATGACTTTCAGCCCCAGCAGGTCGGCCAGTTGCAGCAAACCGTAATAGGTCGGCGACTCGGCGGCGATCAGATCGCCCGGCCGGGTCAATACGCGCAGAGACATCTGCAACGCATCGACGCAGCCGTGGGTGATTACCACTTCCGACGGATCAACCACCACGCCGGCGTCGCGCATGCGGATCGCCACTTGCCGACGCAACGGCTCGAAACCAGGGCTGAACATATAGCTGAACGCCCGCGGACTATGGAAACGGGTGACTTTGGCCAGTTGCTGATGCAGTGCCCGCACCGGCAGATAATCGACGCTCGGTACGGCTGCGCCCAACGGGAACACGCCTTCGCGGCGGGATTCGACCAGGACTTGCTGAATGATGCTGCTGCGGGTGACCAGGCCTGGACGCTCGACCCGGGCGATGTCCGGGGTCGGTGCCGTCAGGGCGGGTGTCTGGTGCACGTAGTAACCGGATTGCGGCCGGGCACGGATCAGCCCTTGATCTTCAAGGTTCGCGTAGGCCTGCAACACCGTCGCATGGCTGACGTTGAGCTGCGAGCTCATCTTGCGCACTGAAGGCACGCGCTCTCCCGGCTGATAGACGCCGCGGCGGATGTCTTCGGCCAGTTGCTGAGCAATACGTTGATAGAGCAAGAGATTGGTCATGACGCAGCACTCGATTTCACGGGCATTTTATTCTTGTGTGAAACAATACCGGAACAGTTTAGAAGTGTACTGGGACAGTTAATACAATAGTCGACCATACAGTGCGGTGTCAGCAAAAACTGTACTGTTTAACGACGCATTTGACGGGCGCAAAAAAACCCGGCGCTGCTGAGCAGGCCGGGCTTTTCCAGTAACGCAGCCCTTAACGAGCCGCGCCGAGCTGGCCTTTTTCGTCGGAGAACACAATTTCCACCCGACGGTTCTGTGCACGACCGCGCTCGGAAGCGTTGGCGTCCACCGGGTACTCATCGCCGTACCCTTCAACCTGGATGCGTTTGTCGTCGATGCCCAGGTCCGTCAATACGTCAGCTACCGATTGCGCCCGGTCGCGGGACAGCTTGAGGTTTTCCTGTTTGCCGCCAGTGCTGTCGGTGTAGCCCTCGATCCGCACCACACGCTTGGGGTTGAGCTGCAGGAACTGGACGATCTTCAACACCACGCGGTTCGCCGAGCTCTTCAGCTCCGCCTCACCGGTATCGAACAGTACATCACCCAGGGTCATCACCAGACCACGGTCAGTCTGGGTGGTCGCCAGCGCCACGATCTGCTCTTCGAGCCACTTGCCCTGTTGCTGCACGCTAAGCAACTTGGACTCACGCAGCGCCAATTGCAGGCGCTGACGCTCGAGTTCGAGCTTCGCTGCGCGCTCTTCGTTGAGCACTTGATTGGTGTGTTCCCGGGCAATTTCACTGTAGCGCTGGCTCAGGTAGGCGTAATGCGCCACGTCCGAACCGCTGCCCCAGTAGCTGGACAGTCGATCGGCGCGGGCCAGGGACTCGCCGGCACGGATCACGTCCTTGGGCGCGATACGCAACACGTTGGAGTCTTCCTTGACCTTCTGGAAGTCGGCACCGGCCTGCTGCAACGCAGCTTCGCTGTGTTGACCGGCGCAGCCATAAAGGCTTGCGCAGCCGACCAGGATCAAGCCGCCGAGTGCTTTGGTCTTCAGGTTCATTGGGCATCTCCCAGTTGCTTGCGCAGGCGGGTGATGCGGGTATTGAGCACGTTCAACTGCTCCTCGCTCTTGTGGGTCAGGACCCGGGCTTCGGCCAGGCGCGCGTCCAGCTCGGCCTGCTCGGCCCGCATGCGCGCATTCTTGAAGGACTGGTCGGCCATGTTGCCCTTGGCACGGTTGAACTTGTCCTGGGCCAGTTTCAGCTCCGGCACTTCCTCGGCGGTAGCGCCCACGGCCTTGGCTTGTTCGAGGGCCTGTTCGGTCAGGCGTATTTGTTCATTCGGCGCCGGATCGGCTGCACAACCCGCCAGAGCCAGAACGGCCAGGGCAGCGAAAAGAGGTCGAATACTCACTAAAAATCCCTACTGTTTTGGGGTACTGACAGGTTGTGGCTGCGGTTGTGAGCCTTGCGCTTTCCAACGCTCGATATTGCGCAGCAACGCAGCTTCCGTCAGTCCGGACGCGGGCAATTCTGTCATCTTTTTGGCCAGCTGTCCGCGCAACCAAGGATCGTTACAGGCGGAGTTATGGGAAACCGCGAGGTACAGGCCGGGTTTGTCGATGGGTTGTGGGTGGGCCATCAAGTCATTGGCCATCCCCAGCGTCTGCACCATGGCCATGCCCGAGTAGCGACCGGCGAGGACAAACTCCACCTCGCCCAGCAGTAATTTCTGAAAGGCCTGAGTCAGATTGGGTGTGCGCACGAGGGTCAATTGCTGCTCGGCGAAAGTTCCGAATGAAGGGCTCACTCGAGCCTTTTCCGACAACGCGCCGGGATGACCGTGAAGGTCCTGCGCCTCGTTGTAGACCAGTAGTGAATCGTTGCGGGTCCAGACCAGGTAATCGTTTTCCAGCAGCGGTGGATGGATGTAATCCAGATTTTCCAGCTCAGTGACCGTCAACGGCGCATCGGCCAGCATGTCCATGCGCCCGCTGCGCACTTCGTCCAGGGCCTGGGAACGTTTGCCGGCATAAAGCAGCTCAACCTTGATGCCCAACTCCCCCGCCACTTGCTGCAACAAATCAGCACTGGCGCCGATCAGATGCTTGGGGTTTTGCGGGTCTTGCCACAGGTACGGAGGTGCGTCGGGGCTGCCGGTCACGATCAAGCGTTCGCATTTGCCCGCAGCGCTGGACAGCCCCGGTATCAGCGCCAGACTTAAACACAGCCCTGGCAAAAAAGAGCAGCCAAACCAGTGGCGCAGATCCATGGCAACACTCTCCCCACTCAAATCCGGAACAAAAAAAAAGCCCGACCAAAAGGCCGGGCTCTTTATAAGTCAAGCCGCCGGATTAGACCAGCTTCTCGAACTCAGGGATGGCTTCGAACAGGTCTGCCACCAGGCCGTAATCGGCCACCTGGAAGATCGGCGCTTCTTCGTCCTTGTTGATCGCCACGATTACTTTGGAGTCTTTCATGCCGGCCAGGTGCTGGATCGCGCCGGAGATACCAACGGCGATGTACAGCTGTGGCGCAACGATCTTGCCGGTCTGACCGACTTGCATATCGTTGGGTACGAAACCTGCGTCAACCGCAGCACGCGAAGCACCGACGGCAGCGCCCAGCTTGTCGGCCAGGGCGTACAGGTGTTTGAAGTTGTCGCCGTTCTGCATGCCACGACCACCGGAAACGACGATCTTGGCAGCGGTCAGTTCCGGACGATCGGACTTGGCCAGTTCTTCGTTGACGAAGCTGGAAGTGCCGGCGTTGTGAACAGCGGCAACAGCTTCAACGGCGGCCGAACCACCTTCGGCCGCCGCCGGGTCGAAACCGGTAGCCCGCACGGTGATCACTTTGACCGCCGCGTTGGACTGCACAGTGGCGATGGCGTTACCGGCGTAGATCGGGCGCTTGAAAGTATCGGCGCTTTCTACCGAGATGATCTCGGAGATCTGGTCAACGTCCAGCTGAGCGGCGACGCGCGGCAGGATGTTTTTGCCGTTGGAAGTGGCGGCAGCCAGGATGTGGCTGTAGCCCTTGCCCAACTCGGCTACCAGTGGGGCAACGTTCTCCGGCAGCTGATGCGCGTACGCGGCATTGTCAGCGTTCAGGACTTTGCTCACGCCAGCGATTTTCGCAGCGGCTTCAGCCACCGCCCCGGCGCCCTGGCCTGCAACCAGAACGTGGATGTCGCCACCGATCTTGGCGGCAGCAGCAACGGTGTTCAGCGTGGCCGGGGCCAGCACTTTGTTGTCGTGTTCGGCGATTACCAAGATAGTCATGATTAGATTACCTTCGCTTCGTTTTTCAGTTTCTCGACCAGTTCAGCCACCGACTTGACCTTGATACCCGCGCTGCGTGCAGCTGGCGCTTCGACTTTCAGGGTCTTGTTGGTGGAGGCGGTGGAAACGCCCAAAGCGTCCGGAGTCAGCACTTCGAGAGGCTTCTTCTTGGCTTTCATGATGTTTGGCAGGGACGCGTAGCGCGGCTCGTTCAAACGCAGGTCGGTGGTGACGATGGCCGGCAGTTTCAGGGAAACCGTCTGCGCACCGCCGTCGATTTCGCGGGTCACGGCAACTGTATCGCCGGACACTTCGACTTTCGACGCGAACGTGCCCTGACCGTAGCCGCTCAATGCTGCGAGCATTTGGCCAGTCTGGTTGTTATCGCTGTCGATGGCTTGTTTGCCGAGGATCACCAGCTGTGGCTGCTCCTTGTCGACAACAGCCTTGAGCAGCTTGGCCACGGCCAGGGAAGTCAGATCTTCAGCGGATTCGACGAGGATGGCGCGGTCGGCACCCAGAGCCAGCGCGGTGCGCAGTTGTTCTTGGGCGGTGGATGGGCCGATGGAGACGACGACGATTTCAGTCGCCACGCCTTTCTCTTTCAGACGTACGGCTTCTTCCACGGCGATTTCGCAGAACGGGTTCATCGACATCTTGACGTTGGCGAGGTCGACGCCGGAATTGTCCGCCTTGACGCGAACCTTGACGTTGTAATCCACAACGCGTTTGACAGCTACAAGAACCTTCATGGATTCCTCGTTACTCTCCGGTGAAAAGAAAGTCGCCTAGGCGAACCTGGCGGTTGATGCTCATCGGCGCAAGGGCACCTCTAAAAACGCTGGCAGGTGTATCGGGTGAACCTTGCTCACGAGGCTGATGACCGTTCGTCAGTGGTGACCGACAAGTCATTCATTACCGTGGCGTGTAAACTGCACGCGATACCTGCGCGGCGCTTCACCTTGTACTGCCATCGCCCTGTCTTTAGAGGTGCTCTTGAAACCTACATTCAGCCTACGGCGAGCGCAAAACCGCCCGTATCTTGACCGGAACACCTATTCCGGTCAATACGGCAAAATGGCCAGTCATAAGCCGCGTGACTTTGATTTATCTGGCTTTGAGCCGATTCAAACAAACGTTTGTATTGGACGCTAAGAGTGGTGTAGATATAATGCGCCACCCAGAGAGAAAGGTGGTTCATCGATTGTCCTCTGTGCCGCACTGTGGGGAATTCATGAATGCGACACCCAACCTCCAATTAGAAAAAAAACTGTTGAGCCTTGAGTAGGAGATAGCCTGTGGAACGCGAATACATGGAATTCGACGTGGTCATCGTCGGTGCCGGCCCCGCTGGCCTGTCCGCCGCCTGCCGTTTGAAGCAGAAGGCCGCCGAAGCCGGTAAGGAAATCAGCGTCTGCGTGGTCGAAAAAGGCTCCGAAGTCGGCGCTCATATCCTGTCCGGTGCCGTGTTCGAACCACGGGCCCTGAACGAACTGTTCCCGGACTGGAAAGAACTCGGCGCGCCGCTGAACACGCCAGTCACCCGCGATGACATCTTCGTTCTGAAAAACGCTGACAGCGCGCAGAAGATTCCAGACTTCTTTGTGCCCAAGACCATGCACAACGAAGGCAACTACATCATCTCCCTGGGCAACCTGTGCCGCTGGCTGGCCCAGCAGGCCGAGAACCTGGGCGTGGAAATCTACCCGGGCTTCGCCGCCCAGGAAGCGCTGTTCGACGAGAACGGCGTAGTCCGCGGGATCATCACCGGCGATTTGGGCGTTGACCGCGAAGGCAAACCGAAGGAAGGCCTGTACACCCCAGGCATGGAACTGCGTGCCAAGTACACGCTGTTCGCCGAAGGTTGCCGCGGCCACATCGGCAAGCAGCTGCTCAAGCGTTTCAACCTCGACAGCGAAGCCGACGCCCAGCATTACGGCATCGGCCTGAAAGAAATCTGGGAAATCGACCCGGCCAAGCACCAGCCAGGCCTGGTGGTCCACACCGCGGGCTGGCCGCTGGACATCATGGGCACCGAGAACACCGGGGGCTCGTTCCTCTATCACCTGGAAAACAACCAGGTGGTGGTCGGTCTGATCGTCGATCTTTCCTACAGCAACACCTTCCTGTCGCCGTTCGATGAGTTCCAGCGCCTCAAGCATCACCCGGTGCTCAAGCAATACCTGGAAGGCGGCAAGCGCGTCAGCTACGGCGCTCGCGCCATCTGCAAAGGCGGCCTGAACTCGCTGCCGAAAATGGTCTTCAAGGGCGGCGCGCTGATCGGTTGCGACCTCGGCACCCTGAACTTCGCCAAGATCAAGGGCAGCCACACGGCGATGAAGTCCGGCATGCTCGCCGCTGACGCCGTGGCCGACGCGCTGTTTGCCGATCTGGACGGCACGCAAGAGCTGACCACTTATGTCGAAGCGTTCAAGAAGAGCTGGCTCTACGACGAACTGTTCGCCAGCCGCAACTTCGGCCCGGCGATGCACAAGTTCGGCCCGATCCTCGGCGCTGGCTTCAACTGGATCGACCAGAACATCTTCGGCGGCAAACTGCCGTTCACCCTGCGCGACACCAAGCCGGATTACGCGTGCCTGAAACTGGCGGCCGACTGCAAGAAGATCGACTACCCGAAACCGGACGGCAAGATCAGCTTCGACAAACTCAGCTCGGTGTTCATCTCCGGTACCAACCACGAAGAAGAGCAGCCGTGCCACTTGAAGCTGGCCGACGCGAGCATCCCGATCAGCAAGAACCTGCCGCTGTACGATGAACCTGCCCAGCGTTACTGCCCGGCCGGCGTGTACGAAGTGGTCACCCAGGAAGACGGCGAGAAGCGCTTCCAGATCAACGCCCAGAACTGCGTTCACTGCAAGACCTGCGACATCAAGGATCCTGCACAGAACATCACCTGGGTGGCGCCGGAAGGCTCTGGCGGCCCGACTTACCCGAACATGTAAGTCGACCGTCTGAACAACAAGGCTCCCTGAACGGGGGCCTTTTTGTTGCCCGCAATTCAAGCGTCACCACAAGAACCTGTGGATCAGGCTGCGCGCTCATCCCCCGGATTACGCTCGAAGTAGCGCTTGTACTCTCGGCTGAACTGCGACGTACTCTGATACCCCACCCGATGCGCCACCTGGGCCACGCCCAATCCTTCGCCCTGCAGCAAGCGCTGGGCCTTGAGCAAACGCAAACGCTTCAAATACTGCACTGGCGACAACAAGGTGCAGCGTTTGAAATGCTCGTGAAACGTCGATGCGCTCATGTTCGCGCAACTGGCCAGGGCTTCGACGTTCAGCGGCTCGGTGTAATGCGCATGCAGATGGCTCAGGGAGGCCGCGATCCGGGCGAACTGCCCCTGTTGCTCCACCAGCGCCCGCAATACATCGGCTTGCGGCCCACGCAAGGCGACGAACAACAACTCACGCAATCGCGCCTGTCCCATAACCTGGCTTTCCAGCGGGTCGTGCAGGCAGCGCAACAGCCGCTCAACACAACCACGCATCGCATCATCGAGCACCGCCGACGTCATGGACTCTGGCGTCTGCGCCGCGATACAGCGCCCCGACGCCAGCCCCATGGCCAGCACCAACTCACCGAGCAACACCCGGTCAATGGCGATGGAAATGCCCAGCATCGGGCCATCGGGCGCGGAAAACGTCTCGCACTCGAACGGCACCGGCAACGCCTGAATCAAATAATGCCCGGCGCCGTACTCCAGAGTACGCGACCCCAGATACGCCAACTTGCTGCCCTGGGCGATGATGACCAGGCTTGGCTCGTAGATTTGCGGGCCACGGGCCAAATCACAACTGGCCCGCAAAATCTGCACGCCCGGCAACGTGGTAGGCGTGAAACCATCGCGGGTGGTCAGCGGCTGGATCAGCGAAACCAGCGTGGCATTGGCATCGAGATGACGGGTCAACAACATGGAGAGCTCTTCACAAAAAAGTCGCGAAAAAAGGGATGAAAACATCATCGCAGGTCTGAACGCCAATGCGGCCAATCAACGGCGCATACCGGAGGATTAGGCATGACACCCGGAGGAATCGCCATGGCCGGTCACCCGTGCGGCGCCCAGAATGGCTCGCCTCACCTGTCACTGCTTTGCGAGGTTCACCATGTACACCGCCATCGGATACGCCGCTCAGTCGTCCACCACTCCCCTCGCCCCGATGAAATTCGAACGCCGCAGCCCACGGGCCGACGATGTGGCGATCGAGATTCTCTACTGCGGCGTCTGCCATTCCGACATCCACCAGGCGCGCAACGAGTGGGGCATTGCTGTTTACCCGTTGATGCCCGGCCATGAGATCGTCGGCAAAGTGACCGCCGTCGGTGCGAACGTTACCCAACACAAAGTCGGCGATCTGGTCGGTGTCGGCTGCATGGTCGACTCGTGCCGCCATTGCGAAGCCTGCCAGGCGGATCTGGAGCAATACTGCCTCGAAGGTCCGACCATGACCTACGCCACCCCGGACCGGGTTGATGGCAGCAACACCATGGGTGGTTACTCCGACAGCATCGTGGTCAGCGAACACTTTGTCGTGCGCATCCCGGAGAAACTCGACCCGGCCAGCGCCGCGCCGATTCTGTGTGCCGGCATCACCACCTACTCACCGCTCAAACACTATGGCGTCAAGGCCGGTGACAAGGTCGGGATTCTCGGCATGGGTGGCCTCGGTCACATGGGCATCAAGTTCGCCAAGGCGATGGGCGCAGAAGTGACCTTGTTCACCCGCTCGGCGAGCAAGGCTGAAGAAGGTCGTCGCCAAGGCGCGGACCACGTGATCGTGTCCACCGATGCCGAACAGATGAAGGCCGCCGCCGGACAATTCGATTTCCTGCTGGACACCATTCCGGTGCAGCACGACCTCAATCCCTACCTCGATACCCTGCGTTTCGACGGCGTACACATTCTGGTGGGCTTGATCGAGCCGATCGATCCGCCGGTGCATGCTGCCAAACTGGTATTGGGTCGTCGCGTGCTGGCCGGCTCCCTGATCGGCGGCATCGCCGAAACCCAGGAAGTGCTGGATTTCTGCGCCGAGCACGGCATCACCTGCGACATCGAAATGCTCGACATCCGTCAGATCAACGAGGCTTACACCCGCATGATCGCCGGTGACGTGAAGTACCGCTTCGTGATCGACATGGCGACGCTGAAGGTCTAAATCTTCGCGGCTTACACCTTCAAACCAAGCTCCGCCGAAAGCCGGGCTGTGACCCCTTTGATCAGGGGAATCAGCTCGGCCATTTTTTCCAGCGGCATGTACGGCACGGTGCTGGCGATGCTGATGCCGGCGACAATGCGCTTGCTGGCATCGCGAATCGGTGCCGCCACGCAGCGGATCGACGGTTCGTTGTCTTCCAGGTCGAAAGCGTAGCCACCAGCCACGTACTCGATCATGCGCTGCTGAAACTGTTCCCAGGATTGCTCCGGGTGCTGCGGCCAGAACTGATTTTTCCCACCCACCGGCAAGCTGATTTCATACAGCCGTTGCCATTCTTCCTGCGAGTCATCAAGCATCAGCGCCTTACCAATCCCGGTACGCGCCAACGGCATGCGATGGCCGACCCGCGAACGCATTTCCGGGCCGTTGCGCCCCGGATTCTTGAGCAGGTACAGCACCTCGTCGCCTTCACGAATCGCCAGGTGAATGGTGTCGCCGGTCAACGCCGACAACTCATCCAGATACGGCCCGGCCAGCGTCACCAACGGCAGCTCTTCACGTGCCTGGAAACCCAGTTCGATCAGTTTCGGCCCCAGCAGATAACCGACTTGCGGTACCACCCGCAGATAACGCTCATCCACCAGGCAGCTGGCCAGGCGATGGGTGGTGCTGCGCGTCGTGCCGATCAGCCGGGCGATTTCCTTGAGATCGCGGGCGCCACTGGCCACCGCCTGCACCACACCCAGGCCACGAAGCAGTGTCTGGGTGCCGGTCGGCGCGGTGTCCTTGGCGATTTTTGGGGCGTCTTCCTGCATATCCAGCCTTTACCGTTGAGCGAGGGAACGGGCGGCATTATGGTCGCCCGACGGCTGCGACTACAACTTGATACGCTCGACCTTGCCCACCAGCAATACGTAGGACAGCGCGCCCAGCAACGCGAGAACCGAGATATAGGTGATCGCCGGGGCAAACGAATCACCGGAAGCAAGGAAACCGATGACGATCGGCGTGGTAATCGCCGCCAGGTTGCCGATGAAATTGAACACCCCACCGGTCAGTCCGAGCAAGCGGGCCGGGGCCAGGGTCGACACCAGCGACCAGGTGATCGAGGCCAGACCGTTACCGAAGAAGGCCAGCGCGAGGAAGGCGATCACCAGCGGCGTCGACTCGACGAAATTGGCGCCGATGATCGAGGTGGAAATCAGCAAACCACCGATGATCGGTAACTTGCGCGCGAAGCCCACCGTGCAGCCGCGACGGATCAAAAAGTCCGAGAAGAACCCCGAACACAGCACGCCGACAAACGCTGCGAGAAACGGCAGCGACGCCAGCAAGCCAGACTTGATGAAGTCCATGCCGCGATATTTCACCAGATAGGTCGGGAACCACGTCAGGAAAAACCACAAGGTCGAGTTGAGGCAGAACTGGCCGAGGTAAATGCCCCACAACTTGCGTTTGCTCAAGACGATCCCGAGGTCGATCCAGCTGAACTTCACCTTGGCCTTTGCGGCTTCGGCCTGGATATCCACCAGAGCGCCGCCCTCGCGGATCAGCTCGATTTCCGCGTCATTGGCGCCCTTGAAATCCCGTGGTTCGCGATACACCGCGTACCAGATCACTGCCCAAAGGATGCCCACCACACCGGTGCTGACGAACACCATGTGCCAGCCATATTGGTGTTGCAGCCAGGCAAGCACCGGCGTCAGGAACGCCAGGCCGACGAACTGCCCGGAGGTGTAGAAACCGATGGCGGTGGCGCGTTCGCGCTCGGGGAACCAGGTTGTCACTACGCGGCTGTTGATCGGGTACGCCGGCGCTTCCAGGGCACCGACCGCCATGCGCAGCACGAACAATGCAATAAAACTGGCGGCGAAGCCGAGCATCACCGTGGCCAGCGACCACAGCAGCAATGCGACGCTATAGAGAATGCGCGGTGGCACCCGGTCCACCAGCCAGCCGCCGGGGATCTGCATGGCGGCGTAGGTCCAGCCGAAGGCGGAAAAAATCAGCCCGACATGAATCGGATCGATGCCCAGATCGCTGGTCAGCGCCGGGGCGGCAATCGACAGGTTGCTGCGGTCCAGGTAGTTGATCACCACCGTGATGAACAACAGGACCATGATGAAAAAACGCTTGCGACTGGGCGTCACCAACGACGCCTGCCCGGTGAGGGTTTGCGGTTGCATGGGGGTGCCTCTTCTTATGTTTATTGAGGTCATGGTGGTTGATCGTTCCTACGCTCTGCGTGGGAACGATCACCGCGTGAGGATCACCACTCGGCAAAGCTGCCATCGGCATGGCGCCAGATCGGGTTGCGCCAGCGGTGGCCGACGGCGGCGCGTTCGATCACGTACTCCTCGTTGATCTCGATCCCCAGGCCCGGCCCATTGGGGATCTTCACGAAGCCTTTGTCGTAGTCGAACACCCGCGGATCTTTCACATAATCGAGCAAGTCGTTGCTTTCGTTGTAATGGATGCCCAGGCTCTGTTCCTGAATGAACGCGTTGTAGCAAACCGCGTCCAGTTGCAGGCACGCCGCCAAGGCAATCGGGCCCAGCGGGCAATGCAGCGCCAGCGCCACGTCGTAGGCTTCGGCCATGTTGGCGATCTTGCGGGTTTCGGTGATACCGCCCGCGTGGGACGCATCGGGCTGGATGATGTCGACATAGCCTTCGCTGAGCACACGCTTGAAATCCCAGCGCGAGAACAACCGCTCGCCAAGGGCAATCGGAGTGCTGGTCAGCGGCGCCAGTTCTTTCAGCGCTTCGTAGTTTTCACTGAGCACCGGCTCTTCGATGAACATCAGTTTGTACGGGTCAAGTTCCTTCATCAGCACCTTGGCCATCGGCTTGTGTACCCGACCATGGAAATCCACGCCGATGCCGACATTCGGACCGACCGCATCGCGCACAGCGGCAACGTTGGCCAGCGCCAGGTCGACTTTCTCGAAGGAGTCGAGGAACTGCAGCTCTTCGGTGCCGTTCATTTTCACCGCGGTGAAACCACGGCTGACGGCTTCTTTCGCAGCACGCGCGGTGTCCGCCGGACGATCACCACCGATCCACGAATAAACCCGGATCTTGTCCCGAACCTGGCCACCCAGCAAATCGCTGACCGACACACCCAGCGCCTTGCCCTTGATGTCCCACAACGCCTGGTCGATACCGGCCAGGGCGCTCATGTGGATCGCCCCGCCCCGGTAGAAACCGCCACGGTAGAGCACGGTCCAGATGTCTTCGATATTGCGGGGGTCTTTACCGATCAGGTAGTCGGACAATTCCTCGACCGCAGCAGCGACGGTGTGTGCGCGGCCTTCAACCACGGGCTCGCCCCAACCGGTCACGCCCTCGTCGGTTTCGACCTTGAGGAAGCACCAGCGCGGCGGAACGATGAAAGTGGTGAGTTTGGTGATTTTCATCTCTATTGTCTCTCTTGTAGATGCAGCGCTCACAGCGCCAGAAAGTCTTAACGCAGAGCGTTCCATGCAGCGACATACGCCTTGGCGCGCACCGCCACTTCGTCAGCCGTCATGCCCGGTTTGAACAACCCGGAGCCGAGACCGAAACCTTTGACGCCGGCCTCGACAAACACCTGCATGTTGTCCGGCGTAATCCCGCCCACCGGCACCAGCACCGTCCCTGCCGGCAACACCGCCAGCCAGGCTTTCACTACGGCTGGGCCCATCTGCTCGGCCGGGAACATCTTCAGCACATCCGCCCCTTCGGCCAGCGCGGCAAAGGCTTCGGTCGGCGTCGCCACGCCCGGCGACAGCAACAGCCCTGCTGCCTTCGCCGCGCGCAACACCTTGGCATCGCTGTGGGGCATGACGATCACCTGGCCGCCCGCCGCTTTCACTTGCTCGACCTGTTCTGGCGTCAACACCGTGCCCGCGCCGATCAGGCAATCGGCGGGTAATGTGTTGCGCAGGATGCGGATACTTTCGTACGGCTCAGGGGAATTAAGCGGCACTTCGATGACGCGAAATCCGGCCGAGTACAAGACTTCGCCGACGGCTGCCGCCTCTTGCGGACGCAGGCCACGCAAGATCGCGATCAGACCGTTTTGTGCCAATGCTTGCTTGAGCATGTCAGACCTCCAGTCAGGTTTAACGGGATAGGTTTGCAGTGATAAGTCCGGCGGCGACCGCCAACTGCCACAAGCCGCGTTCGGTGGCCTGCTCGGCCAGGGTTACCCGGGTAAAACCGCAGGCGTCGAGCGCCCGGCTGTAGCGAGTGCAGAGTTGGGCATTGCCGATAAGGATGATCGAGGGCAGGTGCACGCTATTGCGTCGACGCCGCTGAACATTGGCCAGGGCCGACAGTTCATGGCCGATCAACAGGCCGGACAGATAGTCCGGCTGAGCGGTAGCGCTCAGCTCGCCGGTCAGCCCCAGGCTGCGGGCACTGAACAACGTCGACAGCGGCCCGATCTCGCCATCCGCCGACAGCGCCACTTGCACGCCACGGTCAAAAGCATCGCCATCAAAAGCCCCGCCGCGCTGCTGAGTGCGCCCCAGAATGCTGTGTTCGCTGAGCACGGCGAAGACTTCGCCGGTCATGAAGGTATCGAAATGCACGATGCAGCCGTCGGCCACTTGCACCCATTTCGAATGACTGCCCGGCAGGCCGATCAACAGATCGCTACCCGCCTCGCCCGGCAGATTCTGCAATACGCCGAGAACCTGGGTTTCCTCGCCACGCATGACGTTGGGCAAGTGCGAACGCTGAATAACACCCGGCACGATGTGCACATCGACACCGCGAAGACTGCGAACGGTTTGTAGGGAAGTTCCGAGATTGGCGACGTTCGCCGGCGTGTCGCAGTAAGCCGCTTCGCGCCAGCCCTGAGCACTGCCGACCATGCCACAGGCAATCACTGGCACATCGGGCTGCGCGTCGAGCCAGTCACCGCAAGCCTCATCGAAGGCCAGTTCAAAACCGTCGGCGCATGCCTGACCGGCGATGGTTCGCGGCGTCTTGGGCAGTTGCATGATCCCGGACGACAGCGCCCGCTGTTCCAGCACCTGGCCACCGAAGCCGAGTTTGTAAGCACGTAATGAGGTTGTCCCCCAATCGAGCGCGATCAATTGCGCCAGCATCGCTTCACCTGTTTTGTTTTTTGGCAGTGAGTGAGCTGGACTATAAACCTGCACGCAGGAAAATCTCAATATATAAATATCATTCCCATATTGTGGGATTTACAAATATAGCTAGATTTTCTTCGCCAAAGCTCTGCAACGCGGCCTCACCCACCGCGTGGGTGAGACCGCCGAGATTGCTGATTTCAGTCAGGGGTATACGTACTGAAAATCGGCCTTCGTTGGAGGGAAGACCGGGATTTTCAAGAGTTTGATGAGCGGTACCTGGGAAGCAACGGAGTGACAAGGCCGCTTGCCCTTTTAAAACAGCGAGCCTTATTGGGAGGGAGTTTTCTACTTTTACTTTTTAGTGGCAGCCTTCAACAACTCTCCGACCGGTACATACATGAGGTTTGAGAAATACGTCTTGTATGTGGTGGTATGAACTCTAAACACACAAGAAATATAATCACGCCCTCTCAACAACGGGACTAATGCTTCACCCTGCAAATACTTCTCCCCTCCCTTACCACTTTCAGACTCACTGAAAATAACGTCAGCCTTATAGATTTCTTGTGGACTGTCCACAACCCTTTCTACAAAGCCAAAACCGGAACGTCTAATGCGATGCGCTTGAGAGAAATCCATGTCATCTTCCAACGAACATACAAGCCCTTCACCAATTCGTGACTTGAACAATCCGAGAATCGCCACATCAGACGTAAAATAAACTTGATAGATACCTGTATCTCGAAGCTGTTCAACTTTTGAATAATGGAGCGTAGCGATAGGTTTTCCATGATTTAAAGAACAGGCCGAGCACATTAAAATTACAAAAAAAAGACAGAGCTTACGCATACAGATATCACTCCCTGAAATAGCTTAAAATCGACTCATTGAATATCTGACGAGCCGACTTTCCGGTTGGCAATACTTGCATAAACATCAGGTTGGCATCCGCATGATTGATATCGACCCTGCCCATGACATTCGGACCTTGCGTGACTTCCCATTGCTCACCAAAGTCTGCCACCAGATCCGAAAAATTCCAGTTGACAGCAGCTGCTCGAATATTCACCCAGTATTCGGCTTTCGGCTTTGGCTCTCGCCTGTAAATGTTTGATATACCGTAAACAACTTTACCCTCACCGACAGGATCTAAAGTCATCAACATCTTTACTTTAAACCCCCTATCGGTCAAAACACTGGATAGATGAGCACCATTCCATCCACCGAGACTATGGCCCACAATGTAAACCGCTGTTGAGCAATTAGGTATTCGACTGATTACATTCCTCTCTAAGTCTTCATCACTAATAAATGCATTATAGCTGAGAGCCCACGAAGGACAGCGATTAAATATATTCAACTTTTTTGCATCTGCAATAGCTATATCACGAACATAACCAATGTTATTATTCGGCCCAGTAAGATAATAACTTTCTTGATCCCCCGCGCCACCGATAAAAAATATAACCAAATCTCGCAACCCAACAGAAATTTGTTTGACAGACTGATCTGTCTTGCACGTAAGCGTATGAGTTTTTACCTCTCTTTTTGCCAAGGGTGTTTCTACCGTGGCGTTTTCACCGGCCATCCTTGGTCACTCCACAAACAATTTAATGGTTTCAGCCAAATGCGAACTGACGGTATGGGTAAACCCAGATGCATCCGTGATGCCATGCTCTTCGCTGCCGTCCCCACGCTGAATGGTGTAGGGGTGATAGGGAACCGGCTTTCCAGTCGCCTCATTGACCACTTGCAACCTGTCCGTGAAGTGCACCGGCATCGGCAGCAATCCACTAAATGCAGCGCCTCCTCCACTTTGCCCAATAATCACAGTTCCGGAGCCACCAACCACCACGTTGCCGTGACCACCAGTACTATCGAGCGTTGCAGCGTTGAGGCCATTGATAAATACCGTGCTGGAGACGGCGCCGGTGATCGGGCTGCCGCAGGCGGATTTATCGGTCATGCGTGCAGCGCCGAGGCCGTCGAAGAACACATCCGGGGAACCGGACACGATCGGGTTGGTGCCATGGCCCGGCAACGGGCACGCGGTCGGGTCGGTGACGCGCGCAGCGGGTTTTCCACTCAAGTCAAAGCTCCTTGCTTCTGAGATTCCGGGTGAGGCTGATAGACATCAATTTCGGCCGCGGCGAAGCGCCAGCGGTTATCGACCGGGTCGAATAGCGCGTGACAATCGTCATGGCTGGGAGATGAAACGTTGTGAAGGGTTTGCCAGGCCTCGGCGACTTGCCATTCCAGATCCGCATCCGAGACGCTGTCGAAGTCGTTGAGCCAGGCGTTGTAGTCGCGCAAGCCGATCCGGTCATAGGATGTTTGCAGCAGGCTGGTCATCTGCGGGCCGAAGTCGATGTAATGCTCTGCGGTCCATTGACCGATGTCGGAATAGACGTACCAGCCCACGGGAAGCAATGTGCCATCATTCAATAACGATTGATCCGCCAGGACAACGAAGCCACAGCAGACGTGTAGCGTCAGCCAGCCCTGATGATCCTGGATCAACTGATTTGGATCGAACGTGCGAAGCGGGACAACGCGATACTCCTCAAGACCGCGACTACGCGTCATCAACTCGGCATCCAGACGCGAGACGAACGCCCGGATCGCCTTACCGCCCGTGCGGTTGAGAGTGCAAAGGATGTCCACCGGCTGGCGATGGCGGTCGTCCGTGGAGCCAAGGTTTTTCACCAGGCCATACAAACGCATCGTCGCCCGAAGTCCGCTCATCGCCAGTCACTCATTGACGTAGCAAAGGCGCCACGGGCGTGGAGAAAGAGTGCCAAGGGCATTGCAAGTGTCGTCCGTGAGCGCGCAAAAGGCGCACAGAATGCCGGACTAGAGCGGTGTAGACAACCGATGCGTATCAGATCGCCATCAATCGATCAGCCGCCCTCGGCAAAATCCCTTAACACCGCCCCATCCATCCGATACCGCACCCACTCTTCCTGCGGTTGTGCGCCGAGGGATTTGTAGAATTCAATCGCCGGTTTGTTCCAGTCCAGCACGCTCCATTCGAAACGGCCGCAGTCATTGGCACAGGCGATTTTCGCCAGGTGGCGCAGCAAGGTTTTACCGGCACCGCCGCCACGTTGTTCGGGAGTGATGTAGAGGTCTTCGAGGTACAGGCAGTTGCTGCCCAGCCAGGTGGAATAGCTGAAAAAGAACACCGCAAAGCCGATCGGCGAGCCATCGCGCAGGCAGATCAGGCCATGGGCGGTGGCGCCTTCGCTGAACAGGCTGCGCTCGATGTCGGCGACGCTGGCGATGACTTCGTGGCGGGCACGTTCGAAGTCGGCCAGTTCAGTGATGAACGCGAGGATTTGCGGAGCATCGCTGGGGGTTGCCGGGCGGATTTCGATCGTCATGGACGTGCCTTGTCAAAAGTTGAAAACGCCATACTAAGTCCGCGCGCGGCGCTCGTCACATTTGAAAGCAATGTGGCGAGGGAGCTTGCTCCCGTCGGCCGGTCCGCGTTCGGGCAAAGCAGTCGCAAAAACTGGCGACGCGGGTCTAATTGAAATACCGTGCCTTCTGGGGTCGGGGCTGCTGCGCAGCCCAACGGGAGCAGGCTCCCTCGCCACAAAAGCGTTTTCATACTTAGGACATTTATGAGCACCGCTGCTTTCGCACCTCTGCAGAATCTGGCTTCTGAACTGCTACCCCACGCGCTGGAACCTGGCGAGGACGGCGCCCACGATCTGTCGCACTTGCAACGGGTATGGCACAACGTGCGCACGCTTCATGCTGAAGAAAGCGGTGATCTTGAGGTGCTGCTGGCCGCCGTGCTGTTGCACGATTGCGTGGCGGTGGAGAAGAACTCGCCGCTGCGTTCCCAGGCGTCACGGCTGGCGGCGCAGAAAGCGTCGACAGTGCTGACAGCCATGGATTGGCCCGACGCAAAAATCACCGCGGTCGTCCATGCCATTGAGGCCCATAGCTTCAGCGCCAACATCACACCTACGACCCTCGAAGCCCGAATCATCCAGGACGCCGACCGCCTCGACTCCCTTGGCATGCTCGGCGTGGCGCGTACCTTCTACATTGCCGGGCGCATGGGCAGCGCGCTGTACGACCCTGTAGACCCGGAGGCAAACGAGCGGGACTACGACGACAAACGCTTTTGCCTCGATCATTTCCAGACCAAGCTGCTGCACCTGGCGGATGGCTTCCAAACGACCACCGGCCAGCGTCTGGCACAGGTTCGCCATCAACGCTTGAAGGGATTCATGGAACTGTTCAAGGAAGAAATCGGCGTCGGCTGAGGAGCCTGGGCCACACCGCTCGTCGTTCATCAGGCACCAATCCCGGTCGGGGACGGACCAATATCGAGTGAGGGCTCGCCGATGCGAGCGAGGAGCAACACTCGTCCACCCCAACCAAGAGGTCACCATGAACGTCGATAAAAACCTGGAAAAAGAAGTCCTGACCCGCCTGCTGCATGCCCACCCAAGCGGTTTGGGCAAGGAGGTCCTGGACAATTACCGGGGGGAGAAAGTCGTGGCCAGCACCCTTGCCACTCTGCAGGAGCGTGGGCTGATCCAGCACGGTCATGTGATCTGCAACGAAGCCGGCGAGCACTCGCTGAACCTGCCGATCAAACTCAGCGCCGCTGGGGTTGAAGCAGCACGAAAACTGGATAACTAACCGCGTAGGAGCTGCCGCAGGCTGCGATCTTTTGCCTGTGAATGTTTGAAGATCAAAAGATCGCAGGCTTCGCCAGCTCCTATGGATACATCCTGAAGCAGGAGAAACCCCATGCCTCGTGGAAGCAAAGACAAGTACACCGCCGAGCAGAAACGCAAGGCCGAACACATCGAAGAAAGCTACGAGCACAAAGGCGTATCGAAAGATGAAGCCGAAGCTCGCGCCTGGGCGACGGTGAACAAGCAGTCAGGTGGCGGTGAGCGCGCCGGCGGCTCGGGACGCAAGAAACCGGCCGCTGCCAAGTCTGCCGATCGCAAGGAATCAGCCCGCCGTGCCGTCGCCACCCGTGAGGGCAAACCGCGCAACAGCAAGGCTTCGCGCGATACCCAGACGGTGGACAGCCTGATGAAAGAAGCCCGGGCGAAGAAGATTCCGGGGCGTTCGAGCATGCGCAAGCAAGAGTTGATCGAGGCGTTGCGCAAGGCGGGTTGAAAGTCAGGATTAAGGGTGAATTTTGAGGGCCGATGGCGGCTGATCAGGCGCTAAAAGTCTCGCGGATCAACGCATCCACCTCCGCCGCCCCCGGCGAAGTCGCCGGCCCCCAACGAGTGACCGCCAACGCCGCTGCCGCATTCGCCCGCCGTGCCGCTTCAGCCGCCGACAAACCCTGCGCCAACCCGGCCACAAACACCCCGGCATGGGCATCCCCCGCACCGTTGCTGTCGACGGCCGTGACCTTGAATCCCGGCACCTGCTGACGGTCGCCATGCTGGCTGAGCCAGCAGCCCTGCGGCCCATCGCGAACCACCATCAGGGCGTCCGTCGGCAACTGATCCGCCAAAATATTCAACGCCTCGGCAATGTCCGACGCCCCGGTAAACCGCAGCGCCTCGACCCGGTTGCTGGTCCACAGATCGATGCGCGGCAGCAAGGCCTTCATCAGCGGTGCGTCCGGCGAATCCACCAACGGTCCCGGATCGAATACCACTTTGATCCCGTCCGGTAACTCCAGCACCCAATCCACCAGCACCTGAGCCTTGCCGTCATGCAGCAGGCTGTAGCCGCTGACATAGACAAAGTCGCCCGCCTCGGCCGGCACACTCGCCAGGTCTTCGGCGGTCAATTCGCCTTCGGCACCGACATAGGAAATGAACGTGCGTTCGGCCGAGGCTTCAGTCAGTGCGACACACAACCCGGTGTCGCGCTCAGCACTGTGAGCGATGCCGATCCGAATGCCTTCTGCCGTCATCGCCTCCCGGGCCAGATCACCAAAACGGCCGTTGCCATGGCGCCCGAGGTAGACCACCGACAAGCCGTTCCGTCGGGCCGCGGCCATCACATTGAAACCGCCACCCGCCTCGAAACGGGCGGATTGCGCCAGAACGTCACCGCCCGAATGAGGCAATTTATCCACGGCCATGACCAGATCGATGATGACCTGGCCGGTGTGTAGCATTTTAGGCATGAGCGGGCTCGATCAATGCGGTACGGCGGTCCTTGGCACCGCCGAGCCCCCAGTAAATTCCGCCAGCCACCACGAACGTCACGATCCAGCCCAGACCGTTGTGGCCCAGCCAGGAGTCGGACAGAAAGCCCCGGAACCAGACATCTTGTTCAGTGGTGCCAATGGTGGTGAAGCTGAAACCCAACACAATCGCTACCGCCCACGCACCGAATGCACGCCACTCGACGCCGCCGCGATACCAGTAGGCGCTGCTCGGGCTGACATCCAGCAGGTCCTTGGGGCTGTAGTAATGACGATGGATCAGGTCGACCACGAAGATCCCGACCCACGCCGTGATCGGCACCGCCAGCAAGGAAATGAAGGTGATGAACGGACCGTAGAAGCTCTCAGCGATCAGCATGAAGTAGATCGAGCCGGCGGAGATCGCAACAATATCGACCACCACCGCATACACGCGCTTGACCTTCAGGCCGAGGGTCAAGGTGGTCAAACCGGCGGAGTACACCGACAGGTTGTTCGACAGCAGCAACCCGCCGAACGCGGTGATCAGGTACGGCACCGCCATCCAGGTCGGCAGCATGTCGCGGATCGCGACAATCGGGTCAGTGGCCGAGGCCAGATCGTTGTTACCCACCGACAGCAGACCGCCGAGGGTGATCAGCAGCACCAGCGGAATCCCCGCACCGAACGCCGCCGACGCCACCAGGCGCACGGCTTTGACGCTGCGGTGCTGGTAGCGCGACATGTCCGCGCCGGCGTTGGCCCAGCCGATCCCGGTGCCGGCGGCCATGGTGCCGATGCCGATGATCATCGCGCTCAAGGGCGCTGGCGTGGCGTTGAATACGGCGCTCCAATCGATGGTCGCGCAGAGGAAACCGCCGACCAGGATGTTCAGCGCACCGAACACGTAGGTCGCCCATTTCTGGATCACCAGCAATGTGGCGTGGCCGAGACCGGACACCGACAACGTCAGCAGCACGAACATCGCGATGAACACCAGGGTCAGCAGCGGCGCGCTTTTGGCTTCCACCGGCGAGCCGAACACTATCGAGCACAGCGACAGCAGGACGAACGCTGCGGTGGTGGTGTTGACCGTTTCCCAGCCCAGCCGCGACATCAGCGAAACCAGCGTCGGGCCGATATTGCCGCGCACGCCGAAGATCGCCCGCGACAGCGTCAGGCTCGGTGCGCGGCCACGACGACCGGCAATGGAGATGATCCCGACCACCGCGAAAGAACCGGCGGCACCGAGGATCGCGACGATGATCGCTTGCCAGATCGCCAGGCCGCGAAAGGCCACCAGCGTGGCGCCCAACGGCAAGCCGAGGATGGAAATGTTGGCCGCAAACCACACCCAGAACAGTTGCAGCGGATGACCGTTGCACTCCCCTTCCGGCACCGGTTCGATACCACGGGTTTCCAGTTGTCCGGCGCTTTGCCCGGTGTTCGATGAACTCATGAAAATGCTCCTTGCAATTGTTGTGGTGTGGGCAATTTCGGAGGACAAAACAACAGCCGGCCGTCCTGCCCGTGTTTGTGCGTTCCATTGCGGGTGAAAAATCCAAGCATGCGGCGTGTTCATCGCGGGCAAGCCCAGTCAACGTAAAGCCAACAGTCCTTTTACCAACGGTTCCAGCTCCAACGAGTTAACCGCTTTAACCTGCTCGATCATCGCCACCGGCCAACTCTCCAGCCCCAGACAGGCCCCGAGCATGGCGCCGAGCATCGCCGCGATGGTGTCGGTGTCACCGCCCAGGCTCGCGGCCATGCACAGCGCTTCGAAGGCCGACATCTCACCGATGGCCACTTGCTGGGCCAGCGCAAACGACACCACCACCGATTCCTGTGAGGCCACCGAAGTGCCGATCACGTCGTACAGCAAATCCGCCAGCAACGCCTTGTCGCTGTCGATACCGATGCTACGTGCCCAACTGATGCGCGAGGCGATGCGCCCGCCGGCGACCCAGTGGCCGTGACTTTCTGCCTGCTGCGCGAATTGCTGGCCGAGGTTCAACGCCTCGCCCAGGTCCATGCCGTTGATCCCGGCGGAAACCACTGCCGCCACCGCCGCCGCACTGGCAATCCCCAGCGTGGTGTTGTGGGTCACCTGACAGGCTTGCACCACAGCGCGGATGAAACGCTCGGGATCGGCGACATCGGCCGCAATCCCCACCGGAGTGATGCGCATCGCCGCGCCATTGGTGGTGCCGTAGCGCCCGGCCTCTTCCAGCGAGTGGCCGGCGAGGATCATTTCGATCGCGCGTTTGGTCGAAGGGCCGAGCAAGTCTTGCGAGCCCTTGGCCCGCATCCCGGCTTCCCATTCGATCAATCGTTGGGCCAGTACCGCCGGTTCGATCCGGCCCTCGCCTTCGATCAACAACCGAGCGACCAGAATCGCCTGCTCGGTATCGTCGGTGATCGAACCTTTGGGCAGGTTCGCGGCAATCGGTTGATCGGGGCCGGCGTCTTGCAGATCGGTGATTTCAACGAAGCGCGCCTTGATTTCGGCGCGGCTCAGGGATTGGGTCGGCATGCCCAGCGCATCGCCCAGGGCCAGTCCATAGAACGCGCCGAGGGCACGGTTGAGCGCGGTCATTTTGGAGCTCCAAACTGTAAATGCAGACGAAAGTGCACCGGATCGAGCAGGCTTTCGACCTGCTCCATAAAACGGTTCTGACGGTCATAGGTGGTGCGCAGGGCCTTGAGGAACACCGTGCCGACCGGACGCCCGAGCAGTTCGGCGTCTTCGGCGTTCAAGGGTTCGGCACCGATCCATTGATCGCCGTGCTCACCGACATAGCCGTAGGCAGCCAACGTGATGGTCAGGGAGTTATCAATCAGTCCCACTCGCGGCAGGCCTTCCAGGCCTCCGGTCGCGGGCATCAACGCGCGTTCCAGAGACACCAGCGTGCCGTCGGTGGCGCGCCGGCGACGGTCGAGGGTAATGAATTGATCGGTGCCGAACCGCGACAGCAGGTCAGGTCGAGTCACCGCCTCCAGCCGCAGCACTTCGGTATTGATCAACGCCCCACTGTCCGCCAGCGCCTGGGCCCAGCCGCTGCTCTGATCGAGCACTACGCCGTCGTAAGTAACGATGGAACCGACTCCGCTTTGCGTGGCGATGTAGTGACGCCGTTTCAGTTCGGCCAGGGCTTCACGCAGCGTGCCGCGGCTGACCTTGAATTCTTGAGCCAACTGATGTTCACCCGGCAATAGCAAGCCGTCCTCCATGAGGCCGCTTTCGATGCGCCGGACAAGCTCATCGATAATCCGTTGTTTCTTGTCAAATCGTACCTGTCTAACCATGTACAAAGTGATAACCGAAAGGGATTAGGGCGAGCAAGGGATATTTTGTGGCTGGATTGTGTGACAGACAGACCGCTTTCGCGGGCAAGCCTCGCTCAGGGGGATCTGCACGGTACTGTAGGAGCGAGGCTTGCCCGCGAAGGCGTCGGCACATCCAGTATCCATGTGCCGGACATCCCGCTCCCCCGGGGAAAATCAGCGTTGTTTCAGTCGGTCGATCACAACTGCCAGCAACAGGATCGAACCGCGAATCACGTACTGATAGAAGGTATCGATGTTCTTCAGGTTCATCGCATTCTCGATGATCGCCAGAATCAGCACCCCGGCGATCACATGCCGAATCATCCCGATCCCACCACTCAGCGACACCCCGCCCAGCACGCAAGCCGAGATCACTGTCAGCTCGAAACCCTGGCCAATCATCGGCTGACCCGAGGTCATGCGCGACGCCAGAATCACCCCGGCCAATGCACCAATCACCCCGTGCACGGCGAAGATGATGATCTTGGTTCGGTCAACGTTTACCCCAGCCAGCAACGCCGCTTCCTGGTTGCCACCGATGGCCATGGTGTTGCGCCCGTAGGTGGTGTAATTCAACAGCCAGCCGAAAAACAGGAAGCAAACGATGGTGATCAGAATCGGCACCGGCACACCGAACAACTGGCCGTTACCGAAGACGAAAAACGACTCCTGGGACACGCCCACCGCTTTGCCGTTGGCAAAAATGTAAGCCAGCCCGCGAACGATCTGCATCGTCGCCAGTGTGGTAATCAATGCATTGACCCGCAGCTTGGCGATCACGATCCCGTTGATCAGCCCGACAATCAGCCCCATCACCAGCGCCGCACTGACGCCGAGGAACACGCTGTTGGTGTCGCGCATCACCACCGCCGCGACCACGCCGGCGCAGGCAATCACCGAGCCCACCGACAAGTCGAAGTGCCCCGACGCCAGGCAATACAACATGGTGCAGGCGGCAATCCCGGTGGTGGAAATCGCCAGGCCCAGACCGCGCATGTTCAGCGGCGACAGGAAGTTGTCGATCAGCAAGGTGCAGAGCACGAAGATCCCGACCGCCGCCAGCAGCATTACCCAATCATCGAGAAAGCGTCGCAGGTCCAGCGGTTTGCGCGGGGTTGGCAGAGCGTTGTTTTGGATGGTCATAGTCACCTCTCAGTTCGCCACGTCGGCAGCGCGTTGGCGTGGCAAAGCCAGTTGCAGCAGGTTGGATTCATTGGCGTGTTCGCGGGTCAGTTCGCCGCGCATCGTGCCTTCGCAGAGCACCAGGATGCGGTCGGAAATACCCATGACTTCCATCAGGTCGCTGGACACCACAATCACCGCAATACCGCTGGCGGCCAGGTTATGAATGATCTGGTAGATCTCGGCTTTGGCGCCGATGTCGATGCCGCGGGTGGGCTCATCGAGCAGCAGGATTTTCATCGGCATCGACAGCCAGCGCCCTAGAATCGCCTTCTGCTGATTGCCGCCGGACAGGTACATGATTTTCTGCGCCGCGTTGGGTGTCTTCACCTTCAGCGCCTTGATCTGCTTGTCAGCGTTGCCCTTTTCCCACAGCCCGCGCAACAGGCAACCGAAGGTGGAATGAGCACCACGAGCACTGATGTTGATGTTCTCGGCGACGCTGGCCAGCGGCAGGATGCCCTCCTTCTTGCGGTCCTCGGGGCACAGCAGAATCCCCGCCGCAATGGCATCACGCGGTGAACGCAGTTTCAGTTCATGTCCACGCAATTCCAGGCGCCCCGCCGTGTTGCGGGTAAGCCCGCTGAGCATGCGGAACAACTCAGTACGACCCGCGCCAACCAAGCCGAACAGACCCAGAATTTCGCCCTTGTGCACCTCGAAACTCACCGGTTCACGCAAACCCGGCCCCAGCAAACCGTCAACCTTGAGCGCCACCGCGCCACGCGGGCGGCTGCGATAATCGTAGATGTCCTGAATGTCGCGACCGACCATGCACGTCACCAACTGGTCATGGGTCAGCGCGCTCATGTCCTCGAAGGTGCGCACGAAGCGACCGTCCTTGAACACCGTTACCGCGTTGCAGATACGGAAGACCTCTTCCATGCGATGGGAGACGTAGAGCACCACTTTGCCTTCGTCGCGCAGGCGCCCGATGATCGCCATCAAGCGGTCGATCTCCCGCGCCGACAGGCTGCTGGTGGGTTCGTCGAACGCAATCACATGCGCGCCACGGGACAGCGCCTTGGCGATTTCCACCAGTTGCCGCTGACCGAGGGACAAGCGTCCGACTTTCTCTTGCGGATCGATTTCATCGGCCAGGCCTTTGAGGCAGCCCAGTGCCTGTTGGCGCAAAACGCTGCGATTGATCAGGCCGAAACTTGCCGGCAGATGCCCAAGAAACAGGTTCTCGGCCACGGTCATTTCCGGCACCAGGTGCAGCTCCTGATGGATCACCGCGACCCCGCTGCCAATGCTGTCGGCAGTGGATTTGAAGACCCTCGTCTGCTCGCCGATCCGCAGGTCGCCGCTGCTCGGCGTATAAGCACCGCCGAGGATCTTCAGCAGCGTGGATTTACCGGCGCCGTTCTCGCCCATCAAGGCGTGAACCTGTCCCGGATGCGCGACGAAGCTGATGCCGTCCAGCGCCTTCACCCCGGGAAAGGTTTTGCCGATCCCGTTGAAGCGCAGGCTGCCGCCAATGCGCTGTTCATCTGTTTGTACGTGTGCGTGCATAACCCACCTCATCACACCGATCAGGCGGCCCCGTCGCCGGGGCCGCCAATGAAATCAACCGACCCTCAATTCCACAGGCCGATCTTTTCCAGTTCCTGCTTGAAGTTGTCGCGCGTGATCAGCGTCACGTCGTCCATGGCGGTGTATTTCGGCGGTTCTTTGCCGGTGGTGACCCACTCGTGCATCATGCTGGCGGTGTTGTAGCCCTCGATGTGCGGGCTCGGCAGCATCGAGCCGAAGAAGCCGCTGTTGGCTTTCTTCAATTCGCCGATGGCATCGGTGCCGTTGATGCCGATACCGATTACGTTGGCGGCGGCAAAACCGGCGCTTTCGGTGGCGCGCACGCCGCCCAGCACGGTGTTGTCGTTCATCCCGCCGATGATCAGGTTTTTCGCCGCACCCGGCAGTTTCACCAATGCCGAGTTGGTGGCGTCCATGCTGCCCGGTACGTCGAGGGTTTTCAGGGCCGAGAACAGAATGTGGTCTTTCGGCATCCCGGCGTCTTCCAGGGCTTTAACCGAACCGTCGGTGCGTTTCTTGCCGGTGTCGAGTTCGTTGAAGGTGTTGATCACCGCATAGGTTTGTTTCCAGTCCCAGCCGCGTTTCTTCGCTTCGGCAGCCATGGCGGCGCCCTGCTTCTGGCCAACTTCGAAGGCCGCCATGCCGAGGTACGGCACGTCCTCCATGAACTTGCCGCCGGCATCGACGAAACGGTCATCGACAGCGATCACTTTCAAACCGTTGAGCTTGGCCTTGGCCATGATCGCCGGGCCCAGGGAGACGTCCGGCGGGCAGATCACGAAGCCCTTGGCGCCGTTCGCCGCCAGGCTGTCGATGGCCGAAAGGGTTTTCTCGCCATCAGGCACAGCGATCTTGATGACGGTGAAGCCCTTGTCCTTGGCGGCCTTTTCAGCGAAGGCCCACTCGGTCTGGAACCAGGGCTCTTCAGCTTGCTTGACCAGAAAACCGATCTTCACTTCCTCGGCCGCCAGCAACGTACTGCTCAGGCTGACCGCGGTGACCGCCAAAGCGGCACAGCACAGGGAACGGATCCCACGACGACGTTTCATAAGCTGACTCCTTGTTATTTTTTTTGAGCGTTAGTTGAAAGCCAATACAGCGGTCGAAGCATGTAGCCAATAGTCATATCGTATGATGATTGTGTTTCAGGCGTAGTTTTGCGCCTGAAACACAAGTCATTCAGTCGTGGTACATGACCGAACGACCACCATCGATGGTGATGCACGAAGCGTTGATGAATGGCGCCTCATCGCTGGCCAGGAACACGGCAGTCATCGCCACTTCGATGGGCTGACCGATGCGGCGCGGTGGATGCAAGTCGAAGGCCCGTTGACGTTCGGCATGAGGGTCGGCAAAGCCGTTCCAGTAATCGACGTTCAGTTGGGTTTCGATATAGCCCGGCGCGATGGCGTTGACGCGAATGCCCTTGGGTGCGTATTCGATGCCCAAGGCGCGGGTCAGCCCGAGCAGGCCATGCTTGGCCACCGGGTACGGGAAGCAGCCGGGAATGATGTGAGTGGAATGGGTCGAGGCGATGTTGATGATGCTGCCGATGCCCTGCTCGATCATCTGCGGCAGCACGGCCTTGCAGCCATACCAGGCGCCGTCCAGGTCGATGGCGAAGCAACGATGCCAGTCGTCCTCGGTCATTTGCAGCGGATCACGGAACACGTTGACCCCGGCGCAGTTGACCAGCACGTCGATGCGGCCGTGAAGCTCAATGGCCAACTTGGCCATGGCGTGCAGGTCTTGCTGGCGCGATACGTCGGCCTTGATCGCCACCACATCCGCGCCTTGTTCACGCCAATGCGCCGCGACTTTTTCGACTTTCTCGGCCTGGATATCGCTGATGACCAGCTTGGCTTGCTGGGACGCAAAGGTCGCGACAATCGCTTCGCCGATCCCCTGAGCGGCGCCGGTCAACAGCACGACCTTGTTTTTCAGGCGCTCACCCTTCGGCGGTTCGGGCACCGGTGGCAAGGAAAGGGGTTCAGCCATGGATCAACACTCCTGTTCGAAGACACGACGAAAACCGGACATCTGTCGATGTCCGGTCAAAAGGCTTTTTGGAATAGGCAGGCAGGCGTGCAAACGCCCGGGCGCCGGGGCGGCCTGAAGCACTGTCACCCCAAGGGAGGACGGTGGAATATCGCTGCATCACTTCACCTGTTTTGTTTTTTTAAGTGTGAGTGCGTGTAACTGATGGGGCCGACTATAAACCCGGCCACCAACAAATCTCAATATATAATTTTACATCCCATATTTTGGGATTTATCCCGCAAATCTCTGACAGGGCTTTCCGGGCACATCGACTCGAACCGCCAGCAAAGCACCATCCAACGGGTGGTTGAGCGGGCTCGCCGCACTGGTGATGTACAAGGTTTTGAAGTCCTCGCCACCAAACACGCAACTGGTGGGGCGACTGACAGGCAGTTCGATTACCCGATCGACATGACCGTCCGGGGTCAGCCTGAGCAAGCAACTGCCGTCCCAGCGGGCGTTCCAGATATAGCCCTCGGCATCCATCGCCGAGCCGTCGGGGCCACCCCGTTCGTGGGGGCCAAACCAGACGTAGGCGGTGTCGAGGTTGCCGTCGGTATGGATGAAATGTTGGTACAACGTGCCGTCGAGGCTGTCGGCGAAATACAGGGTCGTGCCGTCGTCGCTCCACAGCAACGTGTTAGGAATGCCCAGCCCTCGCAGCAACGGCGTGACCCGTGCATCGCGGTCGATGCGAAACAGGCCACCGGAGCGGCGCACGATAGGCAAATCTTCGCCCTGCTCACCAATGTTGTTTTGCATGGTACCCAACCAGAGCCGGCCCTGGGCATCACAGCGGGCTTCGTTGGCGCGGTTACCGGGTTGCGGATCTGCCACACAGAGCAAGGTCAGCCGAGGTTCCAGGCCGGGAGAGTTCAGGTCCAGCCGATAAACCCCACTGCTCAATGTCACCAGGGCATCGCCGCTTTCGCAGGGAATGAACGCGGACACGTGTTCCGGCATCTGCCAGATTTCCACATTCGCGCCGATCAGTCGAAGCGCTTGTTTGCCGGCGATGTCTACCCAGTACAGCGCTTGGGTCGGTGCATCCCAGAACGGGCCTTCACCGAGTCGCGCACGGTGTTCGGTAACCGCAGTCCACGTCATGAAACCTCCTTTTTATTGCTTTTATGTGGGAGCGAACCTGGTCAGCTTGCCTTCTTGTCGGCCATGACTTGGGGGTAAAACCGTTTGATCGCCAGGTCGGCGTTATCGATCAGGGTCATGCAGGCCCACACACCCCGCGCGGCATCCCGAGCAGCGATGGCGTCGGCCATGTCTTTGTGAATCGGCAAGGTTCGGCGCAGTTCGTCCGGGTCGGCGGCAGACACTTCGAACGACACCGCCAGCAGCGCGCCGAGGGCCGGGACCATTTGTTCGATGAATTGATTGTGGCTGGCGGCGAGGATGCACTCGTGGAAGAACTGGTCGGCGCGGTTGTAATCGATGCCGCTGTCTACGGCTCGTTCCAGCGCGTTATAGGCCTGAAGCACCGCTTGCACTTGTTCCACCGTCGCGCGCTCGCAGGCCCAGCGCACCGCCATCGGTTCGATGGTGCGGCGCAGGTCGAGCAGGTCATCGACGAAGTTCTCCGGCAAACCGCTGCGCGACAACCAGCCGACGACTTGCGGATCGAAGAGGTTCCAGCGGCGTACCGGCAACACCCGCGTGCCGACCTTCGGCCCGACTTCGAGCATGCCTTTGGCGACCAGGGTTTTGATCGCTTCACGGATGACCGTACGGCTGACCCCGAGCTGCTCACCCAAGTCAGCTTCAACCTTGATGGTTTGACCGGGCTTCACCTGGCCAGCGGCAATCCAGCACCCCAGCCAATCAACCGTCGACGCGTGAAAACTGCTGGACATGGGTACCTCACCGCCCGGTGAAAAAAAATGAAACGACACGAAAGCCGTTCGCGATGGATGCCCACGCTAATCATCATATGATTGGGTGTCAATTGGATTTTTCTGGAGTCCTTGCCAACACAGGCATGACTGTTCGTCCGATTACTCCCCCCGGCGCTTTGAACCCACCCACTTTGTAAACTACGGTTAGCCCGCAACAGATCAGGCTGTTTCACTAAAATCCGCTATCGCCAGGTACGAACATGGACATGGATGCGTCTACGAAATACCCCATTGTGTTGGTTCACGGTCTTTTCGGCTTCGACAGAATCGCCGGTTATCCGTACTTCTTCGAAATCGAGGAAGCCCTGGAACGCGCTGGCGCCCAGGTGTTTGCCGTGAATATTCCAACCGTCAACGGCAATGAGGAACGCGGTGAAAAACTGCTCGAACACGTCGACCGTATTTTGCGGGAAACGGGTGCCGCCAAAGTCAATCTGATCGGCCATAGCCAAGGTCCGCTGGCCGCACGCTACGTCGCAGCTCTGTACCCGGAAAAGGTTGCGTCGGTCACCTCGGTCAGTTGCCCTAACCACGGCTCCGAGATTGCCGACCAACTGCACAAGGCACTGACACCCGGAGAATTACCCGAAGCCTTGGTATTAGCCCTGTTAGGCGCAGTCGGCACCTTCATTTCGTTGATCAGTGGCCATCCGGAAAACCCCATCGACCCTCAAGCGGCGTTCGAATCGCTGACCAGCGCAGGCCTGGCCGCCTTCAATCGCAAGTACCCGCAAGGGCTGCCAAAGGTTTGGGGCGGGGAAGGCAACGAAGTCGAGAACGGCGTGTATTACTACTCCTGGAGCGGGATCGTGCAGAACTTTCAAAGCCTGCAACTCCTCGACCCGACCCATTTGAACTGTAAAGTGCTGTCGCAGCTATTTTATAAAGAGAAGCACGCCAATGATGGGCTGGTCGGCCGCTACAGCTCTCATTTGGGCAAAGTGATCCGCTCGGATTACCCCATGGACCACTTTGATGCAGTCAACCAGATGGCCGGGATCAACAGTTGGAACGTGAGCCCGGTGATGCTCTACCTAGAACATGCCGCCCGGCTCAAGAGCAAGGGTTTGTAAGCCCATAAAAAAGGCCCGTTGCAATAACGGGCCGTTTCGTTTCCAGCGCTCAGCCCGTTACGGCTCAAGTCCGATCGGGAAAAACTCGCCACCGCTCCAGACACCGAGCCAGTTCTGCCCGTCAATCTCACGGCTCACGGCCAGCTCTACCAATTGGTAGAACACATTGCGGTGAATCAGCGCTTCAAGGTTGCTGCGCACATGCACGTACGGGGCGGGTTCCTGAGTCACCGGGTCGATCACCACGCGCATTGGGTGCTCGACACCGGCGTCGGTGGTTTCATCGACGTTGGTGGTAAAGCGCAAGACCTGAGCCTCACCCTCGCCTTCGACTTCCACGGCTATCGCCACGAACGGTGCGTCGTCGACCTTGATGCCGACCTTTTCGACTGGAGTAATCAGAAAGTAATCATCGCCGTCGCGGCGAATGATGGTGGAGAACAGCTTGACCATCGGCTTGCGCCCGATCGGCGTGCCGAGGTAATACCAGGTGCCGTCGCGGGCGATGCGCATGTCGATGTCGCCACAGAAGTCGGGGTTCCACAAGTGGACCGGTGGCAAGCCTTTGGTTTTGGGGATTTGTCCCAACAGGTCATTGGCTTTTTGCGGGCCACTCATGGCGTTCTCCTTTGAATTACTGGTCGCTGATCCCCAGCAGGCTACGAGCATATTGCTCCAGCGGCGGGCCCAGCAGATCTTCTGGCTTGTTATCGTGGAACGTCAGTAAACCGCCACGACTCTTGATACGTGCAGTATCGATCAAATACTGGGTGCTGGTCTCGATCAACATGATCTGAATGACGCCACTGTCGATCCCGAGGCGATCCGAGCGTTCCTGATCGATCAATTCGTCCGTGTTGCCGATGCGGTCGTCGGCCTTGGCAAAACGTGTATAGAGCAGGTAGTGGGCACCGGCGGCACGGGCTTCGCCCATGGCGGTGTCGAGGCCTTCCGGCGCGCGGGCACGACGGACCATCGGGAAATATTCGATAAAGCCGTTGAAGGCTTCTTCGGCCACCACGTTAGGTCGCGGATAGGCAGTGCCGGGCGGCGCGAAGGCGCCCTGGGCGATGTAGATGAAGGAGTCCGGCTGAATGCGGATGTTATTCACGCGACGGCTGTCGCTGTGGTCCAGCAGCCCCGCGTCGCTCATGTGGTAGCGAGTTCCTTCGGCCATATCGCTGACATTCATGCAGCCACCAAGCGCCAAAACGGCCAGCAGCAAAACCAGGCTACGCATCCTACCCTCCAGAAGCCGGTGACGGAAAACCGGCGAATGGCCGAGGGATGCAGCTTCCGCGCCAGCTCAGGTCATGTGCATTTTCAGTCTGAAAATACAGACCTGTGGCGAGGGAGCTTGCTCCCGTTCGGCTGCGCAGCAGTCGTAAGTTCCAGGGAATGCGGGGCGTTTGATAATTTTAGGGCCGCTTCGCGCCCCAGCGGGAGCAAGCTCCCTCGCCACAGGGTCGGCTCAGCCGCCGATGATTTTCATGATGGTTGCGCCACCGGAGAACGCCACTTCCTGCTTGTCCCCCAGAGCCTTCACCAGCAGTCGCTGCAACGCCGGCAGTGCCTGGTGACGAGGTTTGTCGAGCAGATCGCCGACATAGTGGCGATTGCTCGATGACAGGCAACCATGCAGCCAGCCAGTGGACGACAAGCGCAACCGCGAGCAGGTGCGGCAGAACGGCACGCTTTCGTTGGCGATCACGCCGAAGTGGCCCTGCCCCGGAATCTCGTAGCGCACCGCCGTGGCATCGACCGGCGCGTCGGCCTGCAGGTATTCGTAGTGTTCGCCGATCAGGCTCAGCAATTGCTGAAGGCTGACGAACTGTTGCAGGAAGGCGTTGGAATCGCTGGCCAGGTGGCCCATGCGCATCAACTCGATGAAGCGCAGCTCGTAGCCGCGCTCCAGGCAGTAATCGAGCAGTGGCATCACCTGATCGAGGTTTTGCCCACGCAGCGGCACCATATTGACCTTGATCTTCATGCCGGCTGCCGCGGCCTGGGCCATGCCGTCGAGGACGGTCGCCAGATCGCCGCCGCGGGCAATGCTGCGGAAAGCCCCGGCGTCCAAGGTATCGAGGGAAACGTTGATGCGCCGAATGCCGGCATCCACCAGCAGTGGCAGCTTCTTCGCCAGCAACTGGCCATTGGTGGTCAGGCTGATGTCCTCCAGGCCCATCTGCCCGACGGCGGTCATGAAGGCTTCGAGTTTGGGGCTGACCAGTGGCTCGCCACCGGTAATGCGCAGGCGCTCGATGCCGGCTGCTTCGATCAGATAGGCCACGCCGCGTGCCATCGCCTCGGCCGACAACTCATCCTGCGCAGCCACCAGCCGTTTGCCGTTGGGCACGCAGTAGGTACAGGCGTAGTTGCAGGCGGAGGTCAGACTGATCCGCAAATTGCGAAAACGCCTGCCTTGACGGTCAACGATCATGGATCACTCCGGCGAAAGAAGATTCGAACGCGCAAAACTTGACTCACAAATCAAGTTTTAGCAAGCCCTATGCCTGAGTATATTCCTGCGGTACTGCGCCACGTAGCTAAATCATGGCTCATGGCGCAATTAGACAACTGGATGGCTCAGCTGCTCGGAGTGTCGGTATCGCGCTTGCGCTTGTTGCCCATGCGCACGCCGATGTCCATCAGGAACTGGAAGAAACCTTCCTGATCTTCCAGCACATTGCTCCAGAACGGCGAGTGATACAGCGCCACGGCGCCATGCACCAGCGCCCAGGCTGCGCAGTAATGGAAGTAAGGCGGCACGTCTTCGAGCTTGCCTTCGCTGATCCGGCCCTTGATCAGCAGGGTCAGGCGTTCGAAGTTCGAGGCGCGGATCTTGTGCAGTTCCTCGACCATCTCCGGTACCTGGTTGCCCTTGACCACCTTTTCTTCCAGGCGATCGAACAACCGATAGCGTTGCGGATCGCGCATGCGGAATTCGAAGTAGGCCCGGGACAGGGCTTCCTTGTCCTTATCGACATCGGCGGAATGCAACAGCTCGTTCAAATCACGCTCGTAGTCGAGCATCAGGCGCAGGTAGATCTCCGCCTTGGATTTGAAGTGCTTGTAGATCGTGCCTTTGCCGATACCTACGGCATCAGCAATCATCTCGACGGTGACACTGTCTTCACCTTGTTCGAGGAACAGCTTGAGCGCGGTATCGAGAATTTCTTGCTCGCGGCGACGAAACTCACGGACCTTACGAGGTTCTTTATGCATAAGAAAAGGTCTGTAGGGGTCAAAATTCGAAGCCGCGTATTATGCCTAACTTGCGCAAAAATGCACGGATCATCCGACCATATATGTGTTTCTTGATGAATTCACGCGACCTCGCCGGTCGATGAGAACTCAACCGAAGCGCACGTATTCCAAATTTGTTTAAAAACCCGACCAACCAAACTGGACTCGGCGCGATACTGATCAATACTTCAACTGTCGGCGAGGCATCTCCCCCAAGTGTCGCGCCGATGAAGGTACCAAAGGATTGCGTGCCTTTGTTTTACTCCTAATGGTCTTAACCCGGATTCACCCCCCAGAACCCGGGTTTTTTTTGCCTGCAATTTGAGGGCAAAGCCCGCCACAGGTTGCGACCTTTTCCAACGTTACGCCGATGCCCTGACGTGCGCCAACGGAAATAACCGCTTGAAATTCTCGGTAGTCTGCTCGGCAAATCGCTCGTAGGGCTCGCCTCGCAACATTGCCAGAAATTCCGCTACCTCACGCACGTACTGCGGCAGGTTCGGTTTGCCGCGATACGGGATCGGCGCCAGGTACGGCGAATCGGTTTCCACCAGCAAGCGGTCGGCCGGCACTTTGCTGGCCACATCGCGCAAGGCATCGGCATTGCGAAAAGTGACAATACCGGACAAGGAAATGTAATAACCCATATCCAGCGCGGCCTTGGCCATCTCCCAGTCTTCGGTGAAGCAATGCAGAACGCCTGCTTGAGGCAGCGCCGCCTCACGCAGCAGTTCAAGGGTGTCGGCCCGGGCGCCACGGGTGTGGATGATTACCGGCTTGCCGGTCTGTTGCGCCGCTTGCAGGTGCAGGCGGAACGACTCCTGCTGCAACTCTGCCGCTTCAGGTTCGTAGTGGTAATCCAGGCCGGTTTCCCCGATCGCCACCACCCGCGGATGATTGAGTTCGCGCAACAGCCAATCCAGCGCCGGAGCGGCACCCGGCTGCACGTCCAGCGGATGCACGCCGACCGAACAATCGACGTCGTCGTAACGTTCGGCCAACGCCTTGACGTCGGCGGCGTTATCGGCGCTGACGCCAATGCACAGAAAGTGCCCTACTCCCCTCTGACGAGCCGCGTCGAGCGCGGCATCCAGGGAGCCGTTGTGGGCGGTGAGATCGAGGCGATCAAGGTGGCAATGGGAATCTACAAGCATAAAAGGGCTGCAACTTACATCGTATGAGTGGGACGGTCGGACTTCAGGGCTCCGGCCAGATGGGTTTCGATTCGACTGCGCGCGGTGTCGTCGCCTTCGTTGAATTGCACGCCGACTCCTGCGGCGCGGTTGCCCTGGGCACCTTTGGGGGTAATCCAGGTGACCTTGCCGGCGACCGGGATCTTTTCCGGTTCGTCCATCAGGTGCAGCAGCATGAAGACCTCATCGCCCAACCTGTAGCTCTTGTTGGTCGGGATAAACAGGCCACCGTTCTTGATGAATGGCATGTAGGCCGCGTAGAGCACGGACCTGTCCTTGATGGTCAAGGACAAAATGCCATTGCGCGGGCCCGGACTGATGGGTTCGTTCATGCTGACCTCCATTTCTGATGATCAGAGTCTAGTCACCTCTGGGCAGGCAAGGATACCCATTGCACCAACAGCGCCTCCAGCAACAGCGCCGGATTGAGGTTGGCCTTGCTCATCACTTTCTGCCGCTGGGCGAGAATCCAGTCCTGAATATTCAGGACTTTATCCTGAGCGGCTTTCTGCGCCAGGTATTGAATCACCTTGCGCATGTCCGCCAGCCCCAGCCCCGCTTCATCCTGAGTCAACTGATAACGCAGGATCAGGCTCGACCAGTCGCAGAACCAGTCGAACAGCAGCAACATGGGAATGGTTTTCCATTCCTCGGCCAGTTGCGTCGGCGATTGCTGCTGCTTGAGCAACTTCTTCACACCCTCGACCACCAGCGCCCGCTGCTCGCGCACGCCCTGAGCCTGCAATTTGACCGCGGCCAATGGCGAACCGGCAGCAAGGGTCAACAGTTCAATGCGCTCGTCTTCCGAGCAGTCCGGCAACGTCTTGGCCAGCCACGCCAGGCTCATGGCTTCGCTCGGCAATGGACAGGCCTGCTGTACGCAACGGCTCTTGATAGTCGGCAGCAGACGGCTGGTCTGGTGGCTGACCAGCAGCAATACGGTGTCGCCGGACGGCTCTTCAAGGCTTTTGAGCAAGGCGTTGGCGGCGTTGATGTTCATCGACTCGACCGGCTCGATCAGCACCACCTTGCGACCGCCCATCTGCGAGGTCTGAACCACGAAGCTGACCAGGTCACGCACCTGATCGACCTTGATCGCCTTGTCTGCCTCTTCCGGTTCCAGGACGTAGTTGTCGGGATGACTACCGGCCTTGAGCAGCAGGCAGGATTTGCACTCACCGCAGGCGCCTTGGGCGGTCGGATGCTGGCACAACAAACTGGCCATCAACCGCTCGGCCAGCGCACGCTTGCCGATCCCGGCCGGGCCATGCAGCAAATAGGCATGGGCGTGCTGGGCACGACCGGCCAATTGCTGCCAGAGACTGTCCTGCCACGGATAAGCTTCAGCCACGGGTCAACTCCAGCAGACGTGGCAGCAAGGCATCCAGAAACTGCTGAACCTGCGCCAGCGGTTGAGCGGCATCCACCAGGACATAACGCGCAGGATCCGCTTTGGCGCGCTCGAGGAAGGCACTGCGCACGGCATCGAAGAACGTACGGCCTTCAAGCTCGAAGCGGTCCAGGCGACCGCGGGCGCTGGCGCGGGCCAGGCCCACTTCCACCGGCAGATCGAAGATCAGCGTCAAGTCCGGGCGCAGATCGCCCTGGACGAACGTTTCGAGGGTCGCGATGCGCTCCAGCGACAAACCGCGACCACCGCCCTGGTAGGCATAGGTCGAATCGGTAAAACGATCACACAGAACCACCGCGCCACGGGCCAGCGCCGGGCGGATCACCTCGGCCAGGTGCTGGGCTCGCGCGGCGAACACCAACAGCAGCTCGGTGTCAGGGTTCATGACCTCATCGACCGGCGCCAACAATACGTCGCGAATCCGCTCGGCCAAGGGCGTGCCGCCCGGCTCCCGGGTCAACACCACCTCGATCCCGGCGGCGCGCAGACGCTCGGCCAGGTATTCGCGATTGGTGCTCTTGCCGGCACCTTCCGGGCCTTCCAGGGTAATAAACAAGCCAGTCACAGGCAGTCCTTAATCAGAGTCATTGCGGGCTTTGCGGCGCCGGAGCATCCCGCTCGGGTGCTGGCGCAGGCTCTTGTGCAGAGTCTTGCGGCGCTACTTGTGGCACGTCTTCGGCCGCCGTATCAGGCGAAGCCGCCGGGGTCGGCGCCTGGGCACCTTCCGTCAGCGGCGTGGTAGTCGGTGCCGGGCTGGAGCGGTAATCGGCACGGCGATTGAGCTGGAACTCCCGCACCGCATTGTTATGGGCGTCCAGATCATCGGAGAACACGTGGCTGCCATCACCGCGCGCAACAAAATACAGGCTGTTGCCGTCCGCCGGATTCAACGCCGCATGGATCGCCTCGCGGCCGACCATCGCGATCGGAGTCGGCGGCAGGCCAGCGATCAGGTAAGTGTTATACGGCGTCGGCTCCTTGAGATGGGCGCGGGTCAACTTGCCGTTATAGCGATCGCCCAAGCCGTAGATCACCGTCGGATCGGTCTGCAGCAACATGCCCATCTCCATGCGCCGCACGAACACGCCGGCGATTTGCCTGCGCTCCTGCGGCACACCGGTTTCCTTTTCCACCAGCGAGGCCATGATCAGCGCCTGATAGGGTTCGGTGTAGGGCACGTCGGCAGCACGCTGACTCCATTCCATGGCGAGGACTTCGTCAAGGCGGTCGTAAGCTTTCTTGAGCAGATCGACGTCAGTCATGCCACGCACGAAACGGTACGTGTCGGGGAAGAAGCGCCCTTCCGGGAAAATCCCGCCGTGCCCGAGCTTGTCCATCACCTGACTGTCACTCAAACCATTGAGGGTCTGTTCGAGCTTTTCATCCTTGGCCAGGGCGGCGCGGACCTGATGGAAATTCCAGCCTTCGACCAGCGTCAGGCTGTACTGAACCATTTCCCCGCGCTTCCACAGGTCGATCAGCCCTTCGACTGTCATGCCGGGAACCATGCGGTATTCGCCGCTGTGCAGCGGTTGGCCCGCCAGGTTGAAGCGCCAGTACACACGCAGCCAGAAAGCGTCCTTGATGACGCCATCGGCTTCAAGTCGAATGAAAGTGCGGTTCGGCGTAGTGCCTTTGGGCACTTCCAAGAGTTTTTCCTGGGCGATGTTCAGCGGCTGTTCCAGCGCCGAATGGATTTTCCAGGCGCAAGCGCCCGCCAACAGCCCCGCCAGAACCAGTCCGGTTTCCAGCAGCAGCAATAATTTACGTCTCACGAATCAAGCATCCAGTAGCGCACGGGCAATGGTTTGGAGTTTACGGGTGAGCGGCCCAACCGGCCAGCTCAGTGCGGCATAGGCGCGCACCGGCCAAACGCCATAAACGCTGTTGCAGACAAAGACCTCATCAGCCCATTGCAGCTGTTCGAGGGTAATGTCGGTGATTTGTGTGGGGATCCCCAATGACTCGGCTTGAAACAATAATTCGGCACGCATTACGCCTGCCACGCCACAACGTTTGAGATCGGCGGTCACCAGCACGCCATCGCGCACCAGGAACAGATTACTGAACACACCTTCGATCACCCTCCCGACCTGATCCAGCATCAAGCCTTCGGCATGCTCGGTGTCCTGCCATTCGGAACGGGCGATAACCTGCTCCAGACGATTCAGGTGCTTGAGGCCGGCAAGCAATGGCTGCCTGGAAAGCCGTGTTGTACAAGGGAACAGGCGCACACCTTGCTTCGCATACACAGTCGGATAGGCAGCGGGAGGATTGCCTTGCAGAATGCGCCGGGCCTGGGCCGAAGGATCGGGGGCGTAACCGCGCAGGCTGTCGCCGCGGGTGAGAATGAGTTTGAGCACGCCCTCGCCCAGCGCGGCGGCATAGGCCAGCAGCTCCGCGCGGATCAGCTCATGATCGGCGGCAATCGCCAGGCGCGAACAGCCTTCGGCCAGACGCGACAAATGTCGATCCAGCAATAACGGCTGCCCGCCCTTGACGGCGATGGTCTCGAACAGGCCATCGCCGTAAGCCAGGCCGCGATCTTTCAGCGACAAAGCGTCAGCCGGTTGACCGTCGACCCAGCTGTCCATCAGTCAGCGAACCGGCGGAACACCAGCGAGCCATTGGTACCGCCAAATCCGAAGGAGTTGGACAGCACCACGTCGATATCCATGCCGCGCGCGGTGTGGGGAACGAAGTCAAGGTCGCAGCCTTCGTCCGGCTCATCGAGGTTGATGGTCGGCGGGGCTACCTGACTGTTGATTGCCAGTACGCTGAAAATCGCCTCGACCGCCCCTGCGGCACCCAGCAGGTGACCGGTCATGGACTTGGTCGAACTGACGGCCAGTTTGTAGGCGTGATCGCCGAACACCGATTTGATCGCACAGGCTTCGGCGAGATCGCCAGCCGAGGTTGAGGTGCCGTGGGCATTGATGTACTGCACCTGATCGCCATTGATCTTCGCATCGCGCAAGGCATTGGTGATGCAACGCGCAGCACCCGCGCCATCGGCCGGTGGCGAGGTCATGTGGTAGGCATCGCCACTGGTGCCGAAACCGATCAGCTCGGCGTAAATGGTCGCACCACGGGCCTTGGCGTGCTCCAGCTCTTCGAGAACCAGTGCGCCGGCACCGTCGGACAGCACGAAGCCATCACGACCCTTGTCCCATGGACGGCTGGCACGGGTCGGCTCGTCGTTGCGGGTCGACAGTGCGCGGGAGGCACCAAAGCCGCCCATGCCCAGACCACACGCGGCCATCTCGGCGCCACCGGCGATCATTACGTCGGCTTCGTCGTACATGATGTTACGTGCCGCCATGCCGATGCAGTGCGTACCGGTGGTACACGCCGTGGCGATGGCGTAGTTAGGTCCCTGTGCACCCAAGTGAATGGACAGGAAACCGGAAATCATATTGATGATCGAGCCAGGCACGAAAAACGGAGAAATCCGCCGTGGGCCGGAATCATGCAGTGTGCGGCTGGTGTCTTCGATATTGGTCAGACCGCCAATACCCGACCCCATGGCCACGCCGATACGCTCGCGATTGGCGTCGGTAACCTCAAGACCTGCGTTACGCACGGCTTGAAAACCTGCAGCCAGACCGTATTGAATGAACAGGTCGAGTTTGCGGGCTTCCTTGACCGACAAGTATTCCTCGACATTGAAGCCCTTTACCGAACCGCCAAAGCGGGTGGAATAGGCAGAAAGGTCGGTGTGTTCGATCAGACCAATGCCACTGCGGCCAGCCAGAATGCCCTGCCAGCTGCTCGGCACATCCGTGCCCAGTGGCGACAACATACCCATACCGGTGACTACGACGCGTCTACGCGACACAGCACTCTCCTTTTTTCAAATGACGACTTCGCACAAGGCCTAAAGAAAAAACCGCACGCCATGATGGCAGTGCGGTTTTTCCATGACAGCGAGCGACGACTAAAAACTATTACGCCTGATGGCTGGTAACGTAGTCGATTGCTGCTTGTACAGTAGTGATCTTCTCAGCTTCTTCGTCAGGGATTTCGGTCTCGAATTCCTCTTCCAGAGCCATCACCAGCTCAACGGTGTCAAGGGAGTCGGCACCCAGGTCTTCAACGAAGGAAGCGGTGTTGGTCACTTCTTCTTCTTTAACGCCCAGTTGCTCAGCAACGATTTTCTTGACGCGCTCTTCGATGGTGCTCATACCTTGTTTTCACTCCTAATGGACAAATTCAGGCAGCTGGCCAGTGGGTAAGTGTATAGAAAGACTTTTCAGTTTTTCAACTGAAAGCTTCACTCCTCAAACCCTGCGGCCCTCTGCCGATAAAATAGATTGCAGCTTTATAACGGATTTTAGACAGCTCGTATGACATTTTTTTGAAGCAATCCGTCACATTTAACTCATGTACATCCCGCCGTTCACCGGGATTGTAGCCCCAGTAACGTAAGCCGCACCGTCGGACGCAAGAAAAGCGACCACAGACGCGATCTCTTGAGCTTGCCCCAGACGACCCAGCGGAATTTGCGTCTGCAAGGCTTCACGCTGCGCCTCGGGCAGTTCGCGGGTCATATCGGTGTCGATGAACCCTGGGGCCACCGAGTTTACCGTAATCGAACGCGAACCGACTTCACGCGCCAGCGCACGGCTGAAACCTTCCAGACCAGCCTTCGCGGCTGCGTAGTTTACTTGGCCTGCGTTGCCCATGGCACCCACAACCGAGCCAATACTGATAATTCGTCCCCAACGGGCTTTGGTCATACCGCGCAAAACGCCCTTGGACAGGCGGAACAGACTGTTCAAGTTGGTGTCGACAACGTCATGCCATTCGTCATCTTTCATGCGCATCATCAGGTTATCGCGGGTGATACCGGCATTATTGACCAGGATCGCCGGCGCACCGAACTGCTCCTGAATGCTCGCCAGCACGGCCGCTACGGACTCGTCGCTGGTGACATTGAGTTCCAGACCAGTGCCCTGAATACCGTTTTCTTTCAGAGTGGCGGCGATACGCTCGGCACCCGATGCGGAGGTCGCAGTGCCGACAACGATGGCACCCTGACGACCCAGCTCCAGAGCGATAGCCTGGCCGATACCACGGCTGGCACCGGTGACCAGTGCAACTTTACCTTGCAGACTCATGCAAGCTTCTCCTTGATCAGACCAGCGCTGCACGGGCGGCAGCGAAAGCATCTGGGGTATTGAGGTTAGAGGTCGACACGCCTTCAGCGCAACGTTTGTTCAGACCGGCCAGGACCTTGCCCGGACCGCACTCGACCAGTTGGGTCGCACCCTTGGCAGCCAGTGCCTGGACCGATTCGACCCAGCGCACAGGCTTGTAAAGCTGCTCAAGCAGATCGCGCTTGAGGGTTTCCAGATCGGCTGGTACGTCGGCACTGACGTTCTGCACTACCGGAATCTGCGGCGCCTGCCAGTCGATCGCCGCGATCGACTCGGCGAATCGCTCGGCCGCCGGACGCATCAACTCGCAGTGGGACGGCACGCTGACCGGCAACGGCATGGCGCGCTTGGCACCACGCGCCTTGCAGCCTTCGATGGCGCGTTCGACCGCAGCCTTGGCGCCGGCAATCACTACCTGGCCCGGCGAGTTGAAGTTGACTGCGCTGACCACTTCACCTTGCGCCGCTTCGGCGCAGGCTGCCAGCACGTCAGCATCGTCCAGACCGAGGATAGCGGCCATGCCGCCCTGCCCGGCCGGAACGGCTTCCTGCATCAATTGACCGCGACGCTCTACCAGCTTCACCGCGGCGCCCAAGCTCAGGCTGCCCGCAGCCACCAGAGCGCTGTATTCACCCAGGCTGTGACCGGCAACGTAAGCCGGACGCGCGCCGCCTTCAGCCAGCCACAGACGCCACAAGGCGATCGAGGCGGTCAGAATGGCCGGTTGGGTTTTATCGGTTTGATTGAGTAGTTCTTCCGGCCCTTGCTGGGTCAGCGCCCACAGGTCGTAACCCAGAGCATCGGAAGCTTCTTTGAATGTTTCAAGGACCACCGGGTGTTGCGCGCCCAACTCGGCCAGCATGCCGAGGGACTGCGAACCCTGTCCTGGAAAGACGAATGCGAGGGAAGCAGACATGTAACAAGCCCCTAATGATCTTGTCGTCGGAGAATTGACGTCCCGCCAGGGGAACGCAAGAAACTGACAGTTGGATGACTCATTGAACTGAGCGGTCACATTTAAGCATTGTCTGACGAAAACGCCTAAGGCAACAAATCTTCCAGGCGCCCATGAAGACGTTCCGGCAAGTTTTCCTGGATCTCGATCAAGGCGCGCTGAATCGCACTCTGGAAGCCCTGAACCCCCGCCGAACCATGACTTTTCACGACAATTCCCTGCAAACCGAGGAAACTTGCGCCGTTATGGCGTGCCGGCGCCAACTCGGCCTGCAAGCGTTTCATCAGCGGCAGCGCCAGTGCGCCTACCAGTTTCGACGCGAAATTTTTCTTGAACTGGGCCTCGATGCGCCCGGCGATCATGGTCGCCAGGCCTTCGCTGGACTTGAGCAGGATATTGCCGACAAAGCCGTCACACACCACCACATCCGCCTCGCCACGGTACAAACCGTCGCCCTCGACAAACCCGATGTAGTTCAGGCCACGCGCATTTTGCAGCAGGGTCGCCGCCAGCTTGACTTGCTGATTGCCCTTGATGTCTTCAGTGCCGATATTCAGCAACGCGACCCGTGGACGCACGACGCCCAGGGCTTGCGCCGCCACAGACCCCATCACCGCAAACTGCAACAGATGCTCGGCACTGCAATCGACATTGGCGCCCAGATCGAGCAACTGACAGAAACCTTTCTCGGTCGGAATGGCGGCGACCATGGCTGGCCGGTCGATCCCCGGCAAGGTTTTGAGCACAAACCGCGACAACGCCATCAGCGCACCGGTATTGCCGGCACTGACGCACGCCTGGACCTTGCCATCACGCAACAACTCCAACGCCACGCGCATCGACGAATCAGGCTTGCCGCGCAGGGCCTGGGCAGGCTTTTCGTCCATGGTGATGACTTCGGACGCCGGCACAATCGACAGGCGCGAGCGATCCACAGCCGATTGGCCAGCGATCAATTCTTCAAGTAGGGAGGGTTGACCGACAAGGGTCAGGTGCAGCGAGGGCGTAGCTGACAGACAAGCAAGGCTGGCCTGAACAATGCTGCGGGGACCGAAGTCCCCGCCCATTGCGTCAATCGCGATGACTTGAGCGGACAAGGATTACTCGTCAGCGCCCTTGTCGATCACTTTACGGCCACGGTATACGCCTTCTGGCGATACGTGGTGACGCAGGTGAACTTCACCGGTGGTTTTTTCTACAGACAGGGTGCTAGCCTCGAGAGCATCGTGCGAACGACGCATGTCACGGGCAGAGCGGGATTTTTTGTTCTGCTGAACAGCCATAATTGATTAACTCCTAAACGTTTGGGTCACGCTTTAACTGCGCCAATACACTGAACGGGTTGGACCGCGTTACCTCGTCCTCGCTCGGTTCGGGCTCATCTGCTCCCGCCGGCTGCTGGCATTCTTCCGGATGATGAGCAGGCACAATGGGCAAGGCGAGCAGAAGCTCCTCCTCGATCAGTGACTGCAGATCCAATGGATCTTCGCCCAGTTCCAGCACGTCATAACCTTTCGGCAACGACTGGGTATTCGCACCCTCCTTCACCACAGCATAACTGCATTCGCTATGGATCGGCAGGGTGACCAGCTCAAGACAACGCTGGCAAACCATTTTGACTTCGGTGTCGATAAAGCTGTGGATTACCACAGACTTACGTTCATCTCGTTCAAAAACGAATTTAGCCTGCACCGTACCGACATTGTCGGAAAGCGGGTCGCAGAGTCTCTCCAAATCGGCCAGCAGCATTTCACCTTGAAGGGTGGTGCCACGGTCAGCCAATTTGCGCGGGTCAACGTGAGGTGGAATCGGGTCATTCAACATAGGCGCAGCATTATAGGGATGCCCCCAGCCATGTCAAAGGAAATTCAGCCCTGCCCGTCACTTGAGCCTGCGCTAGAATTCGCCCCTTGCCCTTTGGAGATGCGCATGCTGCCTTTATTACTCGCTTCAAGCTCGGTTTATCGCCGGGAATTGCTGGCTCGCCTGCAGTTGCCGTTTACTTGCCGCTCGCCGGATATCGACGAAAGCCATCGCCCGGACGAGTCAGCCATAGAACTGGTAAAGCGCCTCGCCGAAGAAAAAGCCCGGGCACTTGCAGCCAGCCATCCCGCCCACCTGATCATCGGCTCGGACCAGGTCGCGGTACTGGGTGAACGGATTATCGGCAAGCCTCACACCTTCGAAAAGGCCCGCGAACAACTACTGGCGTCCAGCGGTGCCAGCGTGACATTCCTCACCGGCCTGGCATTGCTCAACAGTCAGACCGGCCACTGCCAGGTCGACTGCGTGCCGTTTACCGTGCACATGCGCGCACTCGACGCAGCACGCATCGAACGCTACCTGCACGCCGAACAGCCCTACGACTGCGCTGGCAGCTTCAAGGCTGAAGGATTGGGTGTGAGCCTGTTTCAAAGCACCGAAGGCCCTGACGCCACCAGCCTGATCGGCCTGCCACTGATTCGCCTGGTGGACATGTTGCTGGCTGAAGGCGTGCAAATACCCTGAACCGACTGCGCGCGCACAAAAAACCGGCCACGCAGGCCGGCTTCTTATGCAGCCAACGATCAGCGCAACGCCGGCCCCTGGAAGCCCATCCACATCGCCAAATGCTCAGCCACGCTGGCACCGAGCTTTTTCGAGAAGCGATCAAACGGCGACTCCTCGATAGTGAAGTCCACCAGCTCTTTCTCGCCAATCACGTCACGAGCCACCGAACTGGCACTGCCCAGACCATCAATCAAGCCCAGCGGCAGCGCCTGCTCACCTGACCAGACCAGCCCGGAGAACAGCTCCGGATGATCTTTGTCCTTGAGACGATCGCCACGCCCCTTCTTGACGCTACTGATGAACTGCTGATGAGTGGTGTCGAGCACACCCTGCCAGAACTGAGTTTCTTCAGGCTTCTGCGGCTGGAACGGATCGAGGAATGATTTGTGCTCGCCAGAGGTGTAGGTACGACGCTCGACACCCAGTTTTTCCATGGTGCCGACAAAACCATAACCGGCCGCGGTCACACCAATGGAACCCACAAGGCTCGCCTTGTCGGCATAGATCTGATCTGCCGCACTGGCAATGTAATAGGCACCGGAAGCCCCCAGATCCGAGATCACCGCGTAAACCTTGATATCCGGATGCAGGCCGCGCAAACGACGGATCTCGTCGTAAACATAACCCGACTGCACCGGACTGCCGCCCGGACTGTTGATTCGCAGGATCACACCCTTGACCTTGGTATCCTCGAAGGCTTTACGCAGACTGCTGACGATATTATCTGCACTCGCCGGCTCTTTGTCGGCGATCATGCCGGTTATATCGATCAGCGCCGTGTAACCGGAACCACGAGTGGCGCTTTTTTCCATATCCATCAGCGGCGAGAACAAGAACAACGCAAGCAACAGATATGCAAAGGTCAGCAGCTTGAAGAAAATCCCCCAGCGACGGGACCGGCGATGCTCCTGCACACTGGCGAGCAGGGTCGTTTCCAGCAGCTTCCAGCTTTTCTCGTCACCGCTCTCTACACTCGCCTTGGCGGGCGCTTTCCATTCGTCGGTCATGACATTTACCCCTGCAAAAAACCGTTAAGCCGGCTGATTCAGCCAGGCGCGCAATTCTGAAAAACGATCAATGGACAGCCGTGGTTCGAACCGCTGCAACGCCTCAATCGATTGAGCGCCATAACTGACTGCCACCGAATCCATGCCGGCATTGCGCGCCATCTGCAGATCGAAGGACGAATCCCCGACCATCAGCGCTTGCTCCGGACGAACCTCACAATGGGCGAGGATCTGCTCGAGCATCAGCGGATGGGGCTTGCTGGCGGTTTCATCGGCTGCGCGAGTGACATCAAAATAATCTTCCCAGCCGTGAGCTTTCAGCACCCGGTCCAGCCCGCGCCGAGCCTTGCCAGTGGCGACCGCCAGGTGATAGCCGTCAGCACGAAACGCTTCCATCGACTCGAGCACGCCCTCGAACAACGGCGAAGGAACAGCCTCCGCCGCGATGTAGTGCTCCGCATAATAGTCACGGAAAGCCATCAGCTCGCCATCGCCGATCTCGGGATACAAGGTCCGAATCGCTTCCGGCAACCCGAGACCGATGATGCCTTTGACCGCAAAATCATCGCGCAACGGGAAGCCGGAGCGCCTGGACGCCACGTGCATCGCCTCGACAATCCGACCAATGGAGTCTGCGAGCGTACCGTCCCAATCGAAAATCAGCAGCTTGTAATCAGATGGGCGCACTCAATCGCTCCACGGTTTTGGCCCACATTTCGTCGACCGGCGCCTGCAACTTCAGCTCACCGCCATCAGGCAGCGGCACGGTCAGCATGTAGGCATGCAGGAATAGACGCTTGCCGCCCAGGTCACGAATTTCCTTGCTGAAATCTTCATCGCCGTACTTGGTGTCGCCGGCGATGCAATGCCCGGCATGCAAAGTATGGACGCGAATCTGGTGAGTGCGACCGGTGATCGGCTTGGCTTCGACCATGGTGGCAAAGTCACCGAAGCGGCGCAGCACCTTGAACACGGTCAGCGCCTCCTTGCCCTCTTCGTCGACTTCGACCATGCGCTCGCCGGAGCGCAGATTGCTCTTTTGCAACGGCGCACGGACTTGCTTGATCGAGGTCGCCCAGTTGCCGCGCACCAGCGCCATATAGCGCTTGTCGACGCCATCACCACGCAATGCGGCGTGCAAGTGACGCAACATGCTGCGCTTTTTGGCGATCATCAGCAGGCCGGACGTGTCCCGGTCGAGGCGGTGAACCAACTCGAGCTCTTTTGCATCAGGGCGTAACTGACGAAAGGCTTCGATGACGCCGTAATTCAAGCCGCTGCCGCCGTGAACCGCAATGCCAGCGGGCTTGTTGATCACGATCAGCGCCTTGTCTTCGTAGACAATCGAGGCCTCGAGCCGCTGCAGCAGCCCCTGCGCCAGCGGCACGGGCTCGTCGCGTTCGGGCACGCGAACCGGCGGCACGCGCACGATGTCGCCCGCCTGCAGCTTGTATTCGGGCTTGATCCGACCTTTGTTCACCCGCACTTCGCCTTTACGCAAAATGCGGTAAATCAAGGTCTTGGGCACGCCTTTGAGCCGAGCGAGAAGGAAGTTATCAATACGTTGGCCGGCATATTCCGGCGAGACCTCAAGCAGTTGTACGCCTGGGGTCGAAGGGGCAGTAGTCGTCATGGTGCGGATGATAACAATTTTTTATGGAATTGAAGCACTTAATCATTGCTGCTATAGTCGCGAACGCCGCCAAAAGTGGCCTGGACAGCGGACTAACGGTCAAAAACCGGCCCTGACCAACGCAATTCACGAGGACGAGAGGCCGTCCTACGGGGCTTTCGCTACGTAACGGCAGAGTTTGCAGTTGTAACAAGCGCAGGTGACATAAGGCCTGAATCATGCCGCAAAGCAGAGTTTTCACTCGCCTTCCGAGCAAATATTCACGGCCAGTTCACAAAGTGCAGTCAGCTGCAAACGACCCCGAGCGAACGCTTCGGAAACAACGCCTAAATTAGCCATGATGCGTGACCTCCCCTTTCGGAGCTCACGGTAAATGCCAACCCGCTGCGGATTCTGCGCGCGGCAGCACCCGAATTATCAGGGATACGTGTAGGGTGGAGATGCACAACCGCTGGACTGTGTAGCAATAGGCTTTATCAAGACGCTTCATCTCGTCCACAGCCGCCGGTTGATTCCTCCTCCTGACTGAGTGCTTAAGTAGCCACAGCAAGCAGGACGCGTACGTCGCGATACCGGCCCAATTGGTCGGACATCGCTGGACACGGGAATGGCCAACCACTCCCGACGCACCTGACACCGACCGTGAGAAGTCGTGTGTGCCGAACGCCGTTTCCGGCAGCCCGGAAACCGACGGTACTACATGAAAAGAATGCTGATTAACGCGACTCAACCTGAAGAGTTGCGTGTTGCACTGGTAGATGGCCAACGCCTCTACGACCTGGACATCGAATCCGGTGCACGCGAGCAGAAGAAGGCCAACATCTATAAAGGCCGGATTACTCGCATCGAACCAAGCCTTGAGGCTGCCTTTGTCGATTTCGGCTCTGAGCGCCACGGCTTCCTGCCCCTCAAAGAAATCTCCCGCGAATACTTCAAGAAAGCCCCCGAAGGCCGCGTCAACATCAAGGACGTCCTGAGCGAAGGCCAGGAAGTCATCGTTCAAGTCGAAAAAGAAGAACGTGGCAACAAGGGCGCCGCCCTGACCACCTTCATCAGCCTGGCCGGTCGTTACCTGGTCCTGATGCCGAACAACCCGCGTGCCGGCGGTATCTCCCGTCGCATCGAGGGTGAAGAGCGCAACGAACTGCGTGAAGCCCTCAACGGCCTGGTTGCCCCGGCCGACATGGGCCTGATCGTTCGCACTGCCGGCCTTGGCCGCAGCAGCGAAGAAATGCAGTGGGACCTCGACTACCTGCTGCAACTCTGGACCGCCATCAAAGAAGCCTCGCTGGACCGCGCCGCGCCGTTCCTGATCTACCAGGAAAGCAACGTGATCATCCGCGCCATCCGCGATTACCTGCGCCAGGACATCGGCGAAGTGCTGATCGACAGCGTTGAAGCCCAGGACGAAGCCCTGACCTTCATTCGCCAGGTGATGCCGCAGTACGCCAGCAAGATCAAGCTGTACGAAGACAGCGTTCCGCTGTTCAACCGCTTCCAGATCGAAAGCCAGATCGAAACCGCCTTCCAGCGCGTCGTCGAACTGCCTTCCGGCGGCTCCATCGTCATCGATCCGACCGAAGCCCTGGTGTCCATCGACATCAACTCGGCACGCGCCACCAAAGGCAGCGACATCGAAGAAACCGCTCTGCAGACCAACCTTGAAGCCGCCGAAGAAATCGCCCGTCAGTTGCGCTTGCGCGACATCGGCGGCCTGATCGTCATCGACTTCATCGACATGACCCCTGCCAAGAACCAGCGCGCCGTGGAAGAGAAAGTCCGCGAATGCCTGGAAGCCGACCGCGCCCGCGTGCAAGTCGGTCGCATCTCGCGCTTCGGCCTGCTGGAAATGTCCCGTCAGCGCCTGCGTCCATCGCTGGGCGAAAGCAGCGGCATCGTTTGCCCGCGTTGCAACGGCACCGGCATCATCCGTGACGTTGAATCGCTGTCGCTGGCGATCCTGCGCCTGATCGAAGAAGAAGCCCTGAAAGACCGCACCGCCGAAGTTCGCGCACAAGTGCCGATCCCGGTGGCGGCGTTCCTGCTCAACGAAAAACGCAACTCGATCACCAAGATCGAACTGCGCACCCGCGCCCGCATCGTCATTCTGCCGAACGATCACCTCGAAACGCCGCACTTCGAAGTTCAGCGTCTGCGCGATGACAGCCCGGAAGCCAGCATCAATCAGTCCAGCTACGAAATCGCTGCTGCCGCTGCCGAAGTCGAAGAAGTCCAGCCAGCCGCTGCGACCCGCACCCTGGTTCGCCAGGAAGCCGCGGTCAAGACTGCACCAGCCCGCGCCAACGCTCCGGTTCCGACCGAAGTCGTCGCCGCTCCAGTGGCTGCGCCAGTTGCCGCGCCTGAGCCAAGCCTGTTCAAGGGCCTGGTGAAGTCGCTGATCAGTCTGTTCGCGACCAAGGAAGAGCCTGCTGCTCCGGTTGTGGTTGAAAAACCAGCGACCACCGAGCGCCCTGCCCGCAACGAAGAGCGTCGCAACGGTCGTCAGCAGAGCCGCAACCGTAACGGTCGCCGCGATGAAGAGCGCAAGCCTCGTGAGGAACGTGCACCGCGTGAAGAGCGCGCACCACGTGAGCCACGCGAAGAGCGTCAACCACGCGAAGTTCGCGAAGAAACGCCGGTAGTCGCTCGCGAAGAACGCGCTCCACGTGCCCCTCGTGAAGAACGCGCACCGCGCGCACCGCGTGAAGATCGCAAGCCACGTGGCGAGCGTGAAGAACGTCCGGTTCGTGAACTGCGTGAGCCTCTGGATGCCGCTCCGGCCGCCGCTGCCACCGCTGAAGAGCGTCCGGCCCGTCAGCCACGCGAAGAACGCGCTCCACGCCCACCGCGTGAAGAACGTCAACCACGCACCGAGCAAGCCGCTGCCGCCGTTGCCGAAGAAGAGCTGCCAACCAACGAAGAGCAACTGCAGGAAGACGGTCAGGAAGTCGCCGAAGGTGATCGTCCACGCCGCCGTTCCCGTGGCCAGCGTCGTCGCAGCAACCGTCGTGAGCGTCAGCGCGATGCCAATGGCAATGTGATCGAAGGTTCGGAAGAATCCGAATCGGCTGAAAACGCCGAAGCGCCAAGCGCTGCCGATCTGGCCGCCGGCCTGGCGGTTACCGCTGCCGTTGCCAGCACCGTGATCAGCGCGCCTGCCGAAGCACAAGCCAACGAGCAAGCCGAACGTGCTACCGCCGCCACCCTGGAAACCGCTCCGGTTGAAGCACCAGTGGTTGAAGCGACCACGCCGGTAGCCGTCACCGCCGCTCCGGAAATCGAAGTGGCGCCGGTTCGTGAAACACAGCCTGAAGTACAGGCTGCCGCCGAACCAGTGGTTGCCGCAGAACCTGTCGTTGAAGCACCAGTGGCTGAACCGGCACGTGAAGTTCGCGAAGTTCGTGAAGAACAAACCACGTTCAACTGGGTTGCCGAGCCACCTGTAGCCGTCGAAGCTCCAGCGCCAGTCGCCGAGGCTCCGGTTGCTGAAGCCCCAGCGGCTGAAACCATGGCCTCCGAGCCAGTGGTTGCGGCTGCCGAGCCTGCTCCGCTGCTTGAAGCGCCGGTGGTTGCCGAAGCTGCACCTGTGGTCGAAGCCGCTCCTGTCAGCGCTCTGACCCCAAGTGGCCGCGCACCGAACGACCCGCGTGAAGTACGTCGTCGCAAGCGTGAAGCCGAGCGTCTGCAGAAGGAAGCCGAACTGGCTGCCGCTGCTGCTCCAGCCGCTGCCGAGCCAGCACCGGTTGTTGCTGAAGTCGTCGAGGCAGCCCCTGCCCCGGCCGCTGAAGTCCCTGCCGAGCCGGTTGAATCCGCGATCGACGAAGCACCGCGTTCCGTACAGGAAGCGGTAGAGCAACACGAGCAAGCCCTGGAAAAAGAGCACGAGCCTAAACCCCTCGCCTGATTCCATCGGCCACTAAAAAGCCCCGCCTGGTGATCCAGGCGGGGCTTTTTTATGTCCGTTGCAATGCAGGATAACCGCGACGGCGGTGTATCAGGCGAAGACCAACCCCTCTGGGGTATCCACATCCCACAACACCCCGGGATCCTCCACCGCCACCTCGACCACCCTCGCCTGCGCAAACAGTGACTTGGCGCCCTGATCGCCGGTCAACGCCATCAATCCCGGACCGAAGCTTCGCCCGAACCCCACCGGGTGCCCGTATTGCCCCTCATGCACCGGCACGCTGACGGCGTCATCGGCAATAGCCGCGACGACCTGTTCAATACTCGCCGGCAGGATAAACGGCATATCCCCCAGCATGATCAGCCAGCCATCGAGGTGCGAACACGCCGCCACACCCGCCGCAATGCTGTCGCCCAGGCCGGTCGACTCGATCCGCACAATCTCGCAACCATAGGCCTGCGCCATGCGAATCACTTGCGGGCGGTCCGCCGTGGTCACCAGCACGCGCTTCTCAAGCGCGGCCGGCAGATTCACCAGCACCTGCTCGATCATTGAGTGCACGGTGATGCCATCACGGGCGGTGCAGTCCACCAGCAACTTGTCCTTATCGTCTCCCGCTACCTGTCGAAACCGGCTGCCCTGCCCCGCGGCCAGAACGATAACGCCAATGGAGTCACTCATACGCCCTCCTGCAACGGCCTCTTCTGCTTGAGCTCGATGCCGTTCTTGATCGCCACAATCTCGGCCAGCAGCGACAAGGCGATTTCCGCCGGAGTATGGCTGCCGATGTGCAAACCGATCGGGCCGTGCAAACGCTCGATGGCCTGTTGGGACAAGCCTAGCTGAGCCAGGTTATCCCGACGTTTCTGGCTGTTGACTCGCGAGCCCAGCGCACCGACATAAAACGCCCTGGAATCCAGGGCCGTGAGCAGCGCCATGTCATCCAGGCGCGGATCATGGGTTAGTGCGACGATGGCGGTGCGTTCGTCGCTCTGGATGGTCAGCACCGCTTCGTCGGGCATGCCCGGAACGAAGCGACCGTGTTGCTCTTCCCAACCGTAGACGAACTCGGTGCGCGGATCGCAGATCAGCACTTCGAAATCCAGCAGCCGCGCCATCTCGGCAACATACCGCGATAGCTGCCCCGCGCCGATCAACAACAATCGCCAACGCGGGCCGTAAATGGCGCGCAGTATGTTGCCATCAAAACTCAGCACATCGTGCTTGTTCGCCGGCTGCAAAACCACTTCACCGGTCGCAATATCCAGCGAGCGCGCAACAATTTCATGCGCCTCGCAGCGCGCCAGCAACTGGGCGACCCACGCCGGATCGCCGACGCGCTCCTCGGTCAGGCGCAACGTGCCGCCGCAGGGCAAACCAAACCGCGCGGCCTCCTCACGAGTGACGCCATAAGTAATCAACTGCACCGGCGGCCCATCGGCCGGGATACGGCCATCGTGCAGCCGGGCAATCAGGTCATCCTCGACACACCCACCGGACACCGAGCCAATCACTACGCCATCGCCACGCAAGGCCAGCATGGCGCCAGGTGCCCGGGGCGCAGTGCCCCAGGTCTGGACCACGCTGTACAACATCACCCGCTGACCGGCGCGGCGCCATTCCAGCACGCTGCGCAGGACGTTCAGATCGACGCTGTCCATCAGGCGTCAGCCTTCTGCCAGCCTTGCAGCTGATAGCGCACCGGCAAGCTGCGGATGCGCTTGCCGGTGGCGGCGAAGATCGCGTTGCACAGCGCTGGCGCAATCGGCGGCACGCCCGGCTCACCGACCCCGCCCAACGGTACATTGCCCGGTGGCGTGACCAGGTGCACGGCGACTTCCTTCGGTGCCAGGGACATGCGCGCCACCTCGTACATATGGAAGTTGTCCTGCTGAACCTTGCCGTCCTTGAAACTGATTTCCCCCAGTACTGCATTGCCCAGGCCCATGACACAGGCGCCTTCGAACTGCGAGCGAATCCGCTCGGGGTTGATCTGCGGGCCGCAGTCCACGGCGATGTCGGCCTTGTGCACGATCAGCGTGCCATCGTCTTTGACTTCGACTTCGATCACGGCTGCCACATAAGTGACAAAGCTGTAATGCACCGCCAGGCCCAGGCCACGACCCTTGGGCAATTCACGCCCCCAACCGGCGGCTTTGGCGGCGGTTTCCAGCACCGTGCGCATCCGCGCGGTATCGATAGGATAGCGCTCAGGGGATTCGCCGTAGTTCCACTCTTCACTCAAGGTGCTCGGATCGATCTGACGGTCCGGGCCGAGCAGCTTGATCTGGTACTTGAGCGGATCCTGGCCGGCCTTATGGGCCAGTTCATCGACAAAGCTCTGAATCGCAAAGCCGTGGGGAATGTTCGACACCGAGCGATACCAGCCGACCCGCGTGTGAACCGTCGCTTCAGGGTTTTCCAGGCGCACGTTGGGGATCGCGTACGCCATGTTGGTAAAGCCCATGCCCAGTTCGAAAGCCGCCTCATGGTTCATGCCCGGCGCGAACAACGCGGTAATGCTCGGCGCCACCGTGCGGTGCAGCCAGCCGGACGGCAGGCCGTCCTTGTTCAGGCTCGCCTTCAGGTATTCGGCGGACACGGTATGGAAATATGAGTTGTGGATGTCGTCTTCACGGGTCCACTGCACCCGCACCGCTTTGCCCGGAAACTCCTTGGCCAGGATCGCCGCTTCAATGACGAAGTCCGGCTTGGACTTGCGACCGAAACCGCCGCCGAGCAAGGTGACGTTGAATGTGACGTTATCGAATGGAATGCCCAAGCGCTCGCCGATCCGTTCGCGAGTGACTTGCGGCGCCTGGCTTGGCGCCCAGGCCTCGCACACACCGTCCTTGAAACGGGCGATGGCGACCATCGGCTCCATCGGCGATTGCGTCAGGTGCGGCAGATAGTAGGAGGCTTCGAGGGTGCTGTCGGCAGCGCTCATGGCCTGGTCGATGCTGCCGGTATTGCGCACCACTTTGCCGGGCCTGAGCGACGCGGCTTCGAGTTCCTTGCGGTAGGCGATCGAGTCGTAACTGGCGTTGGGGCCGTCATCCCACTCGATCTTCAGCGCTTCGCGGCCCTTGATCGCCGCCCAGGTGTTGCTGGCCACCACGGCCACACCGCCAAGCGGCTGGAACTCGGACGGCAATGGACGGCTTTCGATTGGCAGGACTTTGATCACCCCCGGCACTTTCATCGCAGCGGCGGCATCGAAGGATTTGACCTTGCCGCCGTAGACCGCCGGACGCGCGATGGTGGCGAAGAGCATGCCATCGAAATGCACATCGGCGCCGTAGACCGCGCGACCGTTGACGATGTCCGCACCGTCGATGGCCTTGGTGCCTTCCTTGCCAATGTAGCGAAACTCCGACGGTTGCTTGAGCCGCAGGCTGTCGCGGGCCGGCACCGTAAGCGCGCTGGCTGCTGCGGCCAACGCGCCGTAGCCCAGTTCACGGCCGCTCGGTTTATGGATGACCTTGTGCAGTTGCGCATGGCATTCGCCGATCGGCACTTTCCATTGCTCGGCAGCGGCTTGCTCAAGCATGGTCCGCGCAGCAGCACCGCAACGGCGCATCGGCTCGTACCAGTGACGCATGCTGCGCGAACCGTCGGTGTCCTGATTGCCGAAGCGAACTTCGTCACCCGGCGCCTGCTGCACTTTGACCTGTGCCCAGTCGGCGTCCAGTTCATCGGCCACCACCATGGTCAGGCTGGTGCGCACGCCCTGGCCCATTTCCGAACGGTTGCAAATCACCGTCACGCTGCCATCGGCGGCGATGCTGATGTAAACCTTCGGGTCATCGATCCAGCCGTTGGGCATGCCATCGGCGCCGAACTTCTTGTCTTTCTCCGCGGCCAGCGCATCCTGCCAGCCCCAACTGGCCGCCAGCACCAACGCGCTGGTGGCACCCACGCCTTTGAGGAAACCACGGCGGCTGAGATTACTCAGCGCAAAATCATTCGGTAGCTGGCTCATGCCTTGGCCTCCTTCAGGTGAGTGGATGCCTGGCGGATGGCGGTCTTGATCCGGTTGTAGGTGCCGCAACGGCAGATGTTGCCGACCATTGCCTCCTCAATCTGCTCGTCGCTGGGGTTCGGGTTGGTTTTCAGCAGCGCGGTGGCCGACATGATCTGTCCGCCCTGGCAGTAACCGCACTGAGCCACGGCGCTGTCGAGCCAGGCTTGCTGGACGATCTTGCCCACCGGGTCGGCATGCAGGTCGTCGATGGTGCTGACGTTCTGGCCGACCACCGAGCCGATCGGCGTGATGCAACTGCGCGCGGGCGCGCCGTCAATATGAATGGTGCAAGCGCCACACAAGCCCATGCCGCAGCCGAATTTGGTGCCGTTGTAGCCAACAACGTCACGGATCGCCCAGAGCAGCGGCATGTCCTCGGTGACATCGAGTTGATGGTCTTTTCCATTGAGTTTCAGGGTAATCATGGGCACGCCCGCCATTTTTTTCTCATTAAAGAGGTCGAGGTTATGGGGTCGAGCAATCTGCCGCTTGGGGTTCGCGGTTCACTACACGCAGATCGACTCAGGCTAATCGGCTCTCTTATGTAGACGCGACGTCTGCACCGGGCCTTTGATGGAGCAAATGCTTGCATCGTTAGCTGGCTAAGTTAACTGAGCATTAACAAAAAAGCCCTGCACATTTGAAAATGTGCAGGGCTTTTTGATCAGCCTGAAAGCGTAGCCTCAATATTGGTTGGGTTCCATTTCCAGGTCGACCTTGAAACGCTCTGCAATGTCTTTCTGAATGCGCTGCGCCAGATTCAGCAATTGCAGGCCCGTGGCGGCGCCGTAGTTGACCAGCACCAGCGCCTGTAATTTATGCACACCGGCATCGCCGTCGCGAAAGCCTTTCCAGCCGGCGCGTTCGATCAGCCAGCCCGCCGCCAGCTTCATTTGCCCATCGGGCTGCACATACGCCACCAGATCCGGGTATTCACCCTTGAGTTGTGCCACAAGTGCGGCTGGCACCAACGGATTCTTGAAGAAGCTGCCGGCATTGCCGAGTACGGCCGGGTCCGGGAGTTTTTCGCTGCGGATGCTGCAAATGGCCTTGCTGACATCGGTCGGCGTCGGGTGATCAATACCCTGCTCGGTCAGGCGCTGACGCACCGGGCCGTATTCCAGGTGCAGATGCGCGATGCGCGAGAGGGTGAAACGCACCCGCAGGATCAACCAGCGCCCAGGTTCCTGTTTGAACAGGCTGTCGCGGTAGGCAAAGTTGCACTCGGCCAGCGTGAACTCCCGCAGCTCGCCGGTCTGGCGATCAAGGGCCGTCAGGCCGGCGAATACGTCCTTTATCTCGACACCGTAAGCGCCGATGTTCTGCATCGGTGCCGCGCCGACGGTGCCGGGGATCAGGCTGAGGTTTTCCAGCCCCGACCACCCTTGCGCCAGGGTGTGTTGCACAAACGGATGCCACGGCTCGCCCGCCTCGGCTTCGATCACCACCTGGTTGCCGTCATCGCTCAACAGGCGAATCCCCCGTGTGGCCATGCGCAGCACCAGTGCCGGCACATCGGCGGTCAGCAGCAAATTGCTGCCGCCACCGATCACCAGCACCGGCACTTCGTGTGCCAGCGCGTAGGCCAGGGCTTCGCGCACGTCGGCATCGCTATGGGCTTCGGCAAACAGCCGCGCCTGAACGTCCACGCCAAAGCTGTTGTACGGTTTGAGCGAAACCCGGGGTTGAACCTGCAAACTCATAGCCGTCCCTTCAATTCGATCACCAGCAGATCGCTGGCGCGCTCGATCAAGTCCARTACCTGTTCGAAGCCTTGGTCGCCGTCGTAATAAGGATCCGGCACTTCATCGACTTCCGACTGGTAGCGACGCAGGAACAAATCCAGCTCGGCCTTGCCCTTGGCCGGTTGCATGGCCTTGAGGTGGCGCAGGTTGCTGTTGTCCATCGCCAGGATCAGGTCGTAGGAGGCGAAATCGGCGCGGGTCACTTGCTGAGCGCGCTGGGCGGACAGGTCATAACCGCGCAGTTTCGCCGCAGCCTGACTGCGCTTGTCCGGGGCCTTGCCGACGTGCCAGTCGCCGGTGCCGGCGGAAGCCACCTCGACTTGGTCGGCCAGCCCAGCCTCACGCAGCTTGTGCCGCAATACGCCCTCAGCCGTGGGGGAACGGCAGATGTTGCCCAGGCAGACGAACAGGACCCGCATCAGGCCTCCAGCAGGCGACGAACGCGCTCGAGATCTTCAACGGTGTCGACACCGGTGGGCGGTGCGATCAGCGCATCGGCGACGTGAATCCGCACGCCGTGCCAGAGGGCACGCAGCTGCTCCAGAGACTCGGTGTTTTCCAGCCAGCACGGGCCCCAGGTGACGAAGTCCTGAAGGAAACCGGCACGGTAAGCATAAATGCCGATGTGGCGGCGATACGGCACGCCTTCCGGCAATTGCTCGCGGCTTTTGGCAAACGCGTCCCGAGCCCACGGCAAGGTGGCACGGCTGAAGGTCAGCGCCAGGCCATTGAGGTCGCTGACCACTTTGACCACATTGGGGTTGAACAGGGTTTCGACGTCTTCGATCGGCTCGGCCAGGGTGGCCATGCGTGCTTCGGTGTGAGCGGCCAGGTTGGTGGCGACCTGATCGATCACGCTTGGCGGGATCAACGGCTCGTCGCCCTGAACATTGACCACGATCGCGTCCGGGGCCAGGCCCAGTTTCGCCGCAACTTCGGCCAGGCGGTCAGTGCCGGAGTTGTGATCTTCGCGAGTCAGCACCACTTCGGCGCCAAAGCCCTTGCAGACCTCGACGATGCGCGCATCGTCGGTGGCAACCACCACACGCTGGGCGCTGCTTTTGCTCGCCTGTTCCCAGACATGCTGGATCATCGGCTTGCCGGCGATCAGCAGCAGCGGCTTGCCCGGCAAGCGGGTGGAGGCGTAACGCGATGGAATGACAACGGTAAAGGCTGTAGTCATTTATCCAGACGCTCATCGGTGGTCAGGGTGCGCGCTTCACTTTCGAGCATCACCGGGATGCCGTCGCGAATCGGGTACGCGAGGCCGGCGCCCTTGCTGATCAGCTCGGTTTTATCGGCGCTGAGCTTGAGCGGGCCTTTGCAGACCGGGCAAGCGAGGATGTCGAGCAATTTGGTGTCCATGTACATTCCCTGGATAGAAACGGAGTTAAGGCAAAAGACGAGCCGGCAACAGGCGCATCAGCTGCGTATCGAACCAGGCCACGAAGGCCGGCGATGGCGCAGCATCGACCGCCAGGTACCACCAATCGGCGGCGGCGAAGGCACGGCACTTCACCGCGTCCTTTTCTGTCATCACCACTGGCAATGACGGTGTGAAATTCAAGGCCTGCACGCTGTACTCGGCGTGGTCGGCAAATGCATGGGGCACTGGCCGCCAGTGTAGCGTTTCGAGGGTCGTGAAGAAACGCCGGGGATTGCCGATCCCGGCCACGGCATGCAAAGCCTGGCCAGCGGGAAAGTGGTCCAGAGGCCGCCGTTCGCCGCTGTGCAGGTTGACCAGCTCGGTGGGTTGCAACTGGAAGGCAAAACCGTCTTCGCGATCATTGGCAGCGCCGTTGTACAGCACCGCATCGACGCTTTGCAGGCGCTCGACCGGTTCGCGCAATGGTCCGGCGGGCAGACAACGGCGGTTGCCCAAGCCGCGAGCGGCGTCGATCAGCACCAGTTCCAGGTCACGAGCCAGCCGGTAATGCTGCATACCGTCGTCGGAGAGGATCAGGTCCAGCGGCTCACTCGCCAGCAAGGCTTTGACCGCACGGCTGCGGTCCGGGTCGATCATCAGCGGCACGCCGGTGCGCTGGACGATCAACAGCGGCTCATCGCCCGCCACGTCCGCGCCTTGATCCGCCGCGACCCGCCACGGCAATTGCGGCGGTTTGGCGCCGTAACCACGGCTGACCACACCGACCCGCAAACCGCTGCGCTGGCAGTGCCGGATCATCCACAGAATCAGTGGCGTCTTGCCGGTGCCGCCCACCGTGATATTGCCGACCACGATCAGCGGCACCGGCGACTGATAGATCTCGCCCTCGCCCGCCAAAAAGCGCTCGCGCTTGCCAGTGACCACGCGTCGATACAGCCATTCAAGAGGCTGCAACAGCTTCAACGCCGGATGACCTTCGTACCACGCGGCGAGCAATCGATCGGACATGGCCATCAGGACGCTGGCGCCGCCTCGACAGTGGTCATGCGCAAATGGCTGAAACCGAGCTTGCCGGCAGCGTCCATGGCAGTAATGACGGACTGATGAGGCGTCTTGCCATCGGCGCTGATGGACAGCGGCAGATTGGTGTCGCCATTGGATTCTTTCTGCAGCGCTTCCATCAGGCTGGTCAGGTCGTTCTTCGGCAACAACTGGTTGTTGACCGAATATGCCCCGTCGGCGCTGATGGCGATGTCCAGTTGCTTGAGCTGCTGGTCTTCGGCCGGGGAGCCACTGACCGCTTCCGGCAGGTCGACGCGCAACTGGGTTTCACGGGTGAACGTGGTGGTCACGACGAAAAACAACAGCAGGATAAACACCACGTCGATCAACGACGCGAGGTTGATGTCTACCGTTTCCCGCGGTTTACGACGGAATTTCACGCTTTACCCTCGGCCAGGTCCACGTCGCGATCACCCTGTACAACCTCGACCAGTTTGATCGCCTCTTGCTCCATGCCCACCACCAGCTCATCGATCCGACGTTGCAGGAAGCGGTGGAAGAACACGGCCGGAATGCCGACCATCAGGCCTGCGGCGGTGGTGATCAGTGCCTTGGAAATACCCCCGGCCAGCACCGCTGCGTTGGTGCCCATGCCCGTGCCCATGAACGCACTGAAAATATCGATCATGCCCAGCACCGTACCCAGCAGCCCCAGCAACGGAGCCATGGCGGCGATGGTGCCCAGGGCGTTGATGTAACGTTCGAGCTCATGAATCACCCGCGCGGCGGCCTCTTCGATGCACTCTTTCATGATCTCGCGACCATGCTTGGAGTTCGCCAGACCGGCAGCCAGGATCTCGCCCAGCGGAGAGTTGGCGCGCAATTCCTTGAGTTTTTCTTTATTGAGTTGCTTGTCCTTGATCCAGACCCAGACCTGCCCGAGCAAGTGCTCCGGGGTCACGCGGCTGGCGCGCAGGGTCCAGAGACGCTCGGCGACGATCGCCATGGCCGCGATGGAACTCAGAATGATCGGCAGCATCATCCAGCCGCCGGATTTGACCAATTCCCACACAGTGACAGTCCCCTCGAAAAAGTGCGCCACTCTAACATAGGGGGTGGGCGCACCGAAGACCGCGATGTCGCATCCGGTCGGGCTTTAGTGATGCGGGTTACTGGCGCAATGCTGGCGGATCGCGCCAGAAACGCCGTTCCTGAAGCATCGTCCAAGGTGGTTTGAAGCGCCCCAGTTGTAGACGAATGGCACCCTGCTCGGCGCTGTCGTAGATCGCCATGCCACGCTTTTGATAGCGCGCCACGACTGTGGGATGGGGATGGCCGAAAGAATTACCGTTGCCACGGGAAATCAGCACCGCTTTGGGCTGCAGAGCGCTGAGCAACGCCATCGAAGATGAACTGCGACTGCCGTGGTGCGGGGCCTGCAACCAGTCCGTCGGCACCACCAATGGACCGTCGAGCAGCACCCGCTCGGCCGCGGTATCGATATCGCCGGTCAGCAGCAACCGCTCGCCGTTGGCTTCGATCTGCAGCACGCAGGATTTCTGATTGCTGTCGCTGGCCGATGACCACTGCCAGAGCTGGAACCGCACGCCGTCCCAAGCCCACTGTTGACCGCTCTCGCAGCCCTCGGCGTGCAACTCGTCTGCGAGGGCCATTGGATCGCCGCTCAGCACCCGCGTCACCGGCAATCCCCTGGCAATTGTTCGCGCCCCACCAGCATGGTCGGCGTCGGCGTGGCTGATCAGCATCAGATCAAGTCCATTCACCCCCAGTTTGCGCAATGTTGGCAACACCACCCGCTCACCCAGGTCGATATCGCCGAACCGTGGCCCGGCGTCATACAGCAGCGTGTGATGGCGGGTGCGCACCAGAATGGCCAACCCCTGGCCGACATCCAGTTGCCAGATTTCGGCGACGCCTTCAGGCAGCGAGTGCCGGGGCGCAAAAACCAGCAACAGCAACATCGGCCAGCCCAACGGGCGCAACGGCACGCCCGGTGGCAGTAACAGCAGAAATGCGCCCAACGTGCCGAATGCCCAAACCCACAACGGAACCGCCACCGGCACCCACGCGGGCAATTGCCCGGCCATCAACGCCAGCCCCTTGAACAAAAGGTCGATCAGACCGCCAGCCAACCACAGCAGCCCCTCGCCCACATAAGGAACGGGCAACAACAGCGTTCCGAGCAAGGCCGGCGGCAAGACCAGCAGACTGATCCAGGGCACCGCCAGAAGATTGGCCAGCGGCCCGCTGAGACTGATCGGCAACCCCAGCACCAACAGCAGCGGGCACAGACCGATCGCGATCAGCCATTGGGCACGGGTCCAGGTTTGCCACCAACGCCACGGGCCCAATCGCCCGCCAAAGGTGAAAATCAGCACCGCTACTGCCGCAAAGGACAACCAGAAACCCGGTTGCAGGCTCGCCAGCGGATCCAGCAGCAAAACACCGTCAAGCGCCAGCAACAGCGGCCACCAGGCGCCGAGATGACGAAACCGTAGCCGCCACAACAACAGCAGACCAATCATCAGGCAGGCCCGACGCACCGGCACCTCGAAACCGGCCAGCAGCCCATAACCGAGCGCTGCCGCGAACGCCAGCCCACATGCCCATGGCAGCCACGGCAAGCGCCTGGGCCATAAGCCATAGCGCGCCAGCCCGGCGATCAGCAGATACACCAGCCCCGCCAGCAAACCAATGTGCTGCCCGGAAATCACCAACAGATGCACGGTGCCGGTGTCTTGCAGCACCTGCCAGTCTTCACGGCTCAGCCCGGCGCCGTCCCCCAGCACCAACGCCGTCAGCGCCCCCGTTCGCCCCTGCGCATCCACGGCCTGCAAACGCTGACGAATGCCGTCGCGCCAGGCCCACTGTGCTTCCCCCAGTCGCTGACCGTCCTTGACGGTCCCGGTGGCGCCAATACGTTGGGCCAGCAACCAGGCGTCGTAATCAAAACCATGGGGGTTGAGCAACCCGGCAGGACGCTTCAATTTGACTGCCAGCCGCCACCGCTCGCCACTGTTGACGGGCGGCCCGCCATACCAGGCCAGACGCAGGTGCCGAGGCAGTTGGGTGCGACGCGACTGACTGTCGGTCAGTTCGAAACGCACCACACCCTCGGCCTGTTGCGGCAAGCCGGTAACCCGACCTTCGACCCAGCGAGTCTCGCCATCGAGCTTCAGCGCCAGACGATCATCCAGCGCCCACTGCGCATTCGCACACGCCCAACTGAAGCCGAACAACCAAAATGCCAGTGGAAAGGTTCGAAACGGCAGCAACATCAAACCCACTACCGGCAACAACAGCCACAACCCTGCCGGCGGCAGTGCCGGCAAAAAACGCAGGGCCAGCAGACCCAACGCCAGCGCCATCATCCCTGTGCGCATAAGCCCGTCCTTGAGAGTCCCCTCCCTAGGCTTAGCCGTCGCGCCGCACAGGCGTCGTTAACAATTGTCACAAAGTCTGAATGGGCGGTTCGTAGAATCCAGACATACTTGCCGCCTTAACCGACCGAGAAGCCTTATGCCCCGGCGCTTATTCAAACGTTACATGCCAGACCCGACCAGCATCAGGGAACACAAATCCTTACGCTTTCTTGGCACCCTGTTGCATGACCCGAACCTCTGGCACCTCAATCGTCACTCCGTCGCGCGGGCCATGGCCGTCGGCCTGTTCGCGGCGTTCCTGCCCATCCCGTTGCAAATGCTGTTGGCTGCCATCCTCGCCATCGTAGTGCGCGGCAACATGCCGATAGCGGTCAGCCTGGTCTGGCTGACCAACCCGATCACCATGCCGGCGGTGTTCTTCTGCACCTACCAGACCGGCGCCTGGCTGATGGACGTCCCTGCCAGGAGCTTGCCGGACGAGTTGACCTGGGCATGGATCAGCGGCGAGCTCTCGACTTTGTGGCAACCGTTTTTACTGGGCTCGGTGGTAACAGGGCTGGTGCTTGGGGTGTTGGCTTATTGTCTGGTGATGATGTATTGGCGCTGGTGGGTGAGTCGGCAGTGGGCACGGCGTAAGCGCAGCCGGATGCAGGAATGAAAAACGGCCTCCACTTGGGAGGCCGTTTCTTTTTGCGGTGCTTGCCCGCGAAGGCCGCGACACGGTCTTGATCAGGTACGCATCCCGCGCCCACTCACCAGCAGCCGCGCACAACCGATGTACAGCACAACAGTCGCTACCAGCATGAAAGCGATCGCCACGCTGATCTTGATGTCCGACACGCCGAGGATGCCGTAACGGAAGGCGTTGACCATGTGCAGCACCGGGTTGGCCAGCGATACGGTCTGCCAGAACGGTGGCAACAGGCTGATCGAGTAGAACACCCCGCCCAGGTACGTCAGCGGTGTCAGCACGAAGGTCGGGATGATCGAGATGTCATCGAAATTGCGCGCAAATACCGCGTTGATGAAGCCCAGCAGCGAGAAGATCGTCGCCGTCAGCAGCACCACCAGAACGGTTACGCCCAGGTGATGCACCTGTAGCGTGGTGAAAAACAGCGACAGCAGCGTCACGATGAGCCCGACCATCAACCCGCGCAGCACGCCGCCCAGGGTGTAGCCAATCAGAATGGTATGCGGCGACACCGGCGACACCATCAATTCCTCGATGGAGCGCTGGAACTTGCTGCCAAAGAAACTCGACACCACGTTGCCGTAGGAGTTGGTGATCACCGACATCATGATCAGCCCCGGCACGATGTACTCCATGTACGTGAAGCCACCCATGCCGCCGATCTGCCGACCGATCAGATTGCCGAAGATCACAAAGTACAGAACCATGGTGATGGCCGGCGGCAGCAGAGTCTGCGGCCAGATCCGGGTGAAGCGCTTGACCTCACGGTAAACGATGGTATTGAGGGCGACGAGGTTGGGTTGCAGCTCGGAACTCATACCGCCACCTTCGACAGATTTTTCTCCACCAGGGACACGAACAACTCCTCGAGGCGATTGGTTTTGTTACGCAGGCTCAACACTTCGATGTTCTGCTGCGCCAATTGGGTGAACAGCGCGGTAATGCCCATGGCCTTGTCGACCTGGACTTCCAGGGTATGACTGTCGATCAGTTTGGCCGGGTAGCCGAGCAACTGCGGCGCCACTTGCAAGGTGTTCTTCAGGTCCAGCAGGAACGTCTCGACATGCAGTTGGCTGAGCAACTGCTTCATGCTGGTGTTCTCGACAATGGTGCCGTGGTCGATGATGCCGATGTTGCGGCACAACTGCTCAGCCTCTTCCAGGTAGTGGGTGGTGAGGATGATGGTGATGCCTTTCTTGTTCAGTTCAGTGAGGAAGGTCCACATCGAGCGACGCAATTCGATGTCCACCCCCGCCGTCGGTTCGTCGAGGATCAGCAGGCGTGGCTCGTGGACCAGCGCCCGGGCGATCATCAGTCGGCGCTTCATGCCGCCAGATAAGGAGCGTGACGGCACATCGCGCTTGTCCCACAAACCCAGTTGGGTCAGGTACTGCTCGGCGCGTTCCTTGGCGATTTTCGCCGGAATGCCGTAGTAACCGGCCTGGGTCACGACGATGTCGAAGGTCTTTTCGAACTGGTTGAAGTTGAATTCCTGGGGTACCACACCAATGCAGCGCTTGAGCGCCGCAGGATTTTTGTCCAGGTCGTGACCGAAGATATTCACCGTGCCGCTGGTCTTGTTCACCAGGGTCGAGAGAATGCCGATGGTCGTGGATTTGCCGGCGCCGTTAGGGCCGAGCAAGGCGAAAAAGTCACCTTCGGCGACGTCCAGATCGATACCACTCAAGGCCTGGAAACCGTTGCCGTAGGTTTTGGTTAGCTGCCGGATGGACAGAGCGGAACTCATATCGGATTTACGCACCAAGAAGGGAAGAAAGGAATAAATAAGGGCGGGCGGCGAGCAATGCAACCACGGCGCACGAGCGCAATGGTGCGTGTCGCCGCCACACAAGTACAGTCACGCGTGTCGATAGTGAGTATTAAGTCAACGCGGTCATGACGGCTTTGCGATAGGCCGGACGCTGTTTCAACCGTGCGTACCAGGCTTCTAGATGTGGCAGCGGCGCGCGCTCGATCGGCATCTCGAACCAGGCATAAATGAAGCTGCCCAAGGGAATGTCGCCCATGCCGATCTCATCGCCCGACAGGTAGGGTTTAGCCGCCAGCGCTTGATCGGCCATCGCCAGCAGATCGTCGCACTCCTTGATCGCAGCCTTGATGGCCGGCCAGTCCTGCTGCTCTGGCGGGGTGCGCAACACGCCCCAGAACACCGTGCGAAACGGCGCGGCAAAACTTGAGGTGGTCCAGTCCATCCACTTTTCGGCCGAGGCACGGGCTTGCAGGTCCGTCGGATACCAGGCAGTGCCGCTGGCATGGCGAGCCATCAGGTAACGCACGATGGCGTTGGATTCCCACAGCACGAAGCCGTCGTCTTCGATCACCGGCACGCGACCGTTGGGATTCATCGCCCGGTACTCAGGCGTGTCGACCACGCCAAAGGCACCGCCGGCATCGATGGCTTCATAGGCCAGGCCCAGCTCTTCGGCGGCCCACAACGGTTTTCTGACATTCGACGAATTTTTCCGACCCCAGATCTTCAGCATGACCGCCTCCTTGTTGGATAAATGCGCAGGCAGCATACGCCGGATCAGGCGCGACTCAAATCGCTCTGCATGTCACCCAGTTGCAGCGGCAGCCACTCGCCGAACAAATGCGGATAGCATTTTTCCAGGTGCTCGAAAAAGAACGCTTCAGGCACATCGGTGAACTGGCCGTGATCAACCAGGTACTCCATCAACTGCTCGCCGTCACGGTTGAAGGGATGGAACACGCTGTCGTTGATCCCGTCGAATTCCAGCGGCGCGACATTGAACAGTTCGCAGAGTTGTTGATTGAAGGCCGGCGTGGCTTTGACCCAACGCTCGTTCAAATAAAGCTCGGTGTAGCCGTGCATGGCGAACACATCGCTCTTGAGCAGTTCGAGCAGGCGCGGCGTCGACAGGTGATTGCGCACATCCGCCAGACCGATACGCGCCGGGATCCCGCAATGCCGAGCGCAACCTGCCAGCAGCGTGGCTTTGGGCACGCAATAACTCTCCCCGGCCGCCAGCGCATAGCTGCCGCGCAAGGTCTGCGGATCACGGCTGAAGGTGTAGGGGTTATAGCGCACGGCCTCGCGCACGGCGTAATAGAGATTGATCGCCTGCTCCTGCGGATCGCGCCCGGCGCCACGATGTTTTTCGGCGAACGCCACCACCGAGGGATGGTCACTGTCGATGAAGCGGCCGGGGCTCAGATACGCGTGCATGGGAGCTATCTCCTGGAGGAAGCCACGAGTCTAGCGACACCTTCAGCACAGAGATAACGACGTTTCGGCCAAATATCAGCGCTTGCCCGCCCAGTTGACGAGCCCTCCATCGAAATAACTGACGAAGTCCGGCCGTTTCTTCCTACAAGCTCAACCCGATCGCTCCGACCCCCCACTTTTATGGATGCCGTCTAAGCTCTGAGAGTGGTTTTGCCCCTGGCTTCAGGAGAATTAATTATGTTGCTGTTGTGGATACTGGTTCTGGTGGTCGGGATTGCCTGGCTGGCACATCGCCGCACCGCGCCTCTGCCCGCGTTGGGCATCATCGCTGTTTATCTGCTGGCGATGGGCATCTTCAGACATGCGAGCCATGCACCCGTCTGGCTGCTGCTGATTTTCTGGGTCTTGCTCGCGGCCGTGGCCGCCCCGCTGTTGCTGCCGGACCTGCGCCGAAAACTGTTCACGGCGCCCATATTCAACTGGTTTCAAAAAAACCTGCCGCCGATGTCGCAAACCGAGCGTGAAGCCATTGAAGCCGGCACTGTCTGGTGGGATGGCGAGCTGTTCAGCGGTCGTCCGGACTGGAACAAGCTGCTGGCCTATCCAAAAGCGCAGTTGAGCGAAGAGGAACAGGCGTTCATCGATGGCCCGACCGAAGAGCTCTGCGCGATGGTCACCGATTGGCAGATCAGCCAGTTGATGGACCTGCCGCCCCAAGCCTGGGATCACATCAAGCAGCATGGCTTTTTTGCCCTGATCATCCCCAAGGAATACGGCGGTAAAGGTTTCTCGGCTTATGCCCATTCCCAGATCGCGATGAAACTGGGAACCCGCAGTGGCGACCTCGCTTCCACCGTCATGGTGCCCAACTCCCTCGGCCCGGCGGAACTGCTGCTGCATTACGGCACCGACGAACAACGCAATCATTACCTGCCACGGCTGGCCCGCGGCGACGATATCCCCTGCTTTGCCCTGACAGGCCCAATGGCGGGTTCCAACGTCGGGGGCATGACCGACACCGGGGTGATTTGCAAAGGTGAATGGGAAGGCCAGGAAACCCTCGGCCTGCGCCTGAACTGGGAAAAACGCTACATCACCCTCGGTCCGGTGGCGACCTTGATCGGCCTGGCCTTCAAGGCCTATGACCCGGATCATCTACTGGGTGACAAAGTCGACCTGGGGATCAGTCTCGCATTGATTCCAACCCAGACCCCCGGTGTGGAAATCGGCCGCCGTCACTTGCCGCTGGGCGCCGCCTTCATGAACGGCCCGAACGCAGGCAAGGATGTGTTCGTACCGCTGGAATTCATCATCGGCGGTCAGGCGATGCTCGGCGAAGGCTGGATGATGCTGATGAACTGCCTGTCGGTCGGGCGTTCCATTTCACTGCCTGCCATCGGTACCGCCGCGGGCAAGTTCAGCAGCCTGGTGACGGGCCAATATGCGCAGGTACGCGAGCAATTCAACGCACCGCTGTCAGCCTTCGAAGGGATTCAGGAAGCGCTGGCGCGGATCGGCGGCAGTACCTGGCTGATGGACAGCGCGCGGATGCTCACCGCCAACGCAGTCGACCTCGGCGAAAAACCGTCGGTGCCCTCGGCCATCATCAAATACCACCTCTCCGAACGCGGTCGCGAGTGCATCAGTCACGCCATGGATGTTCACGGCGGCAAGGCCATCATCATGGGCCCGAACAACTATCTCGCACGTAGCTGGCAAGGTGCGCCCATTTCCGTCACGGTCGAAGGTGCGAACATCCTGACACGCAACCTGATGATCTTCGGCCAGGGCGCCATTCGCTGCCATCCGTTCGTGCTCAAGGAAATGGCCCTTGTCCACCGCGAAGACAAACAACAGGCGTTGATCGAATTCGACGACCTGCTGCTCAAACACATTGGTTTTGCCGTGAGCAACGCCGCCAGCACCCTGGTGTTGAACCTTGGCTTCGGGCATTTCGAACACAGGCCCGGGGACAAGCTCAGCCAAGGCTACGTGCGCGCTCTCAACCGCCAGGCCGCGGCTTTTGCCATGCTTGCAGACCAGTGCATGATGCTGCTGGGCGGCGAACTGAAACGCCGCGAACGCTTGTCCGCACGTCTGGGCGATGTGCTCAGCTACCTGTATCTGGCCTCCGCGGCGCTCAAGCGATATCACGATCTCGATTCGCCGGAGCATATGCGTCCGTTGTTCGCCTGGGCCATGGAAGAAAGCCTCGGCCAGTCCGAACGTGCGCTGGACGAACTGCTGACCAACTTCCCGAACAAGGTACTCGGCTGCCTGCTGCGGGTACTGGTGTTCCCGTTCGGTCGCCGACACAGAGGCCCGTCGGACAGGCTGGCGGCCAAAGTCGCCGCAGTCCTCGGCCGCGCCAAGGGCGATCCGACCCTTGAGGAGTTATTGGCGGGCTGTTATCGCCCGCAATCGACAGAGGATCCGGTCGGCGCCCTGCAGCACGCCTGCGACTTGCTGAACGCCGCCAAACCGCTACAGAAAAAACTCAACACGGCGCTGCGAAGTCGCCAGGTCAAACCCACTGTCGGGGAGTCGGTCATCGATGCCGCACTGGAGGCTGGAGTCTTGCAACCGGCTGAAGCCGAGGCCTTGCGCGAGGTGGAAGTGGCGCAACGCAGGGTGATCGACGTCGATGATTTCGACAAACAGGTGCTGGTGCTGGGCAAGGGCAAGGTCCGCTGATCCAGAGGAGCATGTGTCTCCACCAACGTGGGGCTCTTTACCATGTGGCTCTTTACTCTGTGAAAAAGGGGCGCAGGAGCTTTATACTCTCGCGCCCGTTTTGCTCTTGAGGACTTATCTCGTGTCCAATGTCGTTGCCGATCATCTCGTCTTGCTCGACCACCTGCGCAGCATCCTGGTCGCCGTAGGTGAGGCCGAACAGGTTCCCGAAGAAAGCCATGCCTTGTTCCTGGAGCGCTTCGACGAACTGCTGGCATCCCTGCCGATCGAACCGATCGAAAGCCAATACCTGGGCCAGGACATCCTGACTCAAGTGATTTCCCGCTATCCGCAAATTGCCCACCTGATCCCGCGGGATCTGCTGTGGTTCTTCGCCGGCGACTGCCTGCACTACTTGTCCGATGAAGAGATCGACATGTATCAGGCGCTGGAAGAGCGTCGCTACGAAGCCGAACAGAACGATGAGCCGTTCGACTGGAATCAGGAAAAGCAGCTGTTGGCGATGTCGAACCAGGACAGCAAGCACTGATCTCCAATCAGTAACGCAAAAGGCCCGCATGGTTAATCATGCGGGCCTTTTTTTGGCCGGGAAGTCAAAGCAACCCATCACTCTCCGGCAACTCATACGCTGCGACGCCCTTGCCCATCGCGCTTGGCTTGCCCGGCTTGCTCAAGGTCGGCTCCTTCTCCAGGCATTCCACCAGATAGTCGATGAATACCCGTAACTTGGGCGGCAGATAGCGGGTGGGCGAATGCAGCAGCCAGGCGCCTCCGTGGTAGGACGCCAGAAAGGTCCAGTCCGGTAATACCTGCACAATCAGCCCCTGTTCCAGCGCATAACGGGCGGTGAAGTACGGCAGGCTACCGATCCCGATGTGTTGCAATACCGCGCCCAATCGCACGCCCGTGTGATTGGCGGCGTAACGCCCGCGCACGCCGACGGTCACGGCTTTACTGCCTTTCTTGAACTTCCAGCGCGCATCGCTCGGGGTTTCGCCCAGATAAATGCAGCTGTGATTGAGCAAGTCGTGGGGATGAGTCGGTGTGCCGTGCTCGGCCAGGTACTGCGGCGTGGCGCAGAGCAAATGGTCGATAGTCAGCAATTGGCGCCCCACCAGCCCCGCAGGGGGCCGATCGGTAATACGGATGGCCAGGTCGACGTTGTCATCGATCAAATCCACCTGGCGGTCCTCGAGCAACAACTCCACATCCACTTTGGGATAACGCCGCAGAAACTCCGGCATATGCGGATGAATCACAAATCGCCCGACGGCCTTGGGCACGCTGACGCGCACCAGCCCTTCCGCTTCCTGGGTGAACTGACCGCTGATTTCCATCACCGACTTCGCCGCGCTGACCATCTCCCGGCAGCGCTTGAACACCTCTTCGCCTCCGTCGCTCAGGCGTAGCTTGCGCGTGGTTCGTTGCAACAAACGCGTGGCAAGCGCCTTCTCCAGCCGCGAAATGCTGCGACTCACCGCCGAGGGTGAAGACCCCAACTGACGCGCCGCTTCGGAGAAACTGCCGGTTTCGACAACCTTGACGAAAATCGCCATTTCACCGAGCAGCGGCAGGGGAAGATTTATGCTCACAGCACAACAGTCCTTTGATGGTTGAACGGATTATCACGCAATTCCACGGTTCATATAATAAAAATAGAAACTTTAATAAGGGCATGGAATATGACGCTTCGCCTCTTTTTCCATAGTGATGACCTCAGGGCCAATGTGGAAGTCCTGGATTGCACGCCCTATGAGAACGAGTTCGCCGTGGTGCTGCGCGCCACTCTGTTTCACCCTCAGGGCGGCGGGCAACCCTGTGACACCGGCTGGATCGGCGAAAGCCAGGTGCTGCGCGTGGTGCAGGAAACGGCGCGGATCATCCATTTCGTCGACCACCCGGTAAAACTCGGCATGATCCAGATTCGGGTCGACGAGCAACGCCGCCAGTTCAATACGCGCATGCATTCGGCGGGGCACCTGATCGGTCACTTCGTACAGGCCCTGGGCTGGATGCCAATCAAGGCTCATCACTGGCCGGATGAAGGACGTGTGCAATTCAAACCGGGCGATGGCGCGCAGGAGGTTGATGCCCAGACGATTCAGCACGGCATCAAGCAATGGATCGCCCATGATCTGCCGCGCTTGACGTCGTTGCGCGAAGGCGCCCGTGAAATCGGTTTCGGTGAGCTGCCCGCCTACGGCTGCGGCGGCACCCATGTACGTAGCCTGAAGGATTTGGGCAAGGTCACGATCGCTTCCCTTTCGCAGAAAAAGGGAACGCTGTCAGTCCACTACCACGTGGATTGAGCTTTTGGGCGATGTCGACCCCGTCATCGCCTGACGCCGGAGGAGCCTGCGTTCGCGGGCTCTGTTGACTATCTGATAGATGGACCTAAGACATGATGCTTGACGTCGAGCGTCTCGATGAGACGTGCATAAAAAAACTGGCCAACGAAGAAGTCCTCGCCATCCGCGTCAGAGGCTTGTTGCCTCGGCCACTGGCGATCCAGATCGGCGACAAGATCCTCGCCCCCGGCTTCGAAGGCTACATCAACGCACCGAGCATCGGTCGCATCGGCATGGCGTTTTACGAAGCGGAGAACCAGCCACTGCTGATCGAAGACTATTTCGAGCGCGCCACCAGCAACATTGCCGAGTTGCGCAGCCGTTGTGCGCCCTACTCCTCGCCTGTCGACACCCTGCGCTGCATGCTCGATGAGTCCTGGCCGGCGGGGGCGCACCTGGAAAACCTCTATGGCCGCAAGATGTATGTCGGGCTGTCGCGCGTGGTCAAACCCGGGGTGTGCTTCCTCGCCCATCACGACATTTTCGCCAAGGACGCCCCGGACAGTTTCCAGGCCAGAAGCCTGGAAGCGCAGTTCGCCTGCAACGTTTACCTGAACATGCCGACCGAGGGCGGCGCGTTGCAGATGTGGGACCACGACATTTCCCCGGACCAGTTCGACGAGATGCGTGGCGACAGTTACGGCATCGATCCGGCCTTGCTCGGCCCTCCAACCCTGGAGATTCGCCCTGAGCCGGGTGATTTCATCATGTTCAATTCACGCCGCATGCACTCGGTGACGCCGGGTGTGGACGATCCGCGATTGAGCCTGTCTTTCTTTGTCGGCTACCGCGGCAATGCTTCCCCCCTGACTTTCTGGAGTTGAGATGTTTTCGAATTACCTGGGCGAGTTTCTGGCGCTGGCAACCATCCATTTTCTGGCCGTGGTAGCTCCCGGGCCGGACTTCGCCGTGACCATCCGCCAAAGCGTGCGTTTCGGGCGTTTAGTGGGCATCTGCACGGCGCTGGGCATCGGCGCGGGCATTTCCGTGCATGTGCTGTACACCTTGCTCGGCGTCGGCGCGTTGATGCACACCACGCCTTGGCTACTGACGGTGGCCAAGGTGATCGGGGGAGCCTACATTTTGTACCTCGGTGTGAGCCTGTTGCGCAGCAAACCCAAAGCGACGATTGAAGGCGACAACGGCGCGGCAGCGTCAACTGAGCAGCAGACCTTGTTCAAGGCCTTCAGCACGGGGTTTCTGACCAACGCCACCAATCCCAAGGCTACATTGTTCTTTCTGGCGATCTTCACCACCATCATCAGCGCCTCGACACCGTTGCAGATACAGGCGCTGTACGGCCTGTGGATGTGCTTCGTGAATGCCTTGTGGTTCGTGATCGTGGCCCTGTTCTTTTCCAGCGCCCGGGTGCGACTGCTGTTCATGCGCATGGGGCACTGGTTCGAAAGAACCATGGGGGTGATCCTCATTCTGTTCGCCGGACGCCTGATTCTGTCCATGTAAGCCCCGCCGCCTTAGTTGCCTCGTCGAACCGCATTTTTTGCGGCTCCAACGCCAGCAACATGGCTATCTCCGCACTCTGCCCTGAAAGTTTTGTTTTAAATCGTGGCGCTTTGCTTTGTTTGAACTACCTTCAAACAAGAAGAAGTCATAACGGTTTGAATTTTGACGTTAGGTTCAGAGATCAGATAGCGAATTGGCAAAAGGAGTTACCTCACTATGATCCTGACAGGCGTTTACCGGCGCAGAGCTGTGATTGCCGGTTGCTTTTTAGGGGAGTCAGGTTGGCGGGAAGTGCCGCCTATAACCGCGATGGTTGTCGAGCCTGAGCCTGCCGCTCGGGTCGGCAGCCCAGGTATCTGGATCACTAAAAGCCGTTTTAGAAGGTCGCTCGCTGTTCATTCGGATCAGCGTATTGCACCTGCTTGCGTGTAGCACCAAGGAATATTGCCGGGGGCATTGGTCATTAGTGGTGAGTGCTCTGGCGAGGTTGAGGGTCGACTCAGGCCCCCTGTAGTGATCCGAGGCAACTTGGTTTGCCTTGTAGATGGCCTATTCAGCGAGGATGCACTTAATGAGCTATCGTACCGTGCCCGCTTTCAAGCGAATTATCCATGGCCTGTTCTGGATGGGCCTCAGCGTGGACGCGGCTCAGGCCGCGGCGGCCAATTGTTCGCAGATGGACAGTATGCCGACAACGTTCGAGGTCGGTCAGGGGCTTCAGAGTGAACTGCACACACCGGTTCCGGTGACGCAATTGGCCGTGGGTGACCCGAAAATTGCCGATGTGCAACCCAGCGGCAACAATCCCAGCGCCTTCATACTCACCGGTCTGACACCGGGAGCCACCAGCCTGATGGTCTGGACCTCCTGTTCGAAAACGCCGCGCCAAAGCATGGTGTTCGTCAAGGGCAAGGCTACCTCGGCGCTGACCAGTGCGTCGACCGGACCTTACGAAGACCCGCTGCTGCCAAGCCAGGTGCAAACCGATATTCGCTTCGTTGAAGTCAGCCGGACCAAACTCAAGGAAGCCTCAGCGTCTATTTTCGGCACCCGTGGCAACTTCCTGTTCGGCTCGCCGAGAACCTTGCCCACCATCGGCGGCATTGTCACACCGTCGATACCGGTGGACAACGGCATGTTCAACCTCAATTTTGCTACCGGTAATACCCTGGTAGCGATCAACGCGCTGGAAGGCAGCGGTTTCGCCTATACCCTGGCGCGGCCAAGCCTGGTGGCGCTCAGCGGGCAGAGTGCGAGCTTCCTGGCCGGTGGTGAAGTGCCGATTCCGGTGCCCAGTGCCGGCAGCGATAACATCTCCATCGAGTACAAGGAGTTCGGTATCCGCCTGACCCTGACGCCAACCATCATCGAGAAAAACCGTATTGCACTGAAGGTGGCACCAGAAGTCAGTGAACTGGACTTCACCAACGCCGTGAGCATCGCCGGCACGATAGTTCCGGCGCTGACCGTGCGCCGTACCGACACCAGCATCTCCCTGGCCGACGGCGAAAGCTTCGTCATCAGCGGCCTGATCAGCACTCGCAACAATTCACAAGTGAACAAATTCCCGGGACTGGGCGATATCCCGATTCTGGGCGCGTTCTTCCGCGACAACAGCATCAACCGTGAAGAGCGCGAACTGCTGATGATCGTCACCCCGCATCTGGTCCAGCCCCTGGCTGCCAATGCACAACTGCCGTCATTGCCTGGCGAACAGCTGCGTAATTACGACCCGAACTTCTACCGCATGTTCTTCCTTGAAAATGGTGATTTCGACAGTAAGACCGGGCTCTCGCAATGAACCGGAGCCAGACGCTGAACCGGGCTTTCGCCCTCACTCGTAACGGTGACCTTGAGCACTTGGCGGGCCAGCTGTATTGCCATTGGCCAGGCGTTCAACGTGTTGTAGCCAGAGGACACTCGATGAAAGCAGTCATTGCAATAACGGCGACATTGATGCTCGCAGGTTGTGCCACCAACGGTATTGTTTCGCGACCGGGCAGTTGCGCCAAACCCGCTTCGGAGCAAGAGTTGGCCCTGAACCTGGCCGACAACATGGCCAACGAAGGCCGTTTGTATGCCAGCCTGGCGAACCTGGAAGGTTTGCCCGATGACCTGGTCCAGGTTCGTCTGCGCAAGGCCCGGGTGCTGCGCTTGATGGGGCGTAAAGATGCGGAGCCGTTGTATCAAAGCCTGCTCGGCACCTGTCTGGCCGCAGAAGGGGAACATGGCCTGGGCCAGTTGGCCGCGGCCAAAAATGATAACGCCAGCGCTATCACTCACCTCGAGCGTGCGGTGAAGATGGCCCCCACCGATGACAAGATGCGCAACGACCTGGGGGTCGTCTACCTCAATCAGCGACGGATCCCTGAAGCACGCTTCGAGTTCATGACGGCCATGGAGCTCAAGCAGGCGGATTCACTGGCGGCACTCAACATGGTGACGCTGCTGATCTATCAGGATAACTGGAAGGCGGCTGCCGAACTCGCGAACCGCGCCAGCTTGAGTCCCCAACAAGTCGCAGAGGCTCAAACCCGAGCGGAAAAACTCAAGGCCTCTGCCAAAAAAGCGGTGGCTTCCGAGGGGAATCGCAAGGCTGAGGTAGCCGATGCCTCACCCAGTGCTGCGATCAAGTAGAACGTACGAGGAGTCGAGATGAATACCAAAAGGCTGTTGATTGTGTGCATGGCTTGCCTGTCCACCAGTGCCTGGGCCATTGAGCCGGGTCCCTCCTCGGCGCCGCAAAAGGGCACCGAACAGTGGATGCAGCTACAGATTCGTGGTGTGGTTGCCTCCCCTTTTCGGCAAACCGCATCGGCCACTGAACGTGACCTGTCCTTCCAGCGCTGGCTGAACAGCTTCACCTACCCGATCCCGATGTTCTTTGAGCAAAAAGCTGGGGGGGAAATGGCCACCAGCAAATGAGGCACGTCAATGGATGATCAACCTCTGGCATAGCCCAGAGTAGCCTGGCTAAAAAGCCAGGCTTAATTATGTCTGCAGGAAAGTATTGGCATCTACACAGTTTTCAGTTCTGACCGAATCCCTCTGTAGGAGCGCAATGCTGTTCACTTAAGCAACTTCGGCCGCGACGCATTCTTTGTAACAGATCGCATTACGGCTTAAGTGAACAGCATTGCTGTTGGAACGAGGGGTGTGTAGATCTTGAGAGGGGAAGTACAAGTAAGGCGCGGGTGGCAAGGCCATCGTGCTCGACAGCCTCCGCCCGTTTACTTCACCCGAATGCTTTCATTACCCCGATCAGGGCAGGGCCGATGGCGACCAGAAAGAAACTTGGCCATAGGCAGAAAATCAGCGGAAATATTAGCTTGGTACCGATTTTAGCCCCCGCCTCTTCGGCGGCCTGCGTACGCCGATCACGGAATTCATCGGCATAAATACGCAGGGTGTCGGCCACGCTGGTACCAAAACGAATACTCTGCGCCAACAGGCTGACCAACCCTTGCACGTCATCCAGACCAGTACGCACGGCCAGTTGTTTGAGCGCCTCGGTACTGGTGATGCCCGCGCGGATTTGCGCATTGACCAGGGCCAGCTCTTCAGCCAACTCAACCTGACTGACCGACATCTCTTCAGCCACCCGTTCAATGGTCGTGGGCAGGGCCAGGCCCGACTCCACACAGACCACCATCAGATCCAGCGCATCCGGAAACGCGGCACGCAGCCGACCTTGACGCGCCTGCTTGCGCTTGCTGACATACAGTGCCGGCAGTAGCCATCCGATACCGGCCGCCATGACTACCATCAGCAGCCCCATGCTCAGCGAAACCCTGGGAATCATCGGCAATAGCAACAACGCAAGGCCGACCATCAATAGCGGCAATATCAAACGCACCGCCCAGTACATCTGCACCGCCGAAGAGGAGCGATACCCTGCATGCGTCAACAGAGTCTGGGTAACTGACGTCTGGGCCGACTCAGCCGAGGCAAAGCGCTGGCCGACCCGCTCCAGCAACAGTTGCAGATTACTCGGCGCTTCCTGCCCTGCCGTATTGCCCAAATGGCCACGCTTGATCAGCGCCAGACGGCGCTGCACCGGGTCCTGAAGACCCAGCATCAGCAATATCAGAGCGACGACCGCAAGCACCGTACTCAAACCGATCGCACTAAGGAACAACAGGCGCGCCACCTCCTCATTCCCCGTGACCCGACTGAACAACCCGAGTAAAAAATCCATGACCTGTACCTCCCGGTAGCGAATACCGCTTAAACCTGAATCCGGATGATTTTTCGTATCCAGAAAATCCCGACCAGCATGGCGCAGAAAGCCCCGATGATCAGCTTGTGTCCTATGGGATCATTGAGCAGCACGGGCATGTAGGTGGGGCTTGTGACAACGATCGCGATGGCTAGCACGAAGGGAATGGCCACCAGTATCCAGGCCGACATCCGCCCTTCCGCCGACAGGGTCTTGACCTTGCGCTGAAAGCGAAAGCGTCCACGGATCAGGCGACTCAGACGCTCCAGCACCTCGGTCAGATTACCGCCGGTCTCGCGGTGAATAAGGATCGAAGTCACCAGCATCATCACCGTCATGCTCGGCATCCTCTCCAGCAGGCCGAGCATGGCCCGGCGCACATCGTTGCCATAGTTGATATCGGCGAAGGTCAGGCCGAACTCATGAGCGACCGGCCCCTTGTGCTCCTCGGCGACCAGGCGCAGGGTTTCGTTGAACGGGTGCCCGGCGCGCAAGGCCCGGCACATGGCATCCAGCGCATCCGGCAGGCCTTCCTCAAACGCGTTGAAACGTTTGCTCCGGTCACGAGAAACTTTCAACAGCGGTAACCAGAACGCCCCGAAGCCCGCCAACAGCGCCATCCACCAGACTGTCGAGACCATCCAGATCGAGATGACCGTACAAGCGCCCAGGAACAACCCGAGCAATATCACCCGGTAAGCACGATAGTCATGGCCGGCCTGCTCGATCATCGATGTCAGGTTCGCCATAAAGGGCAATTGTTCAAGCATGGCCTCCAGTGGCGACAGACGCGTCAGGTATTTCTGCCGCAGCACCGTCTGCATGTTGGGCAAATTGTTGGCTTTTTCCAGCACATGCAAACGGCCGCGGATGCGCTTGCGCATCTTGCCGGCCTCGCCGAACACCGGCACCACCACGCCCTGGGACAAGAGGAACACGGCAATAAACACCATGCCGAGGAACATCAGAATGAATTCACTAGGGATATGGCTCATGACTGCCGTGCCTCCATCCATTCAGGCCTGAACATCGTCAGCGGCAACTCGATGCCGCGCTTGGCCAGCACATCACGGAAGGTCGGGATCATGCCGCTGGGGCGATAGTCGCCGAGCACCTCGCCGTTTTCGCCCATGCCTTGACGCGCAAAGGAGAAAATTTCGGTCATGGTGATGATCTCGCCCTCCATGCCGTTGATCTCCTGCACGCTGACCAGCCGGCGCTTGCCATCCTCCTGACGTTCCAGCTGGATCACCACATCAATCGCCGATGCGATCTGCTGCCGCATGGCCTTGATCGGGAAGGTCGCCCCGGTCATCGACACCATGTTCTCGATACGCCCCAATGCATCGCGTGCGGTGTTGGCGTGGATGGTGGTCAACGAGCCGTCGTGGCCGGTATTCATCGCCGTCAGCATGTCCAGCGCCTCGGCGCCACGCACTTCGCCAATCACAATGCGGTCGGGGCGCATCCGCAAACTGTTACGCACCAATTCCCGCTGGCTCACCTCGCCACGCCCCTCGATGTTCGAAGGCCGGGTTTCCAGGCGCACAACATGGGGCTGCTGCAGTTGCAGCTCGGCCGAGTCTTCAATGGTGACGATCCGTTCGTTGTGCGGGATGAAACTGGACAGCACATTGAGCATGGTGGTCTTGCCGCTGCCGGTACCGCCGGAAATCAGCACGTTCAAGCGCCCGCGGACAATTGCCTTGAGCAGCAGCGCAATGGCCGGGGTCAACGTCCCCACCTGAATCAGGCTGTCGGTATTGAGCAGGTCCACCGCAAAGCGGCGAATCGACACGCTCGGGCCGTCGATGGCCAGCGGCGGAATGATCGCGTTGACCCGTGAACCGTCCTTGAGCCGGGCGTCCACCAAGGGCGAGGACTCGTCGATACGCCGCCCCAGGCTGGACACGATGCGGTCGATGATGTTGAGCAAATGCTGATCATCGCGAAAACGCACATCGGTCCGTTGCAGTTTGCCGAAGCGCTCGACATAGACCGAGGCATGGCCATTGACCAGAATGTCGGACACGCTGTGATCGGCCAGCAACGGTTCCAGGGGCCCCAGGCCGAGCACCTCGTCGGTGATCTGCTTGATAATCAGCTGGCGGCTGGTGGTACTCACCGGAGCCGAATGCTCGTCGAGCAGGCGCTGGCAAATATCACGAATCTGCCGCGCGGCCTCGGCATGTTCAAGGGAATCCAGCAAGGACAGGTCCATGACCTTGAGCAATTGCTGGTAGATTTTTTCCCGCCACTCGGCTTCCACCGGGGTGACCTGGCTTCTGGTTTCGTAAAGAACGTCCGGTGTTGCACGCTCCCACGCCATTATTTCCTCCGGATCCAGCAGGTCGTCGCCCAACTGGGCAGATGACGATGAGGCGGGTTTACCGGTCTGTTTGCGCAAGCGGTTACGAAAGTCGCTGATCATGGGTCATCCCCCGAAAAAACGGTTGAAGGCGCGTTTGAGTAAGCCTTTGTTCCCGGCCACCTGTTGACCGACCAGGTCCTCGGTCATGTCGCGCAGGGCGGTAGTGATCGCTGCCCTCGGCGCATGCAGCCCCAACGGCACGCCAGTGTTCTGACTCTGGCTGACCAGGTTGAAGTCGTTGGGTAATTTCGACAGATTGGTGCAGCGCAGTGCCTCGCCGATATCTTTGAGGCTGATCGCTGCTGCCTTGTCAAAGCGGTTGACCACTATCTGCAATTGATCGCCGCGCACGCCCAGGTCGTCGCGAAGAATCCGCACCAGGGAGCTGGCATCGCGCAGATGACTGACGCTCTGTTGCACCACCACGTACACCCGATCCACCTGTTCCAGCACGGAGCCGGTGAGGTGGTCGATTTGCCGCGGCAGGTCGATCACCACCCAGTCATAGCTGGCGCGGGCCAGCTGCAACAGGGTGTCGAGTTGCTCGGGTTGGGCATCCTGCGGCAGGCACAGCTCACCGGCCCGACCACCCAGCACATGCAAGGTCGGGCTGAAGTGGCTGCAAAAACCGCGTAGCGCGACGCTGTCCATGCCATCGATCTGATGCAACACCTCGAGATGGCTGTGCGTCTGCGCCACATCCAGGTAATGCGTCACGCTGCCGAATTGCAGGTCCATGTCCAGCAGCAGGGTACTGCCACCCTTGACGCTGAGCTGTTGAGCCAGGTTGCAGGCCAGCAAGGTTCCGCCGGAGCCACCCTTGGCGCTCATCACGGCGATCAATTTGCCTTCTGTCCCGCTGCCGGTGCGAACCTCCATGACCAGGCGATTCAAGGCGGCAACCAGTTCTGTCTCGGCGATAGGCTCCGGCAGCACGTCCCGGGCGCCGGCCTGCATCGCCAGGCGCATGCCTTCCTGTTCAGTCAGCAGACCGCACACCAACATCGGCGGACGCTCATGGGCCGGACGCTGCAACAGCGCCGCCAGCTCCTCACGCCACAGATGGCTGACGCGCAACAGCAACAGATCGGGCATACGGTCCAAGCCGTAGAGTGGGTCGACATGCCCATTGCTCACCAGGCGAGTGCTCACCTCCAGGCAAGGCATACGCTGGCAGACGCTCTGCAAATCGCGCAAAGAGTTGGCATCACGGCTGCTGATCAGCAACCGGAGCCCGGTCTTGCCGGTCGAGCTGGAAAGCGGGGTGTCCTTGGTATTCAGCATGGTGTGATCTCCCCGGAATCGGAATGACGCCCGAGGCTTTCGCGTGGCAAGGTTGCCCTGAATGCAGGCAGAGTAATGGGCACGCCGAACCCGGGAATAAACAGATTGAAAACGAAGCCTTGCAGACTCAACTGGACATAGCGGATGGCACGAAAACCAGTGGCGCTGACCAGGTCGCCGGGATTGGCCACCACAGCACCGTTAACGTCCAGATAGGTCAGCGTCAGGTTGCTGGTGGCCAGACTCGTGATCAGCTGGCTCGTACCGGCGTCGGTCGCGGCGTTGAAGATCGCCCGCCGCAACACCACTGGATCGCTGATGTTGCACACTGCCGCCAGGCGTGCACCACGCCGCGCGGCTTCATCCAGCGCATTGACCGTGAAGTACAGCCGGCCCATTTCCAGCACGCCGAACAACAGCGTAAACACCAGCATGCCGATGACGGCGAATTCCACGATATACAGGCCGCGCATGTGTTTGCGATTCATCACAGTGCCCTCATGACAGTGGTGGCGACCAGCGGAATGCTCAGCGCAATCGGACTGCCAAAAAATCCCGGAATCGAGCCGGCACAATTGCCGCTGCCAATCACCGGGCAGAAGTTGTAGGTGATGGTGACTCGCACGTGGTCGGTACCCACCGCGGCGACCGCGACGTTTGCGGTCGTCAATCCTGACACCACCGCGGTCCCGGTATTTGCAGGCACACCATAGACCGCCACGTTTTTCGTCTGGGTCACCAGCGTATTGCTCAGAGAGACAGCGCCGAGTGTCGAGTTCCACGCCTGGCTGGCGACAAAACGGTCGGCATCACGGCTGGCCTGCAGCAGAACGTTGTACTGATAAAACATTCGGCCGAATTCGCCGAGGCTCAGCAACAACAGCAGCAGTATCGGCAAGACAAGGGTGAATTCCACCAGTGCCACGCCTTGCTGGGCCTGTGGTCGTTTGAATGCGTGAAGTCTCATGACGCCTCCTACGAGTCCGTGCTCGGAGTGCCGCTGCCATTGATATAGGTTTTGTAGAGCTGGATGATCTGTGGGCCGGAATCGTTTGCCGGTGTAGGGCTGGGCACGTTGTCGCCTTCGCACTCTTTCACAAACTGGCCGAAGATCTGCGAGTCCGTGCCGCCGCCACTCATTGGCTGCACCACGTAATAGCAGCCAAAACCCAGGACGGGGATCGAGGTAGAACCGCCCTGTTTGCCGGTGCAGTTGCCAACCACTATTTTCAGCATCCGGCGCTCGAACACCCCACCGCTCTGACAGCCGCTGCCGGACCCTGCCACACACGCGGCAGTGCTCGTACGCCAGTCGTTGTAGTCAAATATCGCGTCACTGCCCGCAGTGAGATTGCCGCTGCTCGAGACGACGGTCTGCCCCTTGTATTTCATTTGTGGCGGGTTGACCGAGTCGTCGTAAGTGATCGCGGGGTTGCTCGACGTGGTCACCAGGTCTGGCGGATAGTCCGAGGCGCTGACCGGGCCGTTGTAGATCCCGAAGCGCGTATTCAAACCTTGAGAGGTAGGGCCGACCTTGTTACCAGGAGCAGTCTGGACGTTTTGCCCCACGTTGCGACAAACCTCGCCACCTCCTGCCAGGTCATCCCTGACCGTACTGCCGCCCGAGCCAAAATCGAGCAATTGAAAGTTGCCTGGGCCTATAGGGGACGAATTACCGGCAGCCGTCTTCAATACCTGCAAATCACCAAACTTGAATCCCCAGAACATGCCAGCGGCCGGGTCGTATTTAGTCGGGTCACCACAGACCATCAAAGGTGCGAGATCACAAGGGCTGGTAGGGCTAGGTCCAGCAGTGGCGATCGCCGCCACCGCTTTGCTGCCCACGGCACCGAATGCCTGTACGACGCCCCAGAAAAATCCTGTCAGGCTATAGTTCGGTACCGATACCCGAACATATTTGGCATTTGCCGGCCCAGGATAAGAGAACGGGCCATAGACGCTGCTGGAAAGTTCCACCACCGCAAAGGTGCCTGGGTTGCCGGCGACAGCCGTTGCCAATTCGTTGTTGCCCGTGGCATTGGCATTTTGCGTCAACGTATTGAGCGCGGCAGTGCGCGTCGTGCTGGCCATGTTGGCAGCACCTTCCACCTGACTCAGGGTTTTGGCGCCACTCAGGGCGGCGGCATCCACCGCATTCTGTAGGCGCGTTTTGTTCAGCATCAAGTGTCCGCCATCCAGGGCCAACGCCGCCATCATGGCAATCGCCGCCAACGCGAACACCATCAATACGCTCACCGCTCCTTCCTGGCGCCTTGGCGTCGCAGTGAACGGCCGCTGAATACGAAGATTCATCATCAAGCCCTCTTTGCCGATACTGATCCGGATCGGCTCCGCCAATACCTTGGTGCCCAAGCACCCCTACCGCCCTGTCAACGAACTTTCACAACGCTGGTCTGGATCCCGCGGATGATGGTGAGAGCTCCGCCACCGTCGCCACGTGGCACCACGCGTTTTTGCACCGGGGCGGCGGCCACAACCATGGGGGCCGGTGCAACTGGCGCGGCGGTCACGATTTTTTTCTCGGAGTTCAGCGGGTTGCGCAGGGTCAGTTGCAGTTTCCCTTCCGTTTGCGCCGTGACCAGGGTTTCAGCCTCGGCGGTCGTCATCTCCAGCGTCACTGCGCGCACCACCACCGGTTGGGTCTTGTCGGTACCTGCCGTCTGATCCACCGCCAGCACTCGCAAGTTCTCGAGGATGGTCCTGGACACCGCGCTGTTACTGCCGGCACTTGTGGTTTTGGTCGCCAGTACATCGACCCGATTACCTGGCAGGAGGAATCCGCCCACACCGACCACATCATCCACGCGTACCGATATGGCACGTTTGTCTGTGGCAATCAGAGAGGCCAGGGTACTGCCGCCCAAGTGCTCACTCAGACGTGCGCCACGCATGACGTCGCCACGCAAGATGTCGAACGTTGCGATCTTGCCCACGGCCTTGTCGCTGGAATCGAGAGCATCGTCCGGGATCGTGTCCATGGGCATGCGCACGGTCGTGACCTGTTGGGCCTCGACCATCTGCCCGAAGGGAATCTCTACCGTGGCGACCACCACGCTTCGAAGATGGTCATCCGGGGTGGCATTGAGCCGGGCGCTCAGCCAGGAGTCGGCCATCCATGCAGCACCAAGGCCCATGACCAGGGAAACGCCTATCAGGGGAAGAGTACGAGAGCTCATGTCAGTATCTCCGTATCAAAGAAAGTCGAGCTGGACGAAATAGTTGTGCCAGGCCCATTCCAACTCTTGTGGCGACAAGGCCCCGGTACCACCCATATAACGCTGACGGTCGAGGGCCATGTTCAGGAGATCGCGGGGATGGCAAGGCACCAGGGGCATGCCTTCACTTGCATAAAGCCTTTGCAGTACATAACGCAGCAGCAGCGGGTCAAAAGAAATGCCCAGACGCTCGCATTCCTGACGCCAGATCTTTTCGTACTCCTCAGGCTTCAGGTAACCGAACTGCAGCTTGTAGCCAATCCGGCGCAGGAAGGCCTCATCGGCCAGCTCCAGGGGATTGAGGTTGGTGGAGAACACCAGAATCAGATCGAACGGCAGCTCGCAATGCCGACCGCCGCCCAGGTTGAGGAAGTCGCGTTTCTCTTCCATCGGGACGATCCAGCGATTCAACAGCTCGGCGGGGGCCATGCGCTGGCGTCCCATGTCATCGATGATGAACAGACCATTGCTGGCCTTGAGCTGCAAGGCGGCCTGGTACTGACGGGAGAAAGGGTCATAGCGAACGTCCAGCTGTTCCATGCTCAACTCACCGCCCGTAATAACGATCGGGCGTTTGCAGCACAGCAGTCGACGATCGATCCCTTCGTTGAGCATCAGATTGTTCGGTTGACTGTTGTCATCCAGACGCTGATGCACCTGCGGGTCATAGATCTCGATCACCGACTCATTGATCACGATGGCATGCGGCACCCAGATGGCCTCGGCGAACAGACGAATCAGCCGACTGCTGACATAGGTCTTGCCGGTACCTGCGGGGCCATAAATCATGATTGCGCGCCCGGAGTTCAGGGCCACACCCAGTTGATCGAGCATGCCCTCGGTGAGCACTACGCCGGTAAGGGCCTTGTGCATATCGCTCGAGCCGATGCGACCATGGTGAATGGTCTGGATTTTGATCAGGGAACGGTAGGTGCTCACCGGGAAAGGCGCCGCACCGATATAGCCGCTACGCGACAGGGCATCGCGGGCGGCACTGCGACCGCGTTCGGTCAGGCTATAACGCAGCATCTGCCCAGCCGTTTGGCCCATCTGGCCAAGCACTTCGATACGGCCATCCTTGCGCAGGAACGCCAGGACCTCTTCAAGTACAGCACCGGTCAGCGCCAGGCGCTCCACCAGCCGCGGCATGTCCAGCACGCCGGCGTCGTACAAATGCTTGCATACCAACTCACCGAGAAAACTGTCTGTCAGACCCGTCTCGCGGATTGTGCACGGCTGAGGAGCCAGTCGTTGCACCGCTTCCCGATCGCTGGAGTAGGCATCACTATCGACAATGACGTGCATGACTAACCTCCCAATCCACCGGCAACCAGTTGCCAGTAGACGCTGTTCAAAGTGCCTATCAAGATTGCAATCGAATAAGGAAAAGGCTTGCCGGCTACTTCATCCGAAGTTGGCGCCAGATAGGCCTGCGCCCTCAGCATCAGCCAATAGCGCCCGAAGGTCTGACGCAATTGACCGCGCACCAGGACTATCAGAAAACCGCACACGCCACCGGCTATCAGGCTGAATAAGGCAGCCCACAATGCAAAATGAAACGGTAGAAAACTGCCGACCATGGTCATTAACTTGACATCGCCGGCGGCCATGCCACCCGATGCATACATGGGCAAAAACAGCCCAAAACAGATCAGGATGCCCAGTAGACTGTCACCCAATCCACTGATGCCACCTGAATAAGTCTGACCGGCTAATCCCAGGGCAAGGCCCAACAGGACCAGCGCGTTGGGGATACGGTGGCGAAACAGATCGCTCACCACCGCCACGCCCAATAGTCCTAGCAGTAAAACAGTCGACACCAGCAATTCCATGGACACGGCGCGTCTCCCCTACCAGAACTATCGTTAGCAGGCAGCACCTTTGACCGCAGCGCACAGCGCTGTGATTCTGGTGTTCACCTCACCGCCCAAAAGAACGAACATTGCGGCAACAGCTACGGTAATTAACCCCCCGGCCACCGCGTACTCCACAATGGTCAGGCCATCTTCATCTTTGGCGAACTTACTTATCGAAGTTCCGATTGTTTGCAGATTCATTTTGTGTACCTCACTTCAGCGGTCATATGACTCAGAAAGTACATTGGCGGGGGACAGCGCGAAGTCCATTGAGTTGCCCGATTGCTCTATCATCGAAACAGTAACAACCGGTTGTTCCATGGACATCGCCACGTCCCCCCACCGTGAGTGGCCCTATCAGCAGGCAGCACCTTTAACTGCGGCGCACAGCGCTGTGATCCTGGTGTTCACGGCACCGCCCAAAAGAGTGAACATTGCGGCCACAGCTACCGTAATCAGTCCGCCGGCTACCGCGTATTCCACAATGGTCAGGCCATCTTCATCTTTGGCGAACTTCACTACCGAAGCCTTGATTGCTTGAATGATCATTTTGCCCACCTCACTCGAATGTTGTTTTTTCCGGAAGGCAGTACGTTCTGCACTGCCTGATGCAACCCTAGTCAGGAGCAAGGCATGGGCGTTAGGAAGATTTTGCACATCACTAGGACTTTTTTGCGGGCGCTGCCAAGTGCAGTCATTGGCCAGTGCAGAAGTAGCAGGAGGGGTAAAACAAGGGATGGCTCGCGAATACCGCTGACTTCGATTTACAAGCGACGAGCGGCTGACACCTGGTGCGTCGACTACACGCCAACAGACAGTTGCCCAGGACTGACTTCCAGGCAACGCATAGAGCGGATAGACCTAAAGCTCATCTTTTTTATCAGTATTTAATCTGCAAAGTGATAGCACGTTAGCAATACTACTCAGCGAAGAGGGGCCCGTAGAACCGCAGAGTAGAGACATGACGTCCAACATGACCAGAAGGCCATCGCTGCTATGGTTCGATCTGACTCACGATCGTTCCACGAAGGAACTCATCGCGCAGTTCGAGGACACTTGCGACTGCAAACTGGCGAAAAATTCCGGGCTGCCCAGCGGGGAACAGGCAGACATGATCTGCATCCATTTCGATCGCCCCGACACTCCCGGCTTGAGGTTGTTGCTGGAGATCAAACGCACCACCCCTACCATCCCGATTACCATGTTCACCGTGCAGCACTCAGAAGAACTGGCCGTCTGGGCGATGCGCTCCAGTGTCTGGGAATACATGGTGCTCCCGCTCACCAACGCCGAGAGGAAGCGCTACCTGACGGCACTGATGCAGCTCTGCGAATTGCGCCGCAATGCCGGTCAGGACAAGACATTGCTGATCGACCACTCGCCCACTCTGCCAGATAGCATCCGCCTGACCTCCGGGCACCAAAAACACCAGGCGCTGAGCCATATCATGCTGTACATCGACCAGCACTTTCGGGACAGCATCGATCAGAGGGAGTTGGCCAAGCGCTGCGGCATGACGACTTTTCGTTTCAGCCGTCTGTTCAAGGAAGCCAATGGCGTCGGTTTCACCGATTACATCCTGGACAAGCGCATGAGTTTCGCCAAACAACTGCTGGACAACAGCCAGATGCCGATTACCAGCATCGGCTATGAGGCCGGCTTCAAGGATCCTTCCTACTTCGCCCGCGCCTTCAAGCAGTTCGTCAACTGCACGCCCAGCGAATACCGTTTGGCCAGCCAACTTAGAGCGGTAGCAGCGCAACCGCCACTGGAAGATACAACCATTGAAGCACTCGAAAGCCTGGTGCAGAGCCTTGGAAGTTGAGGCAGGTTTTTTTACGCGCAAAAAAAACGCCGCTCAAATGAGCGGCGTTTTTTGAATTTGGAGCGGGAAACGAGACTCGAACTCGCGACCCCGACCTTGGCAAGGTCGTGCTCTACCAACTGAGCTATTCCCGCATTGGCGTCCCCTAGGGGACTCGAACCCCTGTTACCGCCGTGAAAGGGCGGTGTCCTAGGCCACTAGACGAAGGGGACACACGTACAACATTCACTCCCTACCGCGTTTCGCTGTGTGCTTTACGCTGTAAGTGGCGCGCATTCTATGGATGGATTGAGGGGTCGTCAACCCCCAGATATAAATTTATTTAAATCAATGACTTCGCCCTGCTTTTGGCAGCGATTCAGGCTTTTGTGTCACCTGACCTTTGGCGCCTATATTCTGGCATCCACCAAGACGCTATAGTCCATGCCGAGATGATGGCAATGTGCGCCTCGCACGCTATTTACTTATAGAAGCGGCATTGCGGCCGATATAAGAAGAGCTATAGCCGATTCACTCGTCGAGCGGCCCTATGCGCCCATATGCCAAGCCACTACACTCGACTCGCACGCGAACCCTATAAAGAGGTCTTACCGGTGACACCACTCATGATCACCCTGCTAGTCGTAGCCGGGATCGCACTATTGATCGCCATTGGCTACATGAACCATGTGGTGGAAAACAATAAGCTGGAAAAAGCCCGCACCAAGGTTGAACTCAACGACCGCCTGCGTCGCTGCGGCGAAATCACCGAGACCTTTCCCGGTCAGTTCATGACACCCGCGCTCAAGTTGCTATTGACCCGTCTGGAACTGAACGTCTGCCAGCGCCTGCTCAACCTGGAAAAAACCAGCCCCACGCTCAAGCCACGGATTACCGAGCTCAGTGCCTTGGTTGGCCAAGGCGAATCGATCCCGGTCAACAACCCGCCGGCACCGATCCAGACCGAAGCCAAGGCCAAAGACGTGCGCTTCCTGCTCGAAGCCCTGCATGGCCAGATCACCCGTGCCGCACAGGACGGCTACCTGCCGACCAACGAAGCCAAGCACTGGATCCGCGAGGTCCGCCACATCCTGGTCCTGCTGCACATCGAGTTCTTCAACAACCTCGGCCAGCATGCCCTGCAACAAAACCAGCCAGGCCAGGCCCGACTGGCCTTCGAACGCGGCGTGCAATACCTGCGTAAACAGCCGGAGCCCCAGGTCTACAGCGAACAACTCGAGTACCTGGAGAAACTCCTGGCTCGCGCCAACGATCAGGTCATGGACAAGATCGCCCCGGTTGAAGGCGAAGTGAACCAACTGACTGAAGGGCTCAAAGACGTCGAGGCTGATGCCGACTGGAAGAAGAAAGTGATCTACGACTGATCATGCAAATGCTGAAAAGCCACCGGGTCAGGTGGCTTTTTTTTGCGTTGGGATTGATGGCCGCCGAATCAATGGATCATCCGGACGCAGCCCGAGCCTTCAGCAGCTGCTACAGCTTGAAATGCCCCACCATCCCCCTCAACTCACTTCCCAACTGCGCCAGCTCGATACTCGACGCCGCATTGCCCTGCATCGCCAACGAAGACTGATCCGCACTGGCGCGAATGCTCGTGACGCTGCGATTGATCTCCTCGGCCACCGAGCTCTGCTCCTCCGCAGCCGCCGCAATCTGCTGGTTCATCTGCTGAATCAGCGACACCGCCGCCGCAATACTCCCCAACGCACTTTCGGTCTGCAACGCATCGCTTACCGCCAGTTTCACCAACTCGCCACTGCTCTGAATCTGCTGCACCGACGACTGCGCTGCCGAGCGCAAGGCACTGACCAGACGTTCGATTTCCTCGGTCGATTGCTGGGTTCGCCTGGCCAGCGCCCGAACCTCATCGGCCACCACCGCAAAGCCCCTGCCCTGCTCACCGGCCCGCGCCGCCTCGATGGCCGCATTGAGCGCCAACAGGTTGGTCTGCTCGGCAACGCTTTTGATCACGCTGAGCACCGTGCCGATGTTCTGGATTTCTGCACTGAGACTTTCGATGCTGGAGCTGGCCGAGGTGGCCGAGTCCGCCAGTAGCTCGATCCGCGCCATGCTCTGGCGCACCACCTGCTGACCGCTTTCGACCTTGCCGTCGGCCGTCTGCGCCGCCTGGGCGGCCTCCTCCGCATTACGTGCGACGTCATGCACCGTGGCGGTCATCTGGTTCATCGCGGTGGCGACCTGCTCGGTTTCTTCTTTCTGGCTGCTGACTTCAAGGTTGGTCTGCTCGGTCACCGCCGACAGCGATTGCGCAGAGCTTGCCAGCTGTTCGATACCAGCCTGTAAACCACTGACGATGCTGCTGAGCCCCGCGCCCATTTGCTGCATGGCTTGCATCAACTGGCCGATCTCGTCACGGCGGGTCACCTCAATCGTCGCGCTCAAATCCCCCGCGGCGATCTGCTGGGCGACACGGATCACACTGCGCAACGGTGCGACGATCAATCGGGTAATCACCCACGCGGCAATCAGCCCGACCAGCAAGGCCAGCGCCGAGGAACCGATGATCAACAGCGAGTTCTTTTTCAGCTCTGCCTGCATCGACCGGTCTTCGGCAGCGTAAGCCTGATCCACCCGCTCTACCACTTGCGCGGCGCGCTGGTGGAGTTGCTCGGAGACAGTCTTTTCCTGCGCCAACAGGCCGGTGTACTCGGCGAGTTTTTCAGTGAAACTGCCGATATGACCGGACACTTCATTGAGGACCGTCTGGTAACCCTCATCCTTTACCGTGGCTTTCAACTGCTCGGCCTGGGCCAGCGCCTGGTCGGCTTGCTCGATCTTGCCTTGCCCGGCACTGTCGTCGCCCTTGCGGCTCTGATCCAGGCGTACGTGCGCTTCGTTCATGGCCTGCAACATCAGTCGCGAGACCTGGCTGACCTGATTCGCCTGCTCGATGAATTGCGCGCCGTCCTTGCCCTCGGATTCCTTCAAGGCATAGGCGCCATCATCGCTAAGCCCGGCCTGCAGCACATCCAGGTTATTGGCCACGCTGGACACCGACCAACTGGCCATTTCCAGTGCCAGGTCCTTGGCCTGACTCAGCGAGACGAACTCGTCAAAGGCCTTGCGATAAGCCCCCAGAGACTGTTCGACGTCATTCATGACCGGCACGTTGGCCGCGGACTGTGCCTTGAGCTCGGTCGCCAGCGCGATCAGCGCGTCCACCCCCGCATGCAAGGCATCCACGATTTTCGGGTCGCCGCGCAAGGCGTACTCCTGCTCAAGCAGACGCACCTTGAGCAAACCGCTGTTGAGCGACGACATCTGCTTGAGCCCGTCGAAGCGATGACTGATGGTTTGCAGGGACCATACGCCAATGGCCGCCACCAGGGCTGTCAACAGCAGCACCAGTACAAACCCGACACCCAGTTTTTTCGCCATACCGAGGTTGGCAAAACGTCCTTGCACGGCCGAAATCATTGCGCTTAGTCCCCTGCCATTGTCTGTGGATGCAGATTCGCAACGGGCTTGTGCCAACACAAGTCTCTGGCGTCTGAATAATGGCCAAAAGCTACGCCAGCGTCGTTTTCAGAACGCTTGAGGTCGATCCCGGGCCGTAGCCTGAAAAAATGCCCGAGCACGAGGATCACAGGCATAGGCAACGTTGATGCGCTGCCAGTCATGAGCCTGGCCGGTGGGGCTGAATGCCGTTGCGCAAGACAGCAGGATGCCGAAGCGTCGCGCCTGAACCTGCACCTGAACGGCGTCGGACTTGCGCGATCGTGCCCAGATGAACAGGCCACCTGCGGGTTTGCCGAAAACCTCCCAGTCCGCGTCTTCAAGCACCTGCAAGGCCGCGTCCCTGTCGGTGCTTAAACGCTGGCGCTGGCGCTGCACCAATTTGCGATAGGCGCCACTGGCCAATAGACAAGCCAACACTGACTCGCAAAACCGCGAAGCGCCCATGCTGCTGATCATCTTGACCTTGGCCAGTCGCGAAATGACGTCGGCACCCGCCACGACAAAACCGACCCGCAACGAACTGCTGAGGGTTTTGGAGTAGCTGCCGACGTAGATCACGTTGTCATCGATACCCAGTGCCGCAAGACGCGTACCGGGACCGCGGTGCAAATCCGCATAGACGTCGTCTTCGATCACCAGCACGCCATGCTTTCTGGCCAGCTGCAGAACCTGCCGAGCCACGCCCAAGGTCAAACTGCTGCCGGTGGGGTTGTGATAAAAACTGTTGATGAACAAGCCACGGGGCTTGTACTTCAGCAACAGTGACTGAAGTGCTTCAGTGTCGGGTCCGTGAGGTGTTCGTGGGACTTCGATCATGCTGACCCCATGCAGCCTGAGCAGATCGAACAGCATCGAATAACCGGGGTTCTCCACCACCACGCAATCGCCCGGTTTGAACAACGTGCGCACGATCAGGTCGAGCCCATGACTGGCACCTGCCGTGGTGAGGATTCGACTTTCATCCACCGCGATATCCAGCTGTTTCAGCCGCTTGAGGATCTGTTGGCGCAGGGCAAGCAGGCCCAGCGGTGTGCTGTAGTTGAACAAACCGGCCATGTCGGTGCGGCTGACCTGGCGTATGGCATAGCTCAGGTCGTCAGTCTCGCGCCAGCTTTCGGGTAATCCGCCGCAACCCAGCTTCAGTTCACCCGCGACGCCACTCTGCTGCTCAACCCCCTCGAACCAGGAAAAATCCCGTTGCCCGTGAGCGGCAAGCGCCGTTGCCGCGACAAAGAAACCCGCCCCGCTACGCGTGGCCAGTACCCCTTGAGCGACTAACCGTTCACAGGCCTCGACAACACTGGATTGGCTGAGCAGATTGATCCGCGCGATTTGCCGCACGGAAGGCAAACGCGTCCCCGGCGACACCTCGCCACGATGGAGCCAGTCGGCCATCGCGTCGACGATTTGCTGCACGACCGGCACCAATGCCTGTCGATCGATTCTCAACTCCATGAGCAAGCAAACTCCTGTCTGTTTTGCGGAAAACAGTTAATCACAGGAGGGCTCGACAAGATGTGCGACAAAACCGCCAAAACCGTCGGTTCTAACCATTTGAAACACAATGCCCGATGTTTTCAGGGAACCGATGGCAGTGTGCGCAATACTGAGAAACCTGTGGCGAGCGAGCTTGCTCCGGGCGGCGTTCCGACGCTGGGCTGCGTAGCGGCCCCAATAATCTGGCAACCATTGCCAATTTTTGTGAGTGCTGCGCACTCAAGCGGGAGCAAGCTCCCTCGCCACAAAAGCAGGTATATCCGAATGCCTGATTAAAACGCCGTAACCCCACCATCCACCGCCAGCGAATGACCGGTGGTGAACGCCGCGCCGTCGCTGCACAGGTACAGCACCGCGCTGGCAATCTCCTCGACCTTGCCGATACGTCCGACAGGGTGCATGGCATTGGCGAACTCGCCCTTCTTCGGGTCCGTTTCATAGGCACGACGGAACATGTCGGTGTCGATCACCGCAGGGCACACGGCATTCACGCGAATCTTTTTCTTGGCGTATTCGATGGCCGCTGACTTGGTCAGGCCGATCACCGCATGTTTCGAGGCGGCGTAGATGCTCATCTTCGGCGCAGCCCCCAGGCCGGCGACCGAAGCGGTATTGACGATCGCGCCGCCACCCTGGGCTAGCAGCAATGGCAACTGATACTTCATGCACAACCAGACACCTTTGACGTTGACGCCCATGATCGCGTCGAACTCATCGAGCGTGCCCTCGGCCAGTTTGCCTTTCTCGATTTCGATGCCGGCATTGTTGAAGGCATAGTCGAGACGGCCGTAGGTATTCACGACCTCGTCCATCAGATTTTTTACATCGCTTTCCACAGTGACATTGCAGCGCACGAAGGTCGCTTCACCGCCGGCGGCGCGAATCAGCGCCACAGTGCCTTCACCACCGGCCACGTCCAGATCGGCCACCACCACTTTCAACCCTTCGGCGGCGAACGCCAAAGCGGTGGCGCGGCCAATCCCATTGGCCGCGCCCGTCACAACGGCGACCTGGCCGGAAAACGTCATGCTCATTGTTATGTCCTCGAAGAGAAGAATGTGGGGAGTCACGTGTTTTCAGTTAGCCACAGCGCCCTGTGACACGGCAGCACTATCAGAAGGCCGGTTGGGCGCCCATGAGTGGCAGTGATGGAACTGCCGCCCTGACTATCACTGCACTGGATCGATGTGCATTCGCCGTGTCAGCCAACCTTGCAGCATCGTCCATGAAGGTCTATCAACAAGACTTCATTCACCTTGAGTGCCTGCCATGACTACCCAGACCAATCGCCAATTCCTGCTCGCCAAACGTCCCGTGGGGCCAGCTACCCGCGAGACGTTCACCTATCAAGAAGTACCGGTCGGCGAGCCTGCGGCAGGTCAGATCCTGGTCAAGAACGAATACCTGTCCCTGGACCCGGCCATGCGTGGCTGGATGAACGAGGGCAAGTCCTACATCCCGCCGGTCGGCATTGGCGAAGTCATGCGCGCATTGGGCGTAGGCAAAGTCATCGCCTCGAACAATCCGGGCTTTGCCGTGGGGGACTACGTCAACGGTGCCTTGGGTGTACAGGATTACTTCCTTGGCGAGCCACGAGGTTTCTACAAGGTCGATCCGAAACTGGCGCCGCTGCCGCGTTATTTATCCGCGCTGGGCATGACCGGAATGACCGCCTACTTCGCCCTGCTCGATGTCGGCGCGCCGAAAGCCGGTGACACCGTGGTGTTGTCGGGTGCGGCCGGCGCGGTGGGCAGCATTGCCGGGCAAATCGCCAAGATCAAAGGTTGCCGGGTGGTCGGCATCGCCGGCGGCGCGGACAAGTGCAAGTTCCTGATCGATGAGCTGGGTTTTGACGGTGCCATCGACTACAAGAAGGAAGACGTCACCGCCGGCCTCAAGCGTGAGTGTCCGAAAGGCGTCGACGTGTATTTCGATAACGTCGGCGGCGATATTCTCGACGCCGTGCTGAGCCGCCTGAACACGAAGGCACGGGTGGTGATTTGCGGTGCCATCAGCCAGTACAACAACAAGGAAGCGGTCAAAGGCCCGGCCAATTACCTGGCGTTGCTGGTCAACCGCGCGCGGATGGAAGGCTTCGTGGTGATGGATTACGCCGCGCAGTTCGCCGCTGCCGGGCAGGAAATGGCCGGCTGGATGGCCAAGGGGCAGCTCAAGAGCAAGGAAGACATCGTCGAGGGACTGGAAACATTCCCGGAGACGCTGATGAAGTTGTTCAGCGGCGAGAATTTCGGGAAGTTGGTGTTGAAGGTTTGAAGCGGTAGATCAAAAGATCGCAGGCCGCGCCAGCTCCTTGTATGTTGGCCGAACACCCGGCGAGAGCAGCTAAGCTCCTCGGTGTTGTCTCAAAGATGTGTTTCTGGGGGAGGCCGACCGCTCCTGAAGGCAGGACTTGCTCCTGACCTTGTCTGTAGAGAGGCTCCCCCGCCTCATTGCCCACCACGAAGAGTATCGAGAAGCCGACAAGTCGGACTTCGCATTACAAGGTTGCAGGTTGCAG